>NZ_JBIVUT010000004.1:0-347652 GCF_044757365.1 Streptomyces sp. NPDC091289
TCGGGCAGCTGCTGGAGCTTCGTCGGGCCCATGCTCGTGGCCGTGAACCGGGCGTGGGGCGGGCCCCCCCCGGCCGGCCGCGCCCCGGCCGGGGGGGGGGGGGGGGGGGGGGGGGGGGGGGGGGGGGCGGGGCCCCCCCCCCCCCCCCCCCCCCCCCCGCCCCGGGCGGGGTTGCTGCGGGAGCGGGGGTTCCGGCTGTACTGGAGTGCCCAGAGCGTCTCGCTGGTCGGCGACGAGATCAATATCCTGGCGATCCCGTTGGCCGCCGTGCTGTTGCTGGACGTGGGTGCGGCCGAGATGGGGTGGCTCACGGCGGCGGCGCTGCTGCCCTCGTTGCTGCTGTCGATACCCGGCGGGGCGTGGGCGGACCGGCAGGCCGACCGGCGCAGAGCGATGATCGTTGCGGACATCGGGCGGTTCGCCGCGGTCGCCTCCGTACCGCTGGCGTATGCGTGCGGGGCGCTGACGCTGGCGCATCTGTATGTGACGGAGCTCGTCGTCGGGGCGCTCACCGTCCTGTTCCGGGTCTCCAAGCATCACGTGTACGCGTCCGTGGTCGCGGCCGATCGGTACGTGGACGGCAACGCGCTGCTATCCGGGAGCAGGTCCGTGGCCTCGGTCGCCGGGCCGAGCGCGGGTGGAGCGCTGGTTCAGGCACTGTCCGCGCCGTTCGCCCTGCTGATGGACGCCCTGACCTATCTGGTTTCGGCGGCGTGCCTGGGACGTATCAGGGGAGCCCGGGAGGCGCCGCCCGCGCCGCGTGGGCAGGGCGGGACGGCGGACGGGCTGCGCTGGGTGAGGGCGCACCGCGCTCCGGCCCTGCTGCTCGCCGGGGTCGCCATGTTGAGCTTGTTCCAGACCCTCACGGCAACGCTGTTCGTGCTGTACGGAACCACCGAGCTGGGACTGACCCCCGGGTGGATCGGGGCGGTGTTCGCCGTGTTCGGGCTCGGCGGCCTGGCCGGTGCGTACGCCGCGCCCCGTGCGGTGCGGCGGATCGGCATCGGCCCGGCCATCGTCACCGGCTTCCTGGGCCTCAGTCTGCCCCTGCTGCTGGTGCCTCTGGCCGACGGGCCGGCGCCGTTGGTGATCGCGACGCTGGTCGCCGCGCACCTCGGCGCCGGCTGCGGGGTCGCGGTCCTGGACATCTCGACCAACAGCTATCTGATCGCCGTCATCCCGCAGACGCTGCGCTCCCGCGTGATGGGCGTGGTGCAGACGGCCAACTTCGGGGTGCGCCCGGTCGGCGCGGTGCTCGCCGGCCTGCTGGGCACCGCGCTCGGCCTGCGGACCACTCTGTGGATCGGCACGGCCGGTGCCGTGTTGAGCGTGTTGTGGGTCACCGCGTCCGGGTTGGCACGCCTCAGGGATCTGCCCGAAAGCTCCGTGCAACGTACTGAGACGGAGTGAGGGTTCGCCTGAGTGCTCATGCTCTGTCCGTTGTGATCGCTCGATTTGGCGGGCGCTGCGCGGGACGATGTATGCGGGTTCATGGCATGGCTGCAACGGATGGCGGGTCCGTACTGACATGTCAGTACGAGGGCCGGACCGGGCAGCGCGTGGCCCCGGGGCCGTACGGATCAACTGCCGTCGGCGAAGGGCGCTCTTGAGGTTCTCGAGGTCGGCACCGAGCCCGCTGCGAGCGGGCGGGGAGCGGGCGACGAGCGATGACGCAGCCATGGTTTCCCTTCGCTGTTCCTCCCGGCTCCGTCCTCCGGGGCTGAAAACAGCGTGCGGGGGCCGCTTCCTCCTCGGTCCCGTCTGCTTCCCCCGCCTTCCCCCGCCGGAACTGAGCGAGCCCGCGGCACGTCGCCGGGGCCATGGAACGTCTGGATGCCAGGAGTCGTTTCCAGACAGGCCGCCTCCGGGCACCGAGTACCGGGGGCACCAGGCACACTCATACGTAAAACAGTCGAGCCACCAAAGGACTCAGGCATGATCACGTTGACGAAGGAAGACGGCCCGGCGGACCTCGGTGGGGTGACCCACCTGTCCATCGGGGCGTCCTGGGACCCGACCGTCGGGAGCAGCGGTGGCCTGATGGGGAAGATCAAGCAGAAGGCCGGCACGGACCTCGACCTGATCGCCATCGCGCTGCAGGGCGGGGACCCGGTGCGGCTGGCCGGCCTGGACTCCCTGGACCCGCTGGGCAACGGCTCGCTGGTGCACAGCGGCGACAACCAGACCGGTCACGGGGACGGTGACGACGAGACGGTGACCGTCGAGTTCGCGAAGATCCCTTCGAACATCACGTCGATCGTCTTCATCGCCGCCGCGTACAAGAAGCGCAGCGCGTTCAAGAACGCGCGCAACATCAGCTTCAAGGTGTACGACGCGACGGGCGGCAGCACGCAGCAGGTCGCCGACATCTGGCCGAGCATGCTCACCCAGGACAACGGCGTCGCCGTGGCCAAGGCGGTCCGTGAGGGTGCGGGCTGGAAGCTCCAGGTGATCAACGAGACCGGGAAGATCAAGCAGGGCGACGAGCAGGCCCTGATGCGCTTCGCCGTGAGCCGGTAACGACCGGACGAACATGCGGCTGCGGTGACCGCCCGGGCGGTCACCGCAGCCGCGTTCGTTCTTTCAGGGGCCGGACCCGGGTTTCAGGGGCCGGACCCGGTCAGGGTCGGTCGTCGAGGCCCGGGGTGTCCCCGTTGCCCGGTTCGGCCTCGGCCTCGGCCTGCTTGGCCTGGACCTCCGGGTCGAGGTCGGCCCGGCGGCTGCCGTCGACCGAGCTGAGCGGCGAACGCTCGTCGCCCACCTCGGTGGCGACGGGCGGCTCGACCAGCCAGTCCGGGTTGGCCTGCTTGTCCCACCAGCGCCAGGCGGCGTACGCGCCGCCCGCCAGGACGCCCAGCACCAGGAACCCCTTCGCGGCCCGGCCGGCCTTGGCCCGACGCTGGTGCTTCCTGGCCAGCTTCTGGATCTCCTTGGCCGTCACCTGGGTGCGCAGCGCCGCCAGGGCGGCCGCGCTGCGGGCGGACGCCTGCTCGGCGACGGGCAGGGCCACCGACCGGGCGTGCTCGACGCGGGGCGCGGTGTAGTCGGCGGCGCTCCGTGCGGCCTTTCGGGTGGAGACCGCGGCGCGGTGCGCGGCCTCGTCGACCCGGGGCGGCACGTGCGTGCGGGCCTGTTCGAGGCGCGGTGCGAGATGGGACGCGTACTGGACACGGGCCTGCTGGGCCGCCTTCGTCACCTTCGGCGCGAGTCGTACGCGCGCCTCGTGCGCGTAGTGGGCCGCCTGCTCCTTGGCCGTGTCGGCGTAGGGCGCCACCACTTCCGCGGCGTGCTGCGCGCTGTCCTTCGCCGAGTCGGTTGCGGCGCGCACGCTGTCGATGCGGGTCACGGGATCCTCCTCCTTGGTGGCGGGTAGGTACTCCGCCTGTCCGCCCAGTTCGAAATCATGCCTGTTACGGCCATGCCCGGCATGCGGGACAGGCATCCGGGTCATGATCGTCATTTGCGGTCAAAACGGTTCATGTGAAGTGTGCCGACGACAATGCCATGGTTCGGTGGCGAACGCGCCGTTTCGCCCGGCATCCGGCCGTACATTTCCCGGTCCGTGGGAGGATCGGCGGACGCCGGCGAAGGATTTGACGGCAGGCGAAGGACGAAGGAAGGCAGATCGTGGCCGAGCAGCTTTACGCCACCTTGAAGACCAGTCAGGGCGACATCGAGATCCGGCTCCTGCCGAACCACGCCCCCAAGACGGTCCGGAACTTCGTCGAGCTGGCCACCGGGCAGCGCGAGTGGGTCAATCCGGAGACCGGTGAGAAGTCCACGGACCGGCTGTACGACGGCACCGTCTTCCACCGGGTCATCAGCGGGTTCATGATCCAGGGCGGCGATCCGCTGGGCAACGGCACCGGTGGCCCCGGCTACAAGTTCGCCGACGAGTTCCACCCGGAGCTGGGCTTCACCCAGCCGTATCTGCTGGCCATGGCGAACGCGGGCCCGGGGACGAACGGCTCGCAGTTCTTCCTGACCGTGTCCCCCACCGCCTGGCTGACCGGCAAGCACACCATCTTCGGCGAGGTGGCCGACGAGGCCGGGCGCAAGGTCGTCGACGCCATCGCGGCCGTCCCGACCAATCCGCGCACCGACCGTCCGCTGACCGACGTGGTGATCGAGTCCGTGGTCGTCGAGACCCGCTGACGGACCGCTTCCCGGCGGGCCTTGCGGGAGACCTCCATGGGAACCAACCGCCCTGCCCGTCCGTACTTCTTACCGAGCGGACCAGCGGGGCGGCCCCGTCCGTGCCGCCCGAGCGACGAGGACCGAGAGGCAGGCCAGGACCGATGGACCAGCAGCCGCCGGGAGGCCGTGAGGCCGCGGGAAGCGGTGTGCCGACGCCGACCTGCTACCGCCATCCCGACCGCGAGACCGGCATCAGCTGTACGCGCTGCGAGCGCCCGATCTGCCCCGAGTGCATGGTCAGCGCCTCGGTCGGCTTCCAGTGCCCCGACTGCGTACGCCAGGGCTCGGGCACCGGACACCACCCGGCGGCCAGTCGGCCGCGCACGCTGGCGGGCGGCGCGGTGGCCGCCGATCCGCGCCTGGTCACCAAGATCCTGCTCGGCATCAATCTCGCCGTCTTCCTCCTGGTCAGTATCCGCCCCGAGCTGGTCAACGATCTGACGCTGCTCGGGCGGGCCTGGGACCCGAGCCCGCCGCCGGGATCCATCGAAGGCGTCGCCGAGGGCCAGTGGTACCGCCTGGTGACCTCGATGTTCCTGCACCAGGAAGTGGTGCACATCGGGTTCAACATGCTGGGGCTGTGGTGGCTCGGCGGACAGCTGGAGGCCGCGCTCGGCCGGTCCCGCTATCTCGCGCTCTATCTGCTGTCCGGCCTCGCGGGCAGCGCCCTGACGTATCTGATCGCCGCGCCCAACCAGGGGTCGCTCGGCGCGTCCGGCGCGGTCTACGGGCTGTTCGGCGCGACCGCCGTCCTGATGCGCCGGATGAACTACGACATGCGTCCGGTGCTGGTGCTGCTGGCGCTCAACATGGTCTTCACCTTCACCTGGGGCGGCATCGCCTGGGAGGCGCACGTCGGCGGTCTGATCGCGGGCGTCGCCATCGCCGTCGCCATGGTCCACGCCCCGCGCGAACGCCGTACGGCGGTGCAGGCCGGCACCTGCGCGCTCGTCCTGCTGGTGACCGTCGGCATGATCGTCGCCCGGACGATGGCGCTCACCTGAGCGGAATGGGGCCCTCCACCCCCAGGCGGACCAAAGTTGTCCACAGTGTGCGCAGAATCTTGTGCATGGCAAGAGGAACAGTCGTTCCCCTTGTCGCTGAGCTGGGTCTTTCCGCCCGGACAACGGGGTGCAGCCCCCCTCGATGAGGGAGGCTGCAGTCACACCGGCGTCAACTTGAGTGGAGGTTATCCACAGATCGTCTGACCTTTTCCCCCGACTGTGGATAACTCTGTGGGTAACTCAGGGCAAGGCTTGCGCGGAGGTGGTCGTCACTTCCACTGCGTCGACACGGCGAAGCCGCCGGCGATGAAGCCGAAGCCGACCACGATGTTCCAGTTGCCCAGGGCGTCGACCGGCAGATCACCTTCGGTCACGTAGAACACCACGATCCAGGCCAGCCCGATGAGGAACAGGGCCAGCATCACCGGAGCGACCCAACTGCGGTTGGTCAGCTTGATGGACGTTGCCTGCTTCGCCGGGGGCGGCGTGAAGTCGGCCTTCTTGCGGATACGTGACTTCGGCACGAGGGACTCTCCTGTCGATGCGCTGCGTGACCGCGCAGGGATCTGTGGCGGGCGCCGGGGGCGGGATGCCAGGGGGAATGCTGCCTCCCCCGAGCGTCCGTTAGCGTAGTGCTTCTCTGGCGCCTGATGAGATAAGGGTACGTTGAGCAATTCTGCCGACTCCCCAGAAGGCCCGGCCCGGCGCACCTCCGCGTGGGCGGTCCGGGGGCTCACCGCTGCGGTATTCGCCCTGGCCGGACTCATCTTCGTCACCAGCGCCAACACCGCCAAGGGCACCAATCTGCGCAGTGACTCCTCCCTGCTCAAGCTCTCCGACCTGATCAGGGAGCGCAGCGAGAAGAACGGCGAGCTGAACGACTCGGTCGCCGGCGCCCGCGCGGACATCGACGCGCTCGCCCAGCGCGACGACGGCTCCACCGAGGCCGAGGACGCCCGGCTGAAGGCCCTGGAGAAGGCGGCCGGCACCACGAAGATCACCGGCGACTCCGTCAGCGTGACCCTCGACGACGCGCCCCCCGACGCCACCGCAAACCCCGGCTACCCCGAGCCCCAGCCCAACGACCTGGTCATCCACCAGCAGGATCTGCAGGCCGTGGTGAACGCGCTGTGGCAGGGCGGGGCGCGCGGAATCCAGGTGATGGACCAGCGGCTGATCTCCACCAGCGCCGTCCGCTGCGTGGGCAACACCCTGATCCTCCAGGGCCGCGTCTACTCCCCGCCGTACAAGGTCACCGCGGTCGGCGACCCGGGCAGGCTCAAGCGGGCGATCGACGACTCCACCGCGATCCAGAACTACCTGTTGTACGTGAAGGCGTACGGGCTGGGCTGGAAAGTCGACGAGAACGAGGCAGTGACTCTTCCCGGGTACTCGGGCACAGTGGATCTCCACTACGCACAGCCTGTGGAGTGAGCCCGAGGCGATCCCCGGGGAGGCCGTCCGGTGTCGGTGCGACTCGTCGTCAGAACCTTCAGCGAGCTCTGCATCACCGTGGGCGCGCTGATCGTGCTCTTCGTCGCCTACGTCCTGTTGTGGACGGGGGTGAAGGCGGCCGACGCGGCCGAGGGCGAGATGGACACGCTCCGGAGCCAATGGGCCCGTGAACCCGTGACGCCGGCCCCGCCGCCCGCCTCCTCCGAGCCCTCCTCCGAGCCCTCCGCCCCGGCGGCCCCGGTCCCGTACCGCGACGGGAAACCCTTCGCGACGCTGCACATCCCCCGCCTCGGCGCCGACTGGGAGTGGCCCGTCCTGGAGAACACCGAGGCCAGGACCTTGCAGAAGGGGCTCGGGCACTACCGCGGAACCGCCCGCCCCGGTGACACGGGCAACTTCGCGGTGGCCGGGCACCGGCGGACGTACGGCGACCCCTTCAAGGACTTCCCGAAGCTGCGCCCCGGGGACGCGGTGGTCGTCAACGACGGAACGACCTGGTTCACGTACCGCATCGTGAAGAAGCCGTACCGGACCGTGCCCACCGACACCGCCGTCGTCGACCCGGTGCCCCGCGGCTCCGGCTTCGAGGGCGCCGGACGCTATCTGACGCTCACCACGTGCGAGCCGGAGTGGGGCAGCAGCCACCGGCTGATCGCCTGGGCCCATCTGGACGCGACGCGGCCGGTGAGCGACGGGAGACCACCGGCTCTCTCCCGCTGACCCGGGCTTTTCCACAGCTGACCCACTCCCCGGCCGCGGCCCTCTAGTCTGGTGCGGGTACCGAATGGAGGGGTCAGCATGTACGGCTGGATCTGGCGGCATCTGCCGGGCAACGCATGGGTGCGGAGCGTCATCTCGCTCGTGCTGGTTCTGGCGGTCGTCTACGCGCTGTTCCAGTACGTCTTCCCGTGGGCGGAACCGCTGCTTCCGTTCGGTGACGTGACCGTCGACGGCGCGAGCGCCGGTGGAGCAGGGGCAGGCCAGTGAGCGCACGCATCCTCGTCGTGGACAACTACGACAGTTTCGTCTTCAACCTCGTCCAGTACCTGTACCAGCTCGGCGCCGAGTGCGAGGTGCTGCGCAACGACGAGGTGACCACCGCCCACGCCGAGGACGGCTTCGACGGCGTCCTGCTCTCGCCGGGACCCGGCACGCCCGAGCAGGCCGGGGTCTGCGTCGAGATGGTCCGCCACTGCGCGGACACCGGCGTTCCGGTCTTCGGCGTCTGCCTGGGGATGCAGTCGATGGCGGTCGCGTACGGCGGGGTCGTCGACCGGGCCCCCGAGCTGCTGCACGGCAAGACCTCCCCCGTGACCCACGAGGGCAAGGGCGTCTTCGCCGGGCTGCCGTCGCCCTTCACCGCGACGCGCTACCACTCGCTCGCCGCCGAACCCGGCGCGCTGCCCCCGGAGCTGGAGGTCACCGCCCGCACGGCGGACGGCATCATCATGGGGCTGCGCCACCGCGACCGGGCGGTGGAGGGCGTGCAGTTCCACCCCGAGTCGGTGCTCACCGAGCACGGCCATCTGATGCTCGCCAACTGGCTGGAGCAGTGCGGGGACCAGGGGGCCGTCGCGCGGTCGGCGGGGCTCGCGCCGGTGGTGGGCAAGGCCGCCGCGTGACCGCAGGCCGCCCCGGACCCGGCGCCGGACCGGAGGGCCCCGACGCGCAGGGGGCCTACGGGGCCGACGGCGCGTTCGTGGCGGCGGTGGACGGCCTCGCGGATCCGCTCAACGATCCCCTGCCCGGCGGGCACGCCTCGCCGTGGTTCCGGGCGGACAACATCCCGGCGGCGGAACCCGCGTACGGGGACGGGCACGCGATCGGGCACGAGACCGGACACGCGACCGGACACGAGGCCGGGTACGCGCCCCACCAAGGGCCTCAGCAGCCCCAGGGAGCCCCGAACGAGTGGTACGACCCCGTCGGGTACCAACGCGACTGGTACGGCTCCCAGGAGCCGTCTGCGCGAATAGCTCCGGCAGCGGCTTCCACCCCGGCCGCTCCGGCGGTTCCTTCTTCTCCGGCGGTTCCGGCTGCTCCGGCTGCTCCGGCCGAGGAGCGGGCCCCGGCCCCGGATCTCCTCGACGAACCCCGCACCGAAGTCATCGCCCGCATCCCGGCCGAGCCCGCTCCCGAGCCGGTCGCCGATCCCGCTCCCGAGCCGGCCCCCGCGCCTCCCTCCGGCGGGCGGGCCGAAAGACGGCGGGCGGCCAAGCGGGGCGGCCGTCGGCACCCGGAACCGGTCGCGGAGCGGCCCGCCGCGGCCGCCGCCCCGATGTCCCGTGTGGAGGCCCGGCGCGCGGCGAAGGCGGCGAAGGACAGCCCGGCGGTCGTCGCCAGCCGGGCGGTCGGCGAGGTGTTCATCTCGCTGGGCGTTCTGATGCTGCTGTTCGTCACCTACCAGCTCTGGTGGACCAACGTCCGGGCCGAGCAGATCGCCGGCAGGGAGACCAACCGGATCCAGGACGAATGGGCCAAGGGCGACCGGAAGCCCGGCGCGTTCGCGCCCGGCCAGGGCTTCGCGATCATGCACATCCCCAAGCTGGACGTCGTCGCCCCGATCGCCGAGGGCATCGACAAGGAGAAGGTCCTCGACCGGGGGATGATCGGCCACTACGGCGAGGGCAAGCTCAAGACGGCGATGCCCTCCGACAAGCAGGGCAACTTCGCGGTGGCCGGCCACCGCAACACCCACGGCGAACCGTTCCGCTACATCAACAAGCTCAGCCCCGGCGACCCGATCGTGGTCGAGACGCGGGACACGTACTACACGTACGAGATGGCCGGCATCCTTCCGCAGACCTCGCCTTCCAACATCTCCGTGATCGAGCCGGTCCCGGTCGGTTCAGGGTTCAAGGGGCCGGGCAAATACCTCACGCTGACGACCTGCACCCCGGAATTCACGAGTACCTACCGGCTGATCGTCTGGGGCAAGATAGTCGACGAACGGCCGCGCAGCGAGGGAAAGCCCGACGCGCTCCTCGGCTGAACATCCTCACGACAGGGACGGTGCGGTGGCAGCGAGGACCGAGCACGACGAGCGGACCGACACGTCCGCGTCCCCGCCCCCGGCACGCCGGCGCGGCCGCCACCCCGTCGCGACGGCCGTCAGCGTCTTCGGCGAACTGCTGATCACCGCGGGCCTGGTGCTCGCGCTGTTCGTCGCGTACTCCCTGTGGTGGACCAACGTCCTCGCCGACCGTGAGGCCGACCGGCAGGGCGACACGGTCCGCAGCAAGTGGGCGGACGGGCCGGGCGCCCTGGACACCAAGGACGGCATCGGCTTCCTGCACGTGCCCGCCATGAAGAACGGCGAGGTGCTGGTCAAGAAGGGAACCGACCCCAAGACGCTGAACAACGGCATCGCGGGCTACTACACCGACCCCGTCGAGTCGGCCCTCCCCTGGGACGACGAGGGCAACTTCACGCTGGCCGCGCACCGCGACGGGCACGGCGCGAAGTTCCACAACATCCACAAGCTGAAGAACGGTGATCCGGTCGTCTTCGAGACCAAGGACACCTGGTACGTCTACAAGGTCTACAAGGCGCTTCCCGAGACCTCGAAGTTCAACGTCGACGTGATCCAGCCGGTTCCGGAGGAGTCGGGCGTGAAGGAGCCCGGCCGCTACATCACGCTGACGACCTGCACCCCGGTCTACACCTCGAAGTACCGGTACATCGTGTGGGGCGAGCTGGAGCGTACGGAGAAGGTCGACAAGGACCGCACGAAGCCGGCCGAGCTGCGCTGAGTCACCGCGCGGGCGTTCGCGCGGGCGTTCGCGCAGACGGGAAGGGCCCCGGTCACCATCGCGGTGACCGGGGCCCTTCGCCGTACGGGGCGGGTGTGCGGGGGCTCAGTCGCCCCGGCCTCCGAAGAGGCCGCCCCCGCCGTCCTCGATGGTCACGAGCATGACGGTGCTGCCCTTGTCCGCCTGGGTGTTCGGAGCCGGGTTGCTGGTGATCACCTTGGCTTCCGGCTTGTCGACCGAACCCGGGGCGAGCTGGACCACGAAGCCGAGCCCTTCGAGCTGGCCCTTCGCGTCCTGGTACGACTTGCCGGCGATGTCACCGGGGATCTGGACCTGCTCCGGCTGCGCCGGGCCCTTGGAGACCTTCAAGACGATCTGCGCGTCCTTGGCCTGCTTGCTCGGGCCCGCGGGGGTCTGCTCGACCACCTCTCCGGCCGGCTTGTCCGAGTCCACGTCGGTCCGCGAGACGTTGGTGAACCCGAGCTGGTTGAGCTGGGCCACGGCGGCGTCGTACTGACGGGTGCGCACGTCCGGCATCGGGTCGGTCGTCTGCACGGCCACGGTGATGGTGATCTCGGCCCCGGCCTCGGCCTTGTCGCCGCCCTTGGGGTCCTGTTCGATCACGGTGCCCTCGGTCTTCTCGGACTCCTCCGTGGTGACGTTGACCGTGAAGCCCTTGTCCTCCAGGACCTGGCGTGCGCCGTCCTCGGATTTCTCCAGGACGTTGGGGACCTCGGTCTTCGGCGCTCCGGTGGAGACGACGACCGTGACGGTGCCGTCCTTGTCCATCATCGCGTCGGCCGACGGATCCTGTGAGCAGATCTCGCCCTTCTCCTGGTCCTCGCACGGCTCCTCGGCGCCGACCTTCACGGTGACGCCGGCGTTGGACGCGAGACTCTCCGCCTTCTTGAAGGTGGAGCCCACCAGGTTCGGGGTCTTGATCCGGCCGTCGTCGCTGTTCGGGGCGAAGACCACCCGGCCGATCAGGATCGCGCCGACGAGCACCAGGATGCCCGCGACGACCAGCAGGATCGTCGAGGTGTTGCTCTTCTTCTGCTGGCGCCGGCGGCCCTGGCGGTCGTCGTAGCCGTAGCCGCCGTCGTCCGGGTTGACCGGGGGCAGCATCGAGGTCTGGGCGTTGTTCGGGTCGGCCGGGCGCAGGGCGGTGGTGGGCTGGTCGCTGTTGTAGCCGTCGTAGCCCCCGTACCCCGCGGCGCCCATCGCCGCCGTCGCCGCGACCGGCTGGCCGTCGAGGCAGGCCTCGATGTCGGCCCGCATCTCGTCGGCGGACTGGTAGCGGTAGTCCGGGTCCTTGGTGAGGGCCTTCAACACGATCGCGTCCATCTCGGGCGTGATCTCGGGGTCGAAGTTGCTCGGCGGCTGCGGCTCCTCGCGGACGTGCTGGTAGGCCACCGCGACGGGCGAGTCCCCGACGAACGGGGGCCGCACGGCGAGCAGCTCGTACAGCAGACAGCCGGTGGAGTACAGGTCGGAGCGTGCGTCGACCTGCTCGCCCTTGGCCTGTTCCGGGGAGAGGTACTGGGCGGTGCCGATGACCGCGGCGGTCTGCGTCATCGTCATGCCGGAGTCGCCCATGGCGCGGGCGATGCCGAAGTCCATGACCTTGACCTGACCGGTGCGCGTCAGCATGACGTTCGCCGGTTTGATGTCGCGGTGGACGATCTGGGCGCGGTGGGAGTACTCCAGGGCCTGGAGGATGCCGACCGTCATCTCCAGCGTGCGCTCGGGGAGCAGCCTGCGACCGGAGTGCAGCAGTTCCCTCAGCGTCGACCCGTCGACGTACTCCATCACGATGTACGGGATGGAGACCCCGTCGACGTAGTCCTCGCCGGTGTCGTAGACGGCGACGATCGCGGGGTGGTTGAGCGAGGCGGCCGACTGGGCCTCACGGCGGAACCGGGCCTGGAACGACGGGTCACGGGCCAGATCGGCCCGGAGCGTCTTCACAGCTACGGTGCGGCCGAGCCGGGTGTCGTGCGCGAGGTAGACCTCGGCCATGCCACCACGACCGAGCACCGAGCCCAGCTCGTACCGGCCGCCGAGGCGACGCGGCTCTTCCATAACTGTTCCAGCCCTCTCCGTCAGTCCCGACCGCACCCGTGTGTGGTCCGCGGCGGTGCGCTGTTCGCGCATACGCTACCGGGCACGGGTGACGTGATCAGCCCGCACCCGTCAGCCGATATCCGACCGGTATCCGATGTCCGGTATGACGGGCGGCCGCCGTGACAGGTCTCACTTCTTGCTGTCGATGACCGCTTTCATCACGTCGCGCGCGATGGGGGCGGCCAGGCCGCCACCGGAGATGTCGTCCCGGTTGGCGTTGCCGTCCTCGACCACGACGGCGACGGCGACCGGGGAGCCGTTGTCGGTCTTCGCGTACGAGATGAACCAGGCGTAAGGCTTCTCGCTGTTGTTCAGACCGTGCTGTGCGGTACCGGTCTTGCCGCCCACTGTGACGCCGGGGATCTGCGCGTTGGTTCCCGTGCCGTCCTTGACGACGGTCTCCATCATCTGCTGGACCTTCTGGGCGTTCTCGCCGGAGAGCGCGCGGCTGAGCTCCTTGGGTTCGTGCGTGTAGACGGGGTCCAGGTCGGGGGCCTGGCGCTGGGCGACCATGTACGGCTCCATCAGCTTGCCGTCGTTGGCGATCGCGGAGGCCACCATGGCCATCTGGAGCGGGGTGGTCCGGTTGGACGCCTGGCCGATGCCGGCCATGGCGTTCTGCGGCCTGTTGTCCTCGGGGTAGATGCTCGCGTCGGCGCGGACGGGCGTGAAGACTTCCTTGTTGAAGCCGAACTTGTCCGTCTGCTCGATCATCTTCTTGTTGCCGAGGTCGTCGCTCATCTTCCCGAAGACGGTGTTGCACGACACCCTCAGGGCCTCGCGCAGCGTGGCGTTCTCGCAGGGGATGTTGCCCTCGTTCTGGAGCGGCGTGGTGGACTGCGGCAGCGTCCAGGGCAGCGGCGACTGCGTCTTGGCGTCGATGTCGTCGTAGAGCCCGTTCTCCAGGGCGGCGGCGGCGGTGACGACCTTGAAGGTGGAGCCCGGGGGGTAGGTCTCGCGCAATGCCCGGTTGAGCATCGGCTTGTCCTTGTCCTTCAGGAGCTTCTGCCGGGCCTTGGAGTCCTTGTCGGAATTGCCTGCGAAGACCGAGGGGTCGTACGAGGGGGTGCTCGCCAGCGCCAGGATGGCACCGCTCTCCGGATCGAGGGCGACGACGGCGCCCTTCTTCTCGCCGAGCCCCTTGAAGGCGGCCTTCTGGGCGTCGCCGTTCAGGGTGGTGACGACGTTGCCACCCCGCTTCTTGTCCCCGTTGAACATGGAGAGCGTGCGGTTGAAGAACAGCTGGTCGTCGTTGCCGGTGAGGATGCCGTCCTCAAGGCTCTCCAGCTGCGAGGAGTCGAAGGCCTGTGAGGAGTAGCCGGTCACGGGGGCCCACAGGGGCCCGTCCTTCCAGACCCGCTTGTACTTGAAGTCGCTGCCGTCGGTCTCGACGGAACCGGTGACCGCCTTGCCGTCCACGATGATGTCGCCGCGCTCGTGGGCGTACCGCTCGATGCGGATGCGGCGGTTCTCGTCGCGGGAGTTGAGATCGTCGGCGCGGACGTACTGGATGTAGTTGGTCCGCACCATCAGCGCCAGCATGAGGATGCCGCAGAAGATGGCGATCCGGCGCAGCGGCTTGTTCACGGTCGGACCACCTGGGTCATCTCGGCGTCGGTGGACGGTGCGGGATCGGGCGCCGGCCTGCGGGCGGTGTCGCTGATCCGGATCAGGATGGCGATCAGCGCCCAGTTGGCGAGCACGGACGAACCACCGTACGCGAGGAACGGCATCGTCATACCGCTGAGCGGGATAAGGCCCATCACGCCGCCGGCGACCACGAAGATCTGGATCGCGAACGCTCCGGAGAGGCCGATGGCGAGCAGCTTCCCGAACGGGTCGCGGGCGGCCAGAGACGTACGGACGCCGCGCTCGATGATCAGGCCATAGACCATCAGGACGGCCATCATCCCGGCCAGGCCCAGCTCCTCGCCGACCGTGGAGAGGATGAAGTCGGCGTTGGCGGCGAACATGATCAGGTCGGAGTGGCCCTGGCCAAGACCGGTGCCGAGAGTGCCGCCGGAGCCGAAGGACATCAGGGACTGGGCGATCTGGTCGCTCTGCGCCAGCGTCGCCTTGGAGAACGGATCCAGCCAGGCGTTCACGCGCTGCTGTACGTGGGACTCGAAGGATGCCACACCGACCGCGCCGACCGCCGACATCAGCAGACCGAAGACGATCCAGCTGGTCCGCTCGGTGGCGACGTAGAGCATCACCACGAAGAGGCCGAAGAAGAGCAGCGAGGTGCCGAGGTCGGTCTCGAAGACCAGGATGAGAATCGACAGGGCCCAGATCGTGATGATCGGCCCGAGGTCCCGTCCACGCGGCAGATACATCCCCATGAAGCGGCGGCTGGCCAGCGCCAGCGCGTCGCGCTTCACCATGAGATAGCCGGAGAAGAAGATCGCGATGAGGATCTTGGCGAACTCCCCCGGCTGGATCGAGAACGGACCCAGGCTGATCCAGATCTTTGCGCCGTTCACGGCGGGGAAGAACATCGGGATGATCAGCAGGATCAGCGCGACCACCATGGAGATGTAGGTGTAGCGCTGCAGGATGCGGTGGTCCTTCAGGATCACCAGCACCGCGACGAAGAACGCGACGCCGATCGCCGAGTACAGCAACTGCTTGGGGGCGTCGGGGCTGTACGAGCCGTACAGGAACTCCGCCCGCTGGATCAGCCGGGGCGACTGGTCCAGCCGCCAGATCAGCACCAGGCCCAGTCCGTTGAGCAGGGTGGCAAGCGGCAGCAGCAGTGGGTCCGCGTACGGCGCGAACTTGCGCACCACGAGGTGGGCCACGCCGCCGAGCAGGATGAGCCCGGCTCCGTAGCCGAACATGCCCGACGGCAGTGAACCGTCCAGGGCAAGCCCGACGTTGGCGTAGGCGAACACCGAGATGGCGACGGCGAAAACCAGCATCAGCAGCTCGGTGTTGCGACGGCTCGGTGCGTCGATCGCGCCGATGGTGGTCGTGTTGGTGACAACGCTCATGGTGCTGAAGGCCCCCTACGGCTTACTGCTTACCGCACTGCGGGACCAGCTTCTTCTCTTCCTCCGAGAGGCTGGGGCCGGGAGTGGGAGCGGTGGTCGGCTTGGTCCCCTTGGCGGAGGACGTGGCGGAAGTCCTGGTGGCGGGGGCCCCGGCGGTGCCGCCGGCCTCGCCCTCGCCCGTACGGGCCCGGTTCTCGGCGTCGGCCGCGCGGCGCTGCGCGTCCTTCTTGCAGGCGGAGGCCTGGGCGGCGAGCTCGGCGATCTTCTCGCGGGCGTCGGTGATGTTGCCCTCGGCGATGGTCGACTCGACCTGCTTGCGCTGGTACGGCGGCAGGTACTTGAGCTCGATCTCGGGGTGGTTCTTCTCGACCTTCGAGAGCGAGACCCAGGCGAGGTCCTGGCTGATGCCCTGGAACAGCGCGACGTTCTCGTCCTTCGCGCCGACGTAGTACTGCGTCTGCGTCCAGCGGTAGCCGCCGTACAGACCGCCGCCGATCACGGCCAGCGCGAGCACGATGTAGACGGAACGCTTCAGCCATTTACGACCGCCGCGCGGTTTGACGAAGTCGTCGTCCGTATAGGCGTCGTAGGAGCCGTCCGGCATGCCGCCGTAGCCGACGTCGCCGCTGCCGGGCGGGCCGAAGCCGCCGGCGGGCGGGGGCACGGGGCGGCCGAGACCGGCCGCGCGGCCGGCGGGCGTCTGCATGGCCCCGCCGTCGCCCAGCTGGGCCTGGTTCTCCGCGACCGCGCCGACGACGACCGGGGTGTCGTTGAGCTGCCCGGCCAGGGTGTCGTTGCTGTCGACGTCCAGGACGTCGGCCACGATGCAGGTGATGTTGTCCGGGCCGCCGCCGCGCAGGGCGAGCTGGATCAGCTCCTGGATGGTCTCCTGCGGGCCCTGGTAGCTGGCGAGGGTCTCTTCCATCGTCTGGTGCGAGACCACGCCGGAGAGGCCGTCGGAGCAGATCAAGTAGCGGTCGCCGGCGCGGACTTCGCGGATGGAGAGGTCCGGTTCGACATGGTCGCCGCTGCCCAGCGCCCGCATCAGCAGGGAGCGCTGCGGGTGGGTGGTGGCCTCTTCCTCGGTGATCCGGCCCTCGTCGACGAGGCGCTGCACCCAGGTGTGGTCCTGGGTGATCTGCGTCAGGACGCCGTCGCGCAGCAGATACGCGCGGGAGTCGCCGACGTGCACCAGGCCGAGGCGCTGACCGGTCCAGAGCAGGGCGGTGAGCGTGGTGCCCATGCCCTCCAGCTGGGGGTCCTCCTCGACCATGACGCGCAGCTGGTCGTTCGCCTGCTGCACGGCGGTGCCGAGCGAGGTCAGGAGATCGGATCCCGGTACGTCGTCGTCGAGCGGGACGAGCGTGGAGATCACCTCGGAGCTGGCGACCTCACCGGCCGCCTGACCGCCCATGCCGTCGGCGATGGCGAGGAGCCGGGGACCGGCGTAGCCGGAGTCCTCGTTGCCCTCCCGGATCATGCCCTTGTGCGACCCGGCGGCGAAGCGCAGCGACAGACTCATGCGCACCTCGCCCGTCGGCTCGGGGTACAGCCTGTCTCGAGCCACACTGCCCACCCTCCGGTCGGGAACCGGGCAGCGTCCGCCGTCGGGACCGCCGCGGCTCGCTCGCTCCGCTCGCTCATTGTCGTACTACTTCCGCAGCTCGATGACGGTCTTGCCGATACGGATCGGCGCGCCCAGCGGAACTGGTGTCGGGGTGGTGAGCCGGGTCCGTTCCAGATACGTGCCGTTGGTGGACCCGAGATCCTCGACGATCCACTGGCCGTCACGGTCCGGGTAGATCCTGGCATGCCTGCTGGACGCGTAGTCGTCGTCCAGCACGATCGTTGAATCGTGGGCCCGGCCCAGGGTGATGGTCTGGCCCTGGAGCGCGACCGTGGTTCCCGTGAGGGTGCCCTCGGACACGACCAGCTTGGTGGGCGCCCCGCGGCGCTGCCGGCCGGGCGTCTGGCGCTGCTGGGGCGGCGCCGCTTGTTGTTGGCGGCCCTGCTGCGGGCGCGGGTCGGCGGCAGTGCGGCGTGAGCCGCGCTGCGTGACGCGCGTTCCGAACAGGTCGCTGCGGATGACCTGTACGGCCACGATGACGAACAGCCACAGAACAGCCAGGAAACCTAGCCGCATGACCGTCAGGGTCAGCTCTGACATTGCCCCCGCTTCACCCTTCGGCTTGCCGGTAAACGATGGTGGTGCTGCCCACGACGATCCGCGAGCCGTCGCGGAGCGTAGCGCGGGTGGTGTGCTGCCCGTCTACCACGATGCCGTTGGTAGACCCGAGATCCTGGATCGTCGAGGGCGTTCCGGTCCGGATCTCACAGTGCCGGCGCGATACGCCGGGGTCGTCGATCCGCACGTCGGCGTCGGTGGATCGTCCCATCACCAACGTCGGGCGGGAAATCTGATGGCGGGTGCCGTTGATCTCGATCCAGCGCCGCGTCCGGGCGTCCGGCAGGGGGCCGGGCGTGGCCGGCGGGCGCCGGTCGTTCGTGGGGGCCGGGGGCCGTCCGGTGCCGGGCGGCGGGGCCGCGGGCATCGGCGGAGCGGCGCTCGGGGGGTAGCCGTAGCCGCCGGGAGCCTGGGGGGCGGCGGGCCGCCCGGCCGCGGGCTGGGACGGGGCCGACGGGTCCTGCTGTGACGAACTCGACGCCAGGGTGCGGCTGCGGACCCGGTAGAGCCCGGTGTCGAGGTCGTCGGCCTTCTCCAGGTGGACCTTGATCGGTCCCATGAAGGTGTAGCGCTGCTGCTTGGCGTAGTCGCGCACCAGGCCCGAGAGCTCGTCGCCCAGTTGACCGGAGTACGGGCTGAGCCGCTCGTAGTCGGGTGTGCTGAGCTCGACGATGAAGTCGTTGGGGACAACGGTCCGCTCGCGGTTCCAGATTGTCGCGTTGTTGTCGCACTCCCGCTGGAGGGCGCCGGCGATCTCGACGGGCTGCACCTCGGACTTGAAGACCTTGGCGAAGGTGCCGTTGACCAGCCCCTCGAGGCGCTGCTCGAAACGCTTCATGACCCCCATGGGGCACCTCCTCCGTTGTCATCGTCCCTGTACTGCTTACTGATCGTATCCACGCGTCGGGAAATCGGCTGGTTCCCCTTGTCTGGCCTGTGGATGAGTGTCACCCCTCACACGGATCGTAGAGGGGGCCTCCTCACAGTGTCCCGCACCCGGGACGCACTCTGGAGGAGTGGGGGCGAAGGTTCGGGGTTCCCGCTTCCCCTCCCGGAGGCGGCGAAACAACGGATGTGAATCCACCCTGTCCACCGTGCTAATCTTCCGTTTGTCGCCAGGCGCTCGCCCCACACGGTGAGGGTCTGAAACACCACTTATGCGCGAGTGGCGGAACGGCAGACGCGCTGGCTTCAGGTGCCAGTGTCCTTAGGGACGTGGGGGTTCAAATCCCCCCTCGCGCACAACGGCAGTTGCTCGCAACTGCCGGAGTTGAATCGAGAGAACCCCCGCTTCGGAGAGATCCGGAGCGGGGGTTCTTCGTTGTTGCTCTGTGTTTTTGACGGACGGGCGGGGTACTGACAGGCGGGTGAGGAGGAGGCGGCAGCGGTTGCCCGCGGGCGGTGATCCACCGGGTGCGGGCGCGGTTTCCGGACAGACCGATGGCCGGTGCGACGGCGCACTTGCATACGCTGGCCGCAGAGGTTGGATCGACGGCGGCTCGGCGGTGAAGGGCTGAGCGCACAGAACGTCCCGGAGGCAGGAAATGGCGAAGCAGGCTCGCGCGGTCCAGACGTGGCGGTCGATCGTGGATGCCGCGGCGAGTGTCTTCGACGACTACGGCTACGAGCGCGCCGCCATCTCGGAGATTCTCCGCCGCGCCAAGGTCACCAAGGGGGCCTTGTACTTCCACTTCGCCTCCAAGGAGGCCATCGCGCAGGCGATCATGGACGAGCAGACCTCCACGGTCGAGTTCGAGCAGGACGGATCGCCGCTGCAGTCCCTGGTCGACGGTGGTCAGCAGTTCGCGTTCGCCCTGCGCCACAACGCGATGGCCCGGGCCGGTACGAGGCTCTCCATCGAGGGCGTCTTCCTCGGCGGGCCGCACCCGTGGGGCGACTGGATCGACGCGACGGCCCGGATGCTGGAGCTGGGCCAGGAGCGCGGTGAGGTGTTCCCGCAGATCGACCCGATGGTGTCGGCCAAAATCATCGTCGCCTCGTTCACCGGTATTCAGCTGGTCTCGGAGGCCGACTCCGGCCGCGCCGATCTGCGCGAGCAGGTGGCGGAGATGTGGCGCCACATCCTGCCGTCGATCGCTCACCCCGGTGTCATCGCGCACATCAAGCCGGAGGGCCGGGTGGACCTGGCGGCCCAGGCGCGCGAGAAGGCGGAGCGTGAGGAGCAGGAGGCCCGGATCGCCGCGGAGGCCAAGGACGCTGCCGCCCGGCCGGGCGAGGCGGGTCCGCGGGGCGGTGGTGCCGGGCGCGGTACGAGGGCCGGGCAGGCGGCCGACGAGGCCGACGAGGAGCCGGCGGGTGCGGGCGTGGCGGTCGGCGGGACTGCCTGAGCGACGCCCGGGGCTTGCCATGTTTCACGTGAAACGCCCGATTCATCAGCGTCATCATCATCTTCATGCGGCAGGGCCGCGGAGCTTGTAGAAGCTCCGCGGCCCTGTCGGTGTTTCCGGGGTTCGCGGTCCTGGGCGTCTCAGGCGGCGAGGCGGGTGGCGAGGGCCTTCGCCTTCTGTCGGGCGTCGTCGAACGCCTGGGCGCGGGAGGCCTCGGCGAGCGGGATCAGTTCGGCCATCGACGGCTGCGAGTGGGCGAGGGTCAGCTCCGGAACGATGAAGTCCACCTCGGCGGAGAACATGCCCGTGAGCAGCTTCTCCAAGTAATTCTGGACAAATTCGAAGCTCTCGCGCGGGGTGCCCGGAGCGTACGAACCGCCCCGGCTGGCGACGACGGTCATCGGGGTTCCTGCGATGGGGGAGTCCGGTCCCGCGTTGTACCCGACGATGATCACCTGGTCCAGCCAGGCCTTGAGGGTGGACGGGATCGTGAAGTTGTACATCGGTGCGCCGATCAGGACGGCGTCCGCCGCGGCCAGTTCGTCGGCCAGTTCCCGGCGCAGCGGGTCGTCGGCGCCCGCGGCCGTGGCACCGGCGTCCAGGTGGGGCAGTGGATCGGCGGCGAGGTCGCGATGGACGACGGTGCCGTCCGGGTGCTGCTCGAGCCAGGCCTCGACGAAGGCCGCGGTGACATCGCGGGAGGTGGAGCCCTGGGGGAAGACGGCGGAGTCGAGGTGCAGAAGCGTGGCCATGGTGATCTCCACGAGAGGGGAAACGGAGAGGGGAAGAGGGCGCGGGCGGGTGACAGGTCTCGCGGGCGTCCAGGTGGATCTATTTCGTTCGTAACTACTAATAGCATAGCTACTTATTTTTAGTAAGCCACTCGTGGTGGCGCAGTACTCTAGGGGCATGGCGGATCACAGCGAGCAGGCCTGTCGGCGGGTCGATGTGGGGATCAGTCGCGTCTTCGAGTTGTTCGGCAAACGCTGGACCGGCCCGATCGTCTCGGTGCTGCTGCAACGACCGGTGCACTTCGCCGAGCTGCGCCGGGCGATTCCCGGAATCAGCGAGCGCATGCTCTCGGACCGGCTGACCGAACTCGGCGCGGCCGGACTGGTGATCCGCGAGGTCGACGAGGGGCCGCCGCTGCGCGTCGCGTACCGGCTCACCGAGGCCGGCGCCGCGATGGAGCCCGCGCTCAAGGAGCTCGGTCAGTGGGCGGACACCTATCTGGCGCCGGACTCCGGTACCGGCTGCTGAATCGGCGGTACCGTCGTGCTCGGCCGCTGGTGGACAGGGCCGCCGGCCCGGCACACAGCCGGGCGGCCGAGCGGGTACGAGGGTGGGGGAGGCGACGCTCCATGGGCGGAACCGGGACGACGATGCCTGAACAGCGTGGTGCGGGAGCAGCCGGAGCCGCGGAGCCGGATCCGCGTATTCCGGTCGTGCCCGGGTTCGCCCGGCGTGGGGCCGCGAGTTCACCGAAGGCCGCGGGCAAGGCTCTCCGCGACCGGGTGCCACGGTCCTCGCACGCCTCGCTGGTCCTGCCGCCGGGACGGCCGGACGCGGTGCGGGCCGTCGAGGAGTCGAACCGGGGCCGGGTGCCCGGACTGACGCCGATACGGGTGGGCCGGATGGCGGCCACACCGTTCGCCTTCCTGCGGGGTGCGGCCGGGCTGATGGCCCACGACCTGACGGGCAGCCCGGTCACCGGTGTGGGCGCCCAGCTCTGCGGCGACGCGCACGCGGCCAACTTCGGCCTCTACGGCGATGCCCGGGGCAGCCTGGTCATCGATCTGAACGACTTCGACGAGACCGTGTTCGGGCCGTGGGAGTGGGACCTCAAGCGGCTCGCCACCTCGCTGGTGCTCGCGGGCCGGGCCGCCGGGGCCGACGAGGACACCTGCCGTCGGGGCGCGTACGACGCTGTCGGCGCCTACCGGCGCACGATGCGGCTGCTGGCCCGGCTGCCCGCCCTCGATGCCTGGAACGCGATCGCGGACGAGGAGCTCGTCTCGCACACGGACGCACGTGACCTGGTCGGCACCCTGGAGCGGGTCTCGGAGAAGGCCCGCAACAACACCAGCGCCCGCTTCGCCGCCCGGTCCACGGAGGAGTGCCCCGACGGCGGCCGGCGCTTCGTCGACGCCCGGCCCGTGCTGCGCCGGGTGCCGGACGCCGAGGCCGCGGCCGTGGCCGCCGGACTCGCCGGCTATCTCTCCACCGTCTCCGAGGACCGGGTGCCGCTGCTGGCCCGGTACGCGATCCACGACGTGGCGTTCCGGGTGGTCGGCACCGGCAGCGTGGGGACCCGGTCGTACGTGGTGCTGCTGCTCGACCACCGGGGTGAGCCGCTGGTCCTCCAGGTGAAGGAGGCGCGCCCCTCGGTGCTCGCCCCCTATCTGCCCGCGGTCGGCTTCGACGTGCAGGAGGTGGCGCACGAGGGCCGCCGCGTGGTGCTCGGGCAGAAGCGGATGCAGGTCGTCAGCGACATCCTCCTCGGCTGGGCGGACGTCGACGGCAGGCCGTACCAGGTCCGGCAGTTCCGGAACCGCAAGGGCAGCGTGGACCCCGCGGCGCTCGCCGCCGACCAGGTGGACGACTACGGGCGGATGACCGGCGCGCTGCTCGCCCGGGCGCACGCGCACAGCGCCGACCCCCGCCTGCTGGCGGGCTACTGCGGCAAGAACGACGAGCTCGACACGGCCGTGGCCGCGTTCGCGGTGACGTACGCCGACCGTACGGAAGCGGATCACGCCGAGCTGGTGCGGGCGATCAAGGCGGGCAGGCTGGCCGCCGAGTTCGGTATCTGACGGGCCCGTGAGGCGGAGGGCCCGGCCCCTGAGGGGGTAACCCCGGGGGCCGGGGCCCACCGTGTGTGCGGTGCCGCCGGGCCGTGGCCATACGCTGGACGGGTGACCCACGAAGCCGCCGGGGTGCCGACCACCCGGAACGATGAAGACCGGCAGGACAACGACCGGCCTGACGAGCCCCGGCCCGTCCCGGAGGCGGCGGACGCTTCCGGTGCCGCGGACGCCGCCGCTGCCGGGGAGCCCGCCGGCCCCGAGGACGCCGCGCCGCGCCCCGAGGCGCGGCTGGCCAGGGCGGTGCAGGCCGCCGAGCAGGCGTTGATCGAGTTCGAGATCGCGGTGGAGACCTTCCGGGTGGAGGTCGAGAACTTCTCCCGGCTGCACCACCAGAAGCTCGGCCCGATGTACGCCCGCCTCGACGAGCTGGACGCGCTGATCGCGGAGGCGAAGGCCGCCCGGACCGGGGATCCGGAGGACGAGCGCAAGGCGCGGGAGGCGCGGGCGGTCGTCATGCCGATGCCCGGGGTCGACGAGCTGTTCCACGACTGGATGGACGCCGACGGGCTGTCCCCCGAGGCCGCGGCCATGCTCACCGAGCAGCCGGTCAGGCCGCCGAAGCGGGTCCGGCCGAGCGATGAGGCCCGCAAGCTCTACCGGGACCTGGCCCGCAAGGCGCACCCCGACCTCGCCCAGGACGAGCCGGAGCGCCAGCGCCGGGACGAGTTCATCGCCCGGGTGAACGCCGCCTACGGGCGCGGTGACGTCGAGCTGCTCAAGGAGCTCGTGGCGGAGTGGGCGGCGGGCCCGGTGCAGCAGCCGGCCCCGCTCAGCGAGAGCGAGGAGCTCTACGCCCGGCTGGAGTGGCTCAGCCGGCGCAAGGAGCTGCTGACGGTGCTGGCCAAGGAGCTGGAGGAGGGGGCGATCGGCTCGATGCTGCGGATGGCCCCGGACGACCCGGACCAGCTGCTGGAGGACATCGCGGAGCAGCTGCTCGGCGAGGTGTCCCGGCGTGAGGCCGAGCTCGCGGAGATGGTGCAGTAGCGTTCCGGGTGACTCTGCCGCGTATGCGCGTATGCCTGTGTGCGCGTATGTACGAAGCCCGCGTATGAGGCTCCCGTACGAGGCTCATGTACGAGGCCCCTTTACGAGGCCCCAAGATCGCACGAGAGAAGGCATGACCCATGAATTTCGCCCCGCTGCCCTCGGTGGACGCCGCGGCGGTGCCGTCGGACGGCTTCGTTCTGGACGTCCGTGAGAACGACGAGTGGGCGGCCGGTCACGTCGAGGGTGCGCTGCACATTCCGATGAGCGACTTCGTGGGCCGGTTCGGTGAGCTGACCGAGGCCGCCGAGGACGGCCGTCGCGTGCATGTGATGTGCCGGGTCGGCGGCCGGTCGGCCCAGGTCACCCAGTACCTGGTCCAGCAGGGCATCGACGCGGTGAACATCGACGGCGGCATGCAGGCCTGGGACGGCGCCGGGCGCCCGATGGTCACGGACAACGGGACGCCCGCTTTCGTCCTCTGAGGCCGGTACGGGCCTACGGGTTCAGCCGGTTCAGCCGGTTCAGCCGAGGGGGTGGGCGGCCAGCAGGTCGCCCAGGGCCTCCTCATGGGCCGCGGCCGGGCCGAGGGAGAGCTCGATCTGCTTCGCCCAGGCGTGGAAGCGGTGCAGCGGGTAATCGGTGTCCGCGCCGAACCCGCCGTGCAGGTGCTGGGCGGTCTGCACGACACGGCGGACGCCGTCGGAGGCCCAGATCTTCGCCACGGCGACATCGCCCGCAGGGGGCAGCGGTCCCCCGGCGTCGGTGGAGATCCGCCAGGCGGCCTGCCAGAGGGTGGCCTCCATCGCCCGGAGATCGATGTACCGGTCGGCGGCCTGGACCGCCACCGCCTGGAACGTGGCGACCGGGAATCCGAACTGCTCGCGCTTGCCGGTGTATGCGGCGGTCATCGTGAGCACCCGCTCGCCCAGCCCGAGCGCGAGCGCGCAGGTCCCCGTGGTGAGCAGGGACCGCAGCCACTCCCAGCACTCCGCCGCGTCGATCAGCTCGCGGGCCGCCACGCGCACGGCGTCGAGCCGGACCTCGGCGAGGCGTTCACCGCTGGTGGAGACTTGGTCGGCCAGGGTGACGCCGTCGCGGGTACGCGGCACGAGAGCCAGGACCGGCCGGCCCCCGGCGGTGTGCGCGGGGACGGCGATCCAGTCGGCCACCTGGGCCCAGGGAACCGCGGACTGCACCCCGTCGAGCACCCAGCCGGAGTCCCCGGCCGATGCCCCGTTCTCGCTGTTCTCGCTGTTCTCGCCGTTCTCGCCGTACGGCCGTGCGGTGACGGCGAGTTCGGCCGGATCATGGCCGCTGCGGCCGTTGGCGCCGACGGTCAGGATCAGTTCGCCCCGGCCCGCCCGGGGCAGCAGCTCCGCCGCGAGGGTGCTGTCGCCGTACCGCTGGAGGGCCATCGCGACCGCGCAGCTCTCCAGCAGCGGGACCCTGGCCAGCACCTTGGCCGACTCCCGCAGGACCAGGCAGAGCGCGATCGGGTCGAGGCCCGCGCCCCCGTGGTCCGGCGACAGAGTGAGCCCGAGCAGGTCCGTGCGCGCCAGCTCGTTCCACAGCTGCCGGTCGATGTCCTCCGCCACGGCACCCGGCGTCAGGGCGGGGCTGGGCGCGCGGTCGGGCGCGACATCCGAGAAGACGGACCTGGCCGCCTCGACGGCCGCCTGCTGTTCCTCGGTGAAGGTGAAGTCCACTGTCCCGGCCTCCCGCTAACCGTTGACGATCTGACGGGACGTCAAGATAGAACAGGTTCTATGGGAAGGGAACAGTGCGGAGGTGTACGCGCGACTCAGCGGTCGAAGTCCAGCTCCACCTCCGGGGTGAGCGGATGCGACTGACAGGCCAGCACGAAGCCCGCCCCGGTCTCCTCCGGTTCCAGCGCGAAGTTGCGGTCCATCCGGACCTCGCCCGATACGAGGAACGCCCGGCAGGTCCCGCACACCCCGCCCTTGCAGGCGTACGGAGCGTCCGAACGGCTCCGCAGCACCGTCTCCAGCAGGGATTCGGCGTCCTGCACGGGCCAGCTGCCCGAGCGGCCGTGGAGCGTGGCCGTCAGCACGGCGTCGGACGGGGCGGCGACCTTGACCACCGTCACATCGGCGGGGCCTTCGTCGACGTGGAAGATCTCCTGGTGGACCCGCGTGCGGTCGACGCCGAGGGCTTTCAGCGCTGTCTCCGTGCCCCGTACGAGACCGAGCGGCCCGCACAGGAACCAGCCGTCCACCTCCGGCACCGGAAGCACGGCGGGCAGCAGGCCGGTGAGCCGTTCGGCGTCCAGCCGTCCGGAGGGGAGCCCGGCCGACTGCTCCTCCCGGGAGAGCGCGGTGATCAGCTGGAAGCGGTCCGGATAGCGGTCCTTGAGGTCGGCCACCTCGTCGAGGAACATCGTCGAGGCCGCCGTGCGGTCACTGCGGATCAGGCAGAACCGGGCCGTCGGCTCCCGGTCGAGCAGGGTGGCCGCCATCGACAGCACCGGGGTGATGCCGCTGCCGCCGACCACCGCCGCGAACAGACCCGGGCGCGGCTCCAGCACGAAGCGGCCCATCGGAGGCATGGCCTCCACCTGGTCGCCGACGGCCAGTTCCTTCAGGGCGTACGTGGAGAACGTCCCGCCCTCGACCATGCGGATGCCCACGCGCAGCACCGGTTCGCCGGGCTGCTCAGTGGCGGGTGCGCAGATCGAGTACGAGCGGCGGATCTCCTGGCCGTCCACGGTGTAGCGCACGTTCAGATGCTGGCCGGGGGTGTGGCGGAAGGTCTCGCGCAGCTCGGCGGGCACGGCGAGGGTCACGGCCACCGCGTCGTCCGTGATCCGTTCGATCGCGCTGACCCGGAGCGGATGGAACATCTACAACTCCTTGAAGTGGTCGAACGGTTCGCGGCAGGCGACGCAGCGGCGCAGGGCCTTGCACGCCGTGGAGGAGAACCGGCTGAGCAGTTCCGTGTCCGTGGACCCGCAGTGCGGGCAGCGCACCGAGAGCGTCAGGGGCACGGGGCCCCCGTCGGCGCTGTGGGCGCGCGGCGGGGCGATGCCGAACTCGGCGAGCTTGCGGCGGCCTTCGGCGCTGATGTCGTCCGTCGACCAGGCCGGCGCCAGGACCGTGACCACGGAGACGTCCGGGACGCCGTGGTCGTGCAGCACCCGCTCGATGTCGGCGGACATCGCCTCGATCGCCGGGCAGCCGGTGTAGGTCGGGGTGAGATGGACGGTCACGCAGCCGGGGCCGTCCACCCGCACGTCCCGCAGGACGCCGAGCTCCGCCAGGGTCAGCACCGGCAGCTCGGGGTCGGGCACGGAGCCGGCGAGGTCGCGCAGCTCCGCCTCCAGCCGGGTGTCGGTCACCATGACGCCCCCGGATGACTGCGGTGCAGGTGCTGCATCTCGGCGATCATGCGGCCGAACGGCTCGGTGTGCAGGCCCTGCCGGCCCGCGCCCGCCGCCCAGCCCCCGGACTGCGCGCCCGCCGGGAGGGTCAGGCCGGCCCGCTCGACGACATCGGTGACAACGGCGAGCCAACCGCTCCGCAGCGCCTGCCAGTCGACACCGGAGTCGGGGGAGTCGAGTCCTTCGACCGGCTGGAACATCTCGCCGGTGAACCGCCACAGCGCGTCCAGGCCGCTCTGCATCCGGCCGTGGCTCTCCTCGGTGCCGTCGCCGAGCCGCAGGACCCACTGCTCGGCGTGGTCACGGTGGTAGGCCACTTCCTTGACGGCCTTGGCCGCCAGGCCGGTGAACTCGCCGTCCCCGGCCGCCAGCCGCTCGTACAGCAGGTGCTGGTACACCGAGAAGTAGAACTGCCGGGCGATCGTGTGGGCGAAGTCCCCGTTCGGCTGCTCGACCAGTTGGAGGTTGCGGAAGGCGCGCTCCTCGCGGAGGTAGGCGAGCTCGTCCTCGTCGCCGACGAGGGAGAGCAGCACCCGCGCCTGTCCCAGCAGGTCCAGGGCGATGTTGGCGAGAGCCACCTCCTCCTCCAGGACGGGGGCGTGACCGGCCCACTCCCCCAGCCGGTGCGAGAGCACCAGCGCGTCGTCGCCGAGGGCGAGTGCGGCGCTCACAGGTGCTTCACCCCGTCCGGGATCTCGTAGAACGTCGGGTGGCGGTAGGGCTTGTCGCCGGCCGGTTCGAAGAAGGAGTCCTTCTCGTCGGGCGAGGAGGCCGTGATCGCGGTGGACGGGACCACCCAGATCGAGACGCCCTCCGAGCGGCGGGTGTAGAGATCGCGGGCGTTGCGCAGGGCCATCTCGGCGTCCGGTGCGTGCAGGCTGCCCGCATGGGTGTGGGACAGTCCGCGCCGCGAGCGCACGAACACCTCCCACAGGGGCCAGTCGGTCGAGCTGCTCATGCCGTCTCCTCCACATGCCGCGCGGGTGCGCTGTTCTGTGCCTGTGCCTGTGCCTGTGCCGATGCCAGCGCCGATTCCTGGGCCGATTCCTGGGCTCGGGCCTGGGGCGACGACGGGGCCGGGGCGTGCTTGGCGGCGTACGCGGCCGCCGCGTCCCGGACCCAGGCGCCTTCCTCATGGGCCCTGCGCCGCTGGGTGATCCGCTCTTCGTTGCAGGGGCCGTTGCCCTTGAGGACCGCCTGGAACTCGGCCCAGTCGATCGCGCCGAAGTCGTGCCGGCCGAGCTCCTCGTTCCACCGGATGTCGGGGTCCGGGAGCTCCAGGCCCAGCGCTTCGGCCTGGGGCACGCAGATGTCCACGAAGCGCCGGCGCAGCTCGTCGTTGGAGTGTCGCTTGATCTTCCAGGCCATGGACTGCTCGGAGTGCGACGAGGCGTCGTCGGGCGGGCCGAACATCATCAGGGAGGGCCACCACCAGCGGTTCACCGCGTCCTGGGCCATGGCGTGCTGGGCCTCGGTGCCACGGCTGAGGGCGAGCAGCAGCTCATACCCCTGGCGCTGGTGGAACGACTCCTCCTTGCAGATGCGGACCATCGCGCGGGCGTAGGGGCCGTAGGAGCAGCGGCAGAGCGGGACCTGGTTGGTGATCGCCGCGCCGTCCACCAGCCACCCGATCGCGCCGACGTCGGCCCAGGTCAGCGTGGGGTAGTTGAAGATCGACGAATAGCGCTGGCGGCCCGCGTGGAGCTTGTCGAGCAGCTCCTCGCGGCTGGTGCCCAGGGTCTCGGCGGCGCTGTAGAGATACAGGCCGTGGCCCGCCTCGTCCTGCACCTTGGCCATGAGGATCGCCTTGCGGCGCAGCGAGGGCGCCCGGGTGATCCAGTTGGCCTCGGGCTGCATGCCGATGATCTCCGAGTGGGCGTGCTGGGCCATCTGGCGGACCAGCGTCGCCCGGTAGGCGTCGGGCATCCAGTCGCGCGGCTCGATCCGCTCGTCCGCCGCGACGGTCGCGTCGAAGGCGGCGATGCGGTCCGCGCTCGCCGCGTCCACCACATCCGCCGCATTCGCCGTGCCGAGGGTCTTCTGCGTCGTCTGGTCCGCAGTCACTGCCGCCATCCCGGGCTCCCTACCGACCGATCGTTCGGTTCCTTGACTTCAATGGTGAGTCGGAGGCCCGTAGGGTGTCAACCCTGTGGATAACTGAGTGGTGATCGACGGTGAGCGGGGCGGGATGGATTCGGACCACGACAGGAGCTCTGCGGACGGGGGGAAGGACGCCTGGCCGCAGGCGTTGAACCGGCCCCCGGAAGCGCGGGACACCCCCGAAGCCATACCGTCGGCGCCCTCGGCCCCGGTGGCGGAGCCCTTGGTCCCGGTGGCGGATCCCTTGGCCACCGGCCGGGGCATAGCCGGGCTCTCCTTTCCGTACCAGGTGGTCGCGGCCCTGGCGCTGTCCCTGATCGGACTGCTCGCCTGCACCCAGGTGGCCATGGTGTTCCTGCACGTCGCCCCGTCCAACACGCTGACCAAGCAGCACGGGAAGACGATCGACCGCTGGATCTACCCGGAGTTCGAGCAGAACTGGAAGCTCTTCGCGCCCAATCCGCTCCAGCAGAACGTCGCCGTCCATGTGCGGGCCGATGTGGTGGGGGCCGACGGCCGCCGCACCACGAGGTGGATGAACCTGACCCACGAGGACGGCGAAGCGATACGCGGCAGCTTCTTCCCCAGCCATGTGAACCAGAACGAGCTCCGCCGGGGCTGGGACTTCTACGTCAATTCCCACGACAGCGAGAACCGCCCCAACGGCCTGCGCGGGGACCTCTCCGAGCGCTACATCCGGCGGATCACGATGCTGCGGCTGAGCGAGCGCGACTACGGCGGCACGATCGAACGCATCCAGCTCCGCTCCGCCACCAGCTCCATCGCCCCGCCCCCGTGGAGCAACGAGAAGATCAGCACCCGGCCCGTCTACCGCGTACTCCCCTGGTGGACCGTGAACCCGGACGATCTTCCCGCCCGTGACGCGGAGCAGAGCCGGGACGAGGCGCACGGCGGGGAGGAGAACCGGTGACCATCCCCTCGCCCGCGGACCCGCAGGACACGAGCCCGCAGGACACGGCAACCCAGCCGTCCGGCCCCCGCCCGGACGGCCCCCGCCCCGGAGGCCCCGGCAACCCCGGTGGCGGTCCGGCCCGCGCCCTTCAGCGCGTCACGGCCTCGGCCCTCGGCCCGTACCAGAGTGCCGTCGTCCGGATCGGCTTCGCCGCCACCTACCTCTTCTTCCTGCTGCGCGAGCTGCCGCACCGCCATGAGCTGTACGGCCCCGACAGCCCGTGGCACTGGGAGCTGGCCCGCCGGCTCACGGACGGCAACGAGGCCTTCTCCGTCCTGATGTGGACCGACAGCACGGTCTGGTTCGAGGCCGTGTACGTCCTCACGCTGCTGTCCGCCACGGCGCTGCTGCTCGGGTGGCGGACCCGGACCATGTCCGTCCTCTTCATGGTCGGCGTGCTCTCCGTGCAGAACCGCAGCATCTTCATGGGCGACGGCGGCGACAACGTCGTCCACCTCATGGCGATCTACCTGGTGCTGACGCGCTGCGCCCAGGTCTGGTCGCTGGACGCCCGGCGCGCGGCGCGCGGCGCACAGCGTGCGGCGGCGGGCCTGCCGCCGCTGCGGGACATCGTGGGCCCGGTGCTCTGGACGCTCCTCGGCCCCGTCCTCGTGGCGGCCACGCTGATGGGCGGGCTCGGCGGCACCTGGTGGCTCCCGGCACTGCTCTGGACGATCTGGATCTCGGCCGCCGCCTGGTGGGCCGTGAACCGCTACCTGCCGCACGGCGAGCCCCGCACCCTGCTCGATGTGCTGGCCAACCTCGCGCACAACGCCACCCTCGCCGTGATCATGGCCGAGGTCTGCCTGATCTACGCGACCGCCGGCTGGTACAAGATCCAGGGGTCGCGCTGGCAGGACGGCACCGCGCTCTACTACCCGCTCAACCTCGACTACTTCACCCCGTGGCCCGCCCTGTCGGACATCCTGGGCGCCAGCGGACTGATGGTGATGGTGCTGACGTACGGCACGGTCATCGTCCAGGTCGCCTTTCCGTTCACGCTGTTCAACCGGCGGGTCAAGAACGTCCTGCTGGTCGTGATGATCTGCGAGCACGCGGGGATCGCCCTGCTGCTCGGGCTGCCGTTCTTCTCCATGGCGATGATCGCGGCCGACGCGGTGTTCCTGCCGACGGCCTTCCTCGTGTGGCTGGGCGCCCGGGTCACGATGGGTCGGCGGCGGCTGTTCCCCGGGCTGCCCGGCCGGTCCCGTACGCAGGAGAAGCCCGGGACGGCCGGCGCCGCGGACGGGCCCGCCGGCCCGCCGGGGGCCGGTCCGGCGAAGGACGGCCACGACGGTACGGAGGAGCCCCGGCTCCAGGGCGGCGGCGGGGGCCATACGCTCGTCGGGTGAGCAGTGAGACCGGCAGAACCCATGAGCCCCCGACGGAGCCCCTCCCGACGGATCCCCTTCCGACGGAACCCCTCCAGTACGACGACGGCTACGGCCAGACGATCGGTGTCGGGCCGCACCCGCTGCCCTGGCCCGAGGGCGACCGCTACGACCCCGAGCTGCTGGCCGACGGCGACCGGCGCAACGTCGGTGACGCGTACCGCTACTGGACGCGGGAGGCGATCGTCGCCGATCTCGACCTGCGGCGGCACGACTTCCACGTGGCCGTGGAGAACTGGGGCCACGACTTCAACATCGGCTCGGTGGTGCGAACCGCCAACGCCTTCCTGGCCAAGGAGATCCACATCGTGGGCCGGCGGCGCTGGAACCGGCGCGGCGCCATGGTCACCGACCGCTACCAGCATGTGCGCCACCACCCGGACACGGCCGACCTGACCGCGTGGGCGGCTGCCGAGGGGCTGCCGATCATCGGGATCGACAACCTCCCCGGTGCCGTACCGCTGGAGCGCACCGAGCTGCCGCGCCGGTGCGTCCTGCTGTTCGGGCAGGAGGGGCCGGGCCTGACCGAGGAGGCGCGGAAGCACGCTTCGATGGTGTGCTCGATCGCGCAGTTCGGCTCGACCCGGTCCATCAACGCCGGCGCCGCCGCGGCCATCGCGATGCACGCGTGGGTACAGCGCCACGCCGACGTCCCGGACCCGTTGGAGACCCCCTAGTCACGCCTGGCGGTTCAGGCCTGGCGGCGCACCTCCACCACGCGGAAGCGGTTGGCGACGAAGGCTCCGTCGCACAGCGCCGCGTTCGCGGCGGGGTTGCCGCCGGAGCCGTGGAAGTCGGAGAAGGCCGCGGTCTGGTTGACGTAGACCCCTCCGGTCAGGTTCAGCGAGAGCTGGGCCGACTCGTCCAGGCAGACGTCCTCGATCGCCCGCTCCACCTCGGGGGAGGCGGTGTAGGCGCCGACCGTCATCGCCCCCTTGTCGCGGATCGTGCGGCGGAGCAGGTCGAGGGCGGCGGACGTCGACTCGACGGCGACGGCGAAGGACACCGGCCCGAAGCACTCCGAGAGGTAGGCCGCGTCGTCGTCGGCCTTGGTGCCGTCGAGCTTCACGAGGACCGGCGTACGGACGGCCGCGTCGGGGAATTCGGGGTTCGCGACCGTGCGCGAGTCCAGTGCCACCTCGCCGATCTCTCCGGCGGCCTCCACCCGGGCCCTGACGTCCGGGTTGACCAGCGCGCCGAGCAGGGCGGACGCGCGGGCGTCGTCGCCGAGCAGGGCGGTGACGGCCGCCGCGAGGTCGGCGACCACGTCGTCGTAGGACTTGGCGCCGTCGTCGGTGGCGATGCCGTCCCGGGGAATCAGCAGGTTCTGCGGGGTGGTGCACATCTGGCCGCTGTACAGCGAGAGGGAGAACGCCAGGTTGGCGAGCATGCCCCGGTAGTCGTCGGTGGAGTCGACGACGATCGTGTTGACGCCTGCCTTCTCCGTGTAGACCTGGGCCTGGCGGGCGTTCTCCTCCAGCCAGTCGCCGAAGGCGGTGGAGCCGGTGTAGTCGATGATCCGGGTCTCGGGACGGACCGCGAGGGTCTTGGCGATGCCCTCACCGGGCCGCTCGGCGGCCAGCGCGACCAGATTCGGGTCGAAGCCCGCCTCGGTCAGCACCTCGCGGGCGATGGACACCGTGAGGGCCAGCGGGAGCACGGCGCGCGGGTGCGGCTTGACCAGCACCGGGTTGCCCGTGGCGAGGGAGGCGAAGAGGCCGGGGTAGCCGTTCCACGTGGGGAACGTGTTGCAGCCGATGAGCAGCGAGACGCCACGGCCGGATGTGATGAACGACTTGTGCAGCTTCAGCGGATCGCGCTTGCCCTGCGGCTTGGCCCAGTCGGCGGTCTCCGGGGTGCGGACCTGCTCCCGGTAGGCGTACGCCACGGCCTCCAGGCCGCGGTCCTGGGCGTGCGGGCCGCCCGCCTGGAACGCCATCATGAAGGCCTGGCCGCTCGTGTGCATCACGGCGTGGGCCAGCTCGTGGGTGCGGGCGCTGATCCGCGACAGGATCTCCAGACAGACCAGGGCCCGGATCTCCGGTCCCGCCGCCCGCCAGGCGCCCGTGCCGGCCTTCATCGCCGGCAGCAGGACGTCCGGGTCGGCGTGCGGATACTCGACGCCGAGCGCCGGCCCGTACGGCGAGACCTCGCCGCCGGTCCAGCCGTCGGTGCCGGGCTGGCCCAGGTCGAGGCGGGTGTTCAGGACCGCGTCGAAGGCGGCCTTGCCCTCGGCCGCACCGAGACTGCCCGGGGCGCCGCCCTCTCCGTAGGCCTTCGGGTGCTCGGGGTGCGGCGACCAGTACGCGCGGGTACTGATCACGTCGAGGGCCTGGTCGAGCGTGGGCCGGTGGGTCTCGGACAGCTGCTGGGGGGTGAGCGCGGCGGCCATGGCGGACCAACTCCTCATCGAGCCGGGCGGGGACGTACGGACGGAGTTAGAGTAACCGAACGATCGGTCGGGACAAGAGGCCCCAGGAAACCTGTGGACAACTTCGATGGTCCCCGCCTGCGCGGGGCTGATCCCTCATGGGGGAGGATCGCGGACATGACCACGGCCAAGCGGGACACGTACACACCGGAGACCCTGCTCACCGTCGCCGTCCGTGTCTTCAACGAGCGCGGCTACGACGGCACCTCCATGGAGCATCTCTCCCGGGCGGCGGGCATCTCGAAATCCTCCATCTACCACCATGTGGCGGGCAAGGAGGAGCTGCTGCGCCGGGCCGTCAGCCGGGCGCTCGACGGGCTCTTCGGCATCCTCGACGAGCCGGGGGCGCAGCGCGGGCGCGCGGTCGAGCGGGTCGAGTACGTCACGCGCCGGACCGTCGACGTGCTGATGGCCGAAGTTCCCTACGTCACCCTGCTGCTGCGCGTACGCGGCAACACGAAGACGGAGCGCTGGGCGCTGGAGCGGCGTCGCGAGTTCGACCAGCGGGTGTCGGAGCTGCTCAAGGCGGCGGTCGCCGAGGGCGACCTCCGGGCGGACGTGGACATACGGCTGGCGACCCGGCTGCTGTTCGGCATGGTGAACTCGCTGGTCGAGTGGTACCGGCCGCAGCCGGACGGTTCCCCGGGGGAGGAGCAGCTCGCGGACACGGTCGTCCAGCTGGCCTTCGAAGGGATGCGGGCGAACGGCCGCTGAGCCCGCCCGGCGGCTGAGCCCGCCCGGCGCCGGTCGTCGTTCTGTCTCCGTCGGCGCCGGTCGGGCGAGTTCGCGTGGTCAGGCGAGTTCGGCCGGCCGGTCCGGGCGCGGGCCGAGGTCCGTCTCCTCGAACACCAGCAGGGTGCGCGTCGAGAGCACCTCGGGGATGGACTGGATCCGGGTGAGGACCAGCTCGCGCAGCGCCCGGTTGTCCGGCGTGTGCACCAGGAGCAGTACGTCGAAATCACCGCTGACCAGGGCGATGTGCGTGGCCCCCGGCAGCGCTTGGAGCTGCTCGCGCACGGTGCGCCAGGAATTCTGCACGATCTTGAGCGTGATGTACGCGGACGCCCCCTGGCCCGCCCGCTCGTGGTCGACCCGGGCGCCGAAGCCGCGGATCACGCCGTCCTCGACGAGCCGGTTGATACGGGCGTAGGCGTTGGCGCGCGAGACGTGGACCCGTTCGGCCACGGACCGTATCGATGCGCGGCCGTCCGTCTGGAGGATGCGCAGGATGTCGCGGTCGATGGCGTCCAGCGGCCGCGCGGGCGGAACCGGGGGCTCCGTCGCCGGGACTGTCGGGCCCGCCTGGCCCACAGGGGCAGCCGGAGCAGCCGGAGCGGTCGGCGGTACGGCGGCCGGGGGTGTGGCGGCCAGAGGTGCGGCCGACGGTGTGGCCGCGGGCGCGGTCTGGCCCGGCTCCCTGCCCCTGTCGGCCATTTGTTCAGCTGCCATCGGCCCGCGCCTCCCTGTTGTGGACGACCTGTCCCTATCCCAGGCTGTGGAGAACCGTTTGTCCACAGGCTGGCGGCGCCTGTAGCCAAAATGCGCTCGCGACCGAACAATCGGTAGGTGAGGCACACCACATCCGTGCCTCGCCTACCCCTCGACATCTCGCTCCCTATCGACACCCCCGATCGACACCCTCGATCTCCCTCGATGCCAGGAGGTGCTTTTTATGACGGTCCAAGAGCTGCCCGGCGCGGCCGCCTACCGGCCCACGCCGCCCCCGGCCTGGAAGCCGATCACCGACCCCGCCCCGCTGCTCCCGGACCCGGAGCCCTACCGGGTGCTCGGTACGGACGCGGTCGCCGATGTCGATCCCGAGCTGCTGCTCCGGCTGCACGCCGAGCTGGTCCGCGGGCGCCGCTACAACGCCCAGGCCACCGCGCTGACGAAGCAGGGCCGGCTGGCGGTCTACCCGTCGAGCACCGGCCAGGAGGCGTGCGAGATCGCCGCGGCCCTGGTCCTGGAGGAGCGCGACTGGCTCTTCCCCAGCTACCGCGACACGCTGGCGGCCGTCGCGCGCGGCCTGGACCCGGTCGAGGCGCTGACCCTGCTGCGCGGCGACCGGCACACCGGTTACGACCCGCGCGAGCACCGCATCGCCCCGCTGTGCACCCCGCTGGCCACCCAGCTCCCGCACGCCGTGGGCCTGGCGCACGCCGCCCGGCTCAAGGGCGACGACGTGGTGGCGCTCGCCATGGTCGGCGACGGCGGCACCAGCGAGGGCGACTTCCACGAGGCGCTGAACTTCGCGGCCGTCTGGAAGGCCCCGGTCGTCTTCTTCGTCCAGAACAACGGCTTCGCGATCTCCGTGCCGCTGGCCAAGCAGACCGCCGCCCCCTCCCTCGCCCACAAGGCCGTGGGATACGGGATGCCGGGCCGCCTCGTCGACGGCAACGACGCCGCCGCGGTGCACCAGGTGCTGAGCGAGGCCGTGGCCCGGGCCCGGCGCGGCGAGGGCCCGACCCTGGTCGAGGCCGTCACCTATCGCATGGAGGCCCACACCAACGCCGACGACGCCACCCGCTACCGGGTCGACAGCGAGGTCGAGGCCTGGAAGGCACACGACCCGGTGCGGCTGCTGGAGCGCGAGCTGACGGGGCGCGGGCTGCTGGACGACGCGGGCATCGAGCGGGCGAAGGAGGCCGCCGAACGGATGGCCGCCGCCCTGCGCGACCGGATGAACGCGGATCCGGAGCTGGCCCCGATGGACCTGTTCGCCCATGTCTACGCCGAGCAGACCGGCCAGCTCCGGGAGCAGGCCGCGGCCCTGCGCGCCGAGCTGGACGCCGAGCAGGACCACGACGAGCACGGCGCGGAGGCAGGACGATGACCACCGCGGCAGCGACGGCCGGCGGACGTACGGCAAAGGCGAAACCGGCCACGATGGCCCAGGCACTCGGGCGCGCGCTGCGTGACTCGATGGCCGAGGACCCCACCGTCCATGTGCTCGGTGAGGACGTGGGCACGCTCGGCGGGGTCTTCCGGATCACCGACGGGCTGGCGAAGGAGTTCGGCGACGACCGCTGCACCGACACACCGCTGGCCGAGGCGGGCATCCTCGGCGCGGCCGTCGGCATGGCGATGTACGGGCTGCGGCCCGTGGTGGAGATGCAGTTCGACGCGTTCGCCTACCCGGCGTTCGAGCAGCTGATGAGCCATGTCGCCAAGATGCGCAACCGCACCGGCGGGGCCATGCCGCTGCCCATCACCGTGCGGGTGCCGTACGGCGGTGGGATCGGCGGGGTCGAGCACCACAGCGACTCCTCCGAGGCGTACTACATGGCCACCCCCGGCCTGCACGTCGTCACACCGGCCACGGTCGACGACGCGTACGGGCTGCTGCGGGAGTCGATCGCCTCGGACGACCCGGTGATCTTCCTGGAGCCGAAGCGGCTCTACTGGTCCAAGGCCGACTGGTCGCCCGAGGCCCCCGCCCCGGTCGAGCCGATCGGCAAGGCCGTGGTGCGCCGCTCCGGGCGCAGTGCCACGCTGATCACGTACGGGCCCTCCCTACCGGTCTGCATGGAGGCCGCCGAAGCGGCGGTCGCCGAGGGCTGGGACCTCGAAGTGGTGGACCTGCGTTCGCTGGTGCCGTTCGACGACGAGACGGTGGCCGCGTCGGTGCGGCGCACCGGGCGCGCGGTCGTCGTCCATGAATCCCCCGGATTCGGCGGACCCGGAGGCGAGATCGCGGCGCGGATCACCGAGCGGTGCTTCCACCATCTGGAGGCCCCGGTGCTGCGGGTGGCCGGGTTCGACATCCCTTACCCGCCGCCCATGCTGGAGCGGCACCATCTGCCGGGAGTGGACCGGGTCCTCGACGCGGTGGCCCGGTTGCAGTGGGAGGCGGACAGCTGATGGCCCAGGTGCTCGAATTCAAGCTGCCGGACCTCGGCGAGGGACTGACCGAGGCGGAGATCGTCCGCTGGCTGGTGGAGGTCGGCGATGTCGTCGCCATCGACCAGCCCGTCGTCGAGGTCGAGACGGCCAAGGCCATGGTGGAGGTGCCCTGCCCCTACGGGGGTGTGGTGACCGCGCGATTCGGCGAGGAGGGCGCGGAACTTCCCGTCGGCGCACCGCTGCTGACGGTCGCGGTCGGGGCGCCGGAGGGGCTGGACCTCTCCGGGGCGTCGCCGTCGTCCGCCGATTCCGCCGCCCCTGCCCCCTCTGCCGCTTCCGCCGGCTCCGATGCGGAGGCCTCGGGCGGGTCGGGGAACGTGCTCGTGGGGTACGGGACCGGCGCACCGGCCGCGCGTCGTCGGCGTATCCGGCCGGACCGGCTCGACCGGGCGGTGGCCGACGTCGTCGTGACCGCCCCGGCCGCGTCACCCGTTTCGGCTCCCGTTTCAGCCCCCGTTTCGGCTGCCGCTGCCGCTCCTGCGGCTGTGGTGAACGGGCAGGGCCCCGTGCCGGTGGTCTCTCCGCTGGTACGCCGGCTGGCCCGGCAGCACGACATCGATCTGCGGCGGCTGGCGGGTTCGGGCCCCGACGGGCTGATCCTGCGCGCCGACGTCGACCGGGCGATCCGGACGGCGGAGACCACAGCGGCGGAGACCGCGGTGGCTGAGACCGCGCCGACGGCAGGTGCGGCCCAGGCGCCCGCGGCAGCGGCAGCACCTGCCGCTGCTCCGGCCGCCGAACGGATTCCGCTGCGCGGGGTGCGCGGAGCGGTCGCCGACAAGCTGTCGCGCAGCCGGACCGAGATCCCGGACGCCACCTGCTGGGTCGATGCCGACGCCACCGAACTGATGGCGGTCCGGGCCGCGATGAACGCGGCCACGGGCCCGTCCGCCGGGCCGAAGGTGTCGGTCCTGGCCCTGCTGGCGAGGATCTGCACAGCGGCGCTGGCCCGGTATCCCGAGCTCAACTCCACCGTGGACACGGCGGCCCGAGAGATCGTCCGGCTGCCCGGCGTGCACCTCGGGTTCGCGGCCCAGACCGAGCGGGGCCTCGTCGTTCCGGTCGTCCGGGACGCGCACACCCGTAACGCCGAGTCGATCGGGGCCGAGATCGCCCGGCTGACCGAGCTGGCCCGGACCGGGAAGCTCAGCCCGGCCCAGCTGACCGGGGGCACGTTCACGCTGAACAACTACGGGGTGTTCGGGGTCGACGGTTCGACGCCGATCATCAACCACCCGGAAGCGGCGATGCTCGGCGTCGGCCGGATCATGCCCAAGCCCTGGGTGCACCGGGGCGAACTGGCCGTACGTCAGGTCGTCCAGCTGTCCCTCACCTTCGACCACCGGGTGTGCGACGGCGGAACGGCGGGCGGCTTCCTCCGGTATGTGGCGGACTGCGTGGAGCAGCCGGCGGTGCTGCTGCGCACCTTGTAGCCGGCCGGGTATCCGGCCTCTTCCGGACGCGCCCCTCCGGACGCGCCCCTCCGGGCCCGGGTCATCCACCGACCCCGGCGGGGGCGTCGCTCCGGGGCGCCGCCCATACTCGACGTATGACCGCCTATGACGTGATCGTCCTTGCCGGCGGGGCCGCGAAGCGGCTCGACGGCGCCGACAAGCCGGGAGTCCGGGTGGGCGGCCGGGCGCTGCTCGACCGGGTCCTCGCGGCCTGCGCCGACGCGGCCCTCACCGTTGTGGTGGGCGGTCGCCGTGCCACCGTCCGGCCGGTCGTCTGGACCCGGGAAGTGCCCCAGGGCGGCGGCCCGTTGGCGGCCCTGGGCGCGGGGCTGCGGATGACGACGGCGGAGCGCGTTCTCGTCCTCTCCGCCGACCTTCCGTTCCTCGGCCCGGGGACGGTCGACGCGCTGCTCGACGCCGCCGGCCGGCCCGGCCGGGAAGGGGCCCTGTGCACCGACCCCGACGGGCGCGACCAGCCGCTCGTGGCCGCCTATCGCGCCGAACCGCTCCGCCGGGAGCTGGCCCTGATCGCCACCGAGTACGGCGGCCTCGCCGGGCTGCCGCTCCGGCTCCTGACGGCGGAGCTGGACCTCGCCCGGGTCGACGCGGGTCCCGACGCCGCGTTCGACTGCGACACTTGGGACGACATCGCCGCCGCCAGAGCCCGGATCAGGGAGCATGGGGCCGTGCTGGACGAATGGATCACCTCGGTCAAGAACGAACTGGGAATCGACCTCGACGTCGACACCGGTGTCCTGCTCGACCTCGCCCGTGACGCCGCGCACGGAGTCGCCCGGCCCGCCGCTCCGCTCACGACCTTCCTGGTCGGGTACGCGGCGGCCAGGGCGAGCGCCGGCGCGGGGCCCGACGAGGCCGCCGCAGCGGTCGCGGAGGCCGCTCGCAAGGCCACCGCCCTCGCCCTGCGCTGGGAGGCGGAGGCGAGCGCGGGGGGCGATGCGGCGGGCGGTACCGCGGGCGGGGCGAAGCCAGACGCGGGCCGCGAGGGGACCGGGACACCATGACCGGCTCCGACCGGCCCCGCTCCGACCGGCCCCGCCCAGACCAACCCCACCCCGACCGGCCCCGCTCCGCCGGACCCGGGAGCGACCTCGCGCGCGAGGAAGAACGCGCCATCGAGCAGGCGCTCGCCCTGGTCGGCGGGGCGAGCCGGCGTCCGAGCCGCAGTCAGGATGCCCCTGCCACCCCCCAGGCGTCCGAAAGCGGCCGGGCGTCCGAAGGTGGCCGGGCGTCTGAAGGTGACCGGGCATCCGGAAGCGATGGGGCGCACGGAAGTGATCATCGACCCCGGCCCGATCGGCCCGCCCCGGGGGATTCCACGGAGGCCCCGCCGGGCACCCCGCCGGACGCCCCCACACCCAAGGCCGAGTCGGCCACACCGAAGTCCCTGCCCCTGGCCTGGGGCCGGGCGCGGGCGGTCGCGGCGAGGGCCGGGCGGGGCAGTCCGCCCGCGACGATCCGGTTGCCGCTCGACCGTGCACCGGGGCATGTGCTGGCCGAGGCGCTCGGCGCGCTCACCGATCTGCCGTCCTTCGACACCTCGGCCATGGACGGCTGGGCGGTCGCCGGACCCGGGCCCTGGGCGTTCGAGGCCGGGGCGGGGCTCCTCGCCGGACGCGGTCCGGCCGCCCCGCTGCCCGACGGGACCGCCGTACGGATCGCCACCGGCGCCCGCGTCCCGCCCGACACCACGGCGGTCATCCGCAGCGAGCACGCGCAGGCCGACCGGGACAAGGGGCTGCTGCACGCCCGGCGGCCCGTGGTCACCGGGCAGGACATCAGGCCCCGGGGCCAGGAGTGCCGTTCGGGCGAGCAGCTCGTCCCGGCCGGGACGGTCGTGACCCCGGCCGTGCTCGGCCTCGCCGCCGCCGCCGGGTACGACGCGCTGCCCGTCGTGCCCCGCCCGCGCGTCGACATCCTCGTCCTCGGCGACGAACTGCTCGCCGCCGGGCTGCCGCACGACGGGCTGATCCGTGACGCCCTGGGACCCATGCTCGGCCCCTGGCTGCGGGCGCTGGGCGCCGAGGTCTCCGGGCCCGTCCGCCTCGGGGACGACGCCGGGGCGCTCCGCGAGGCCCTCGCCTCCTCCGACGCCGACCTGATCGTCACCACCGGCGGCACCGCCTCCGGCCCGGTCGACCATGTGCACCCGGTCCTCGAAGCCCTCGGGGCCGAACTGCTGGTGGACGGGGTGGCCGTCCGCCCCGGCCACCCCATGCTGCTGGCACGGCTCCTGGCCCCCGGACGTATGAAGGGGCAGGCGGATGGACCGCCGGACGGGCCGTATCTGGTCGGGCTGCCCGGGAATCCGCTCGCGGCCGTATCGGGTCTGCTGACGCTCGCGGAACCACTGCTCGCGGGCATCGCGGGCAGCCCCGCCCAGGACCCGTACCGTGCCCTCGTCCATGCCGACGTGCACGGGCATCCGCACGACACCCGCCTCGTCCCCGTGGTGCATCGCGCGGGCCGGGCGGGCGGCCGGGACCATGTCGCGCCGCTGCGCTACAACGGGCCCGCGATGCTGCGGGGGATCGCCGCGGCGGACGGGTTGGCCGTCGTGCCGCCGGGCGGGGTACGGTCCGGCACCGAGGTGGAGATTCTGGATCTGCCATGGGCCCCGGCGACGCCGTGGACGGAAGGGTGTTTCACGTGAAACTTCCCGGCCACGACGCGATGGCCAGGCGAGCCGACGAACTGGTCGTGCCGACCCGGGTGATGCTCCCCCGCCGGGTCGTCGACGGCCCGGCCCGCCAGGTCGGGAAGCGTCTGCTGATGGCGCTGCTCGTGCTGGCCGCGACCGTGCTGATCGTCTGGCTCGACCGCGACGGCTACAACGACACCGCCGACGGCAGGGTCGATCTGCTCGACGCGGTCTACTACGCGACGGTCACCCTCTCCACCACCGGGTACGGCGACATCACACCGTTCAGCGACGGGGCCAGGCTGATCAACGTGGTGCTCGTGACACCGCTGCGCGTGCTCTTCCTGATCATCCTGGTCGGTACCACTCTCGAAGTCCTCACGGAACGGACCCGGGAGGACTTCCGGCTGAAGCGTTGGAGATCCAACTTGCGTGACCACACCGTCGTCGTCGGCTTCGGCACGAAGGGCCGCTCGGCGATCCTGACCCTCTGCGCCACCGGCCTGCGGAAGGACCAGATCGTCATCGTCGACCCGGCCTCCAAGGTGATCGAGGCGGCCAACGCCGAGGGCTTCACCGGTGTGCTCGGCGACGCCACCCGCAGCGATGTCCTGCTGCGCGCCGAGCTCCAGAAGGCGCGTCAGGTCATCATCGCCACCCAGCGCGACGACACCGCCGTCCTGGTGGCCCTGACCGCACGTCAGCTGAACCGCGGGGCGAAGATCGTGGCGACGGTGCGCGAGGAGGAGAACGCGCCCCTTCTGCGGCAGTCCGGCGCCGACGCCGTCATCACCAGCGCCAGTGCCGCCGGGCGGCTGCTCGGCCTCTCCGTCCTCAGCCCCAGCGCGGGCACGGTGATGGAAGACCTGATCCAGCAGGGCAGCGGCCTCGACCTGGTGGAACGGCCGGTCATAAAGGCCGAGGTGGGCAAGAACGTACGGGAGACGGACGACCTCGTCGTCAGTGTTCTGCGCGGGCACCGGCTGCTCGGTTACGACGACCCGGCGGCCAGCCCCTTGCAGCTGACGGACCGGGTCATCACCATCGTGCGGAAGAGCCCCAGCACGCCCTCCGTGCCGTACAACTCGGCGCCGCCGCGCCCCTGAACGCACGCTCGGCCGGAGTAGCCTCGCGGCCATGCATGCGATCACGATTCCCGAACCCGGCGGCCCCGAGGCGCTCGTGTGGGCCGAGGTGCCCGATCCCGTACCCGGCGACGGCGAGGTCCTCGTCGAGGTCGTCTCCAGCGCAGTGAACCGCGCCGACGTGCTCCAGCGGCAGGGCTTCTACAACCCGCCGTCCGGCGCGTCCCCCTACCCCGGCCTGGAGTGCGCGGGCCGCATCCTCGCCCTCGGTCCCGGGGTGACCGGCTGGGCGATCGGCGACTCCGTGTGCGCGCTGCTGGCGGGCGGCGGTTACGCGGAGAAGGTCGCCGTGCCGGCGGGCCAGCTCCTGCCCGTACCGGAGGGCGTCGACCTGGTGGAGGCCGCGGCGCTGCCCGAGGTCACCGCGACGGTGTGGTCCAACGTCTTCATGGTGTCCCACCTCCGCCCCGGCGAGACCTTCCTGGTGCACGGCGGCTCCAGCGGCATCGGCACGATGGCGATCCAGCTGGCGAAGGCGGTCGGGGCCCGGGTCGCGGTCACGGCGGGCAGCCCGGAGAAGCTCGCCCGGTGCGCCGAGCTGGGGGCGGACATCCTCATCAACTACCGCGAGCAGGACTTCGTCGAGGAGCTGCGCGAGAACACCGCCGGGGCGGGGGCCGACGTCATCCTGGACCTCATCGGCGCCAAGTACCTCGACCGGAACGTGCAGGCGCTCGCCGTCAACGGACGCCTCGCGATCATCGGGCTCCAGGGCGGTGCCAAGGGCGAGCTGAACCTCGGCGCCCTGCTGACCAAGCGGGCCGCCGTCACCGCGACCTCCCTGCGGGGCCGCCCGCTCCACGAGAAGGCCGCCATCGTCGCCGCCGTACGCGAGCACGTGTGGCCCTTGATCGGCGGCGGGGTGGTCCGGCCCGTGGTGGACCGGGCGCTGCCGATGGCGGACGCCGCCGAGGCGCATCGGGTGCTGGAGTCCAGCGCGCACATCGGGAAGGTCCTGCTGGTCGCCCCGTCGGCCGGTGCCTGACCCGTGGACGGATACCTGATTCCGTAAACGGCCGTACACACGACGAGGGGCCCGGCGCACACCGTGATGTGCGCCGGGCCCCACTCGGTCCTCTGTTCGCTGTCCTCGGTCCCCAGCGGCGGATATCCGTGGATATCCGTGGATATCCGTTACAGATACGGCCCCGAACGGATCGGGCCGTGCGGGTCCGCGTCGCCTTCCTCGTCCTCGTGACCCGTGCCGGGCGGCAGGGCGCGGCGCATCTGCTCCAGCTGGGCGCGGGCCGCCATCTGCTGGGCGAACAGCGCCGTCTGGATGCCGTGGAAGAGCCCCTCCAGCCAGCCCACGAGCTGTGCCTGGGCGATCCGGAGCTCGGCCTCGGAGGGCACCGACTCCTCGGTGAACGGCAGGGAGAGCCGCTCCAGCTCCTCGACCAGCTCGGGCGCCAGGCCGTCCTCCAGCTCCTTCACGGAGCTGGCGTGGATCTCCTTGAGCCTGACCCGGCTCGCCTCGTCGAGAGGAGCCGCCCTGACCTCCTCCAGAAGCTGCTTGATCATGCTGCCGATGCGCATGACCTTCGCGGGCTGTTCCACCATTTCCGTCACCGGGACCTCGCGCGACTCGTCGTCACTGGCACCGCCGCCGATAGCCATTCCGTCCTGGCCCACGACAAGGACCTGCGGGTGCTCCTGCGACCGGTCATTCCTCGGCATTTCCATGCCGCCATTGTCTCGCACACATGCCGTACCCCACGTTGGTGCCCCCGAAAACGGATGATCCACCGTCTTCGGGGGCACCGGAACCCGTCAGGGAGCGCCGTAAGGTCCGGTCACCCCGCGCGCCGGGCCAGCGTCAGCCGGGAGCTGGTGAGGCCGGCGGCGAGCAGTCCGGCGAGGACCGGAACGACCAGGGCCAGCAGCCCGATCGTCTCCCACGGCATCACGATCGGCGTGTAGGCCGACTCCATCGGGTCCTCCCGCATGGCCTCCAGCGCCGCGCGCAGGTCGGTCAGCCGCAGTGCGACCGCGGGTACGAGCCCCGCCACCGTTCCCAGGAGTACGCCGGTCAGGGCGACGACCAGGCACTGGAAGCCGGACAGCGAACGCCGTACGCCCGGGGGCGCGCCCACCGCGCTGAGGGTGGTGAGGTCGGCCTCCGCGTCGGCCTTGGACAGTCCGGTGGTGATGGCCGCCGCGCCCAGGGTCACCACTCCGGCGAAGAGGGCGAGGATCAGCAGGATCGTGTCGTCCTCCGTCCGGTACCTCTCGTTCGAGGTCATGAGGTACCCGTGGTCCCCGGCCCGTTGGAGGGCCGAGTAGGCCGCCTGGCGCTCGGCGTCCGTGGGGTCGCGGTTGAGCGAGTAGAAGCTGCCGTGGTCCTCGACATGGAGGCCGAGCCGCTCCGCGGTCTTCTTCGGCATGACCATCCGGATGCCGGGCGTCGCCGCGAAGCGGTCCTCCGCGACGTAGACCTTCAGCCGGTCCGTCGTGGTGCGGGCCTTGCCGGGGTGCAGGGCCCGGTTCTTCTTGTCGCGGTCGTTGTAGATGTGCGCGGCCTTGAGGGTGACCTCGCCGTTCTTCGCGTACGCCGAGTTCAGCAGGACGGGGGTGCCGTCGGCCAGGGCCTTCGCCGCCGCCGGGTCGTCGAGCTTGACGTACGAGTCGAGCACGTCCGCGCCCCCGACGATGATCTTGTGCTCGTCGGAGCCGAACGCGATCGTGGTGTAGTTCTCGTCCATACAGGCCGGGGAGTTCATCAGCCGCTTGTGCTCGTCGGCCGAGATCCGCAGGGCGAGCTCCTTGGCGCCCTTGCCCTTCAGCGGGCACGCGTGGCCCTTGCCGGTGGGCTTGACGAGCTCGAGGGTGCCGCAGCCGGCCTCCTCCTCCTCGTAATACTCCATGCAGTCGCTGCCGGCCCAGACCCGTCCGATGTCGGCGCGCCCGCCGCTGATGGGGAAGGTCTGCTCGACGGCGGCCCGGGAGAGCGCCAGATCGGCCTTCTCGTCGCCGCCGGAGTCCATCAGCGCGACGGTGCCCGAGGTCATGTCGGGTACGAAGTCGTACTCCTGCTCGGCGGCGTTGCTGCTGGTGTACGTGGCGATGGCGATGCTGCCCGCGACGGCCGCCATCACGGCGGCGACGGCGGGTGCGGTACGGCCCCGGTTGCGGGCCGCGTCGCGCAGGGCGATGCGGGGTGTCAGCGGGAGCCGCCGGCCGAGCCGGCCGAGGAAGCCGACGATCACCGGAATGCAGCCGAGGACGCCGAGTTCGGCGAGGACGGATCCGCCGGCGACGAGATTGGTGCTGCCGCTGATCCCGCCGTAGACGGCGACGGCGACGCCGAGGGCGAGCGCGATGACACCGATGACGGGCAGCACGCGGGAGCTGCGGCGGGTGCCGCGGCGGCCGGTGAGCGACTCCAGGACCGACTGGCGGCCCGCGACGATCGCCGGGGCGAGCGCGGCGAGGACGCCGGTGACCAGGCCGAGCACGGCGATGCCGAGGATCTCCCAGGGCCGTACGGTCAGTTCGCCGAAGCGGTTGCCCGTGTAGTCCTCGATCATCGGGCGGAACAGGGCGGTCAGGCCGAACCCGGCGACGACTCCGGCCACCGCGCCGACCGCGCCGAGCACCGCGCCGCCCGCGAGCACCACGGCCCGGATCTGGCTCCGGCTGCCGCCGCACGAGCCGACCAGGCCCAGCTGCCGACGCGAACGGCGGGCGCCCACGGCGAACGCCGGACCGGCCAGCAGCACGATCTCCAGGACGGCCATGGCGGCAACGGTGAGAGCGGCCGCGGTCAGCGCGGCTTCCGTGTCGAACGAGCTGCCCATGCTCGCCGCCATCGGGACCTCGGAGTCCGGCGGCGGATTCAGGACGACCTGGCGGGACTTGACCACCACGCCCTTCTCGTTGGCGGCGAGGATGTCCTGCCAGGTCACACCCGCTCCGGGCGGGCCCTGGACCAGCCACCTCGGGTCGGTCGCCTGGGGCGGCAGGATGTTCTTGTCACCGTCGGCGGTCTTCTGCCAGGGGGCGATGACCGAGCCGGGGAGCGCGTACAGGCCCTCCGCCCGCAGATCGGCGGGGAGTTCGACCGCGCCGGTGAGCTTGTAGGTCTGGTCGGGGCCGCGCACGGTGATGCGGTCGCCGATGGACAGCCCGGACGCCTCGATGAAGTCCTCGGTCGCCGCGATCTCGTCCTTGGCCCGGGGGTAGCTGCCGTCGGTCAGCTCGAACCGGCCGCGCAGCATCGGGTCGGCGATGCGCAGTTCGGTGATCTCGGTGTCGGTGATGCCGTGGCGGGTGGTCACCGACACGGGGACGCTGCGCTCGGTGAGGTGGCGCGAGCCCTCGGGGAAGGTCGCGGTCACGTCGACCGGCCTCGCCTGCTCCTCGGGCGTCGGGTCCTCGGCGCCCTCGGGCGGGTTCCAGCTGATGCCGTCGGGCAGCTGCTGGAGCTTCGTCGGGCCCATGCTCGTGGCCGTGAACCGGGCGTCGGCCGAGCCCAGCTCGGCCGTCAGCTCCTCGGCCTGGGTGGGCAGGGCGCTGCGGTAGGTGAGGTCGGCGGCGGTCACACCGAGGACCGGCAGGGCGATCATCGCGACGACCAGGGCGCTGCGGCCCTTGGACCGTGCGGCGTCGCGCCGGGCTATGCGGAAGGCGGCGCGCCAACCGGGGAAGGGGCTCACGTGGCGGCCTCGGCGGTTCCTGCGGTTCCGGCTATGCCGGCGGCGAGGAGGGATTCGGCTCCGGTGGTCAGCGTCTGGTCGACGATCGAGCCGTCCCGGAGGAAGACGACCCGGTCGGCCCAGGCCGCGTACCGGGGCTCATGGGTGACCATGACACCGGCCGCGCCCTGGTCGCAGCGGGTGCGCAGCAGGGCGAGCACGGTCTCGCCGGTCTCGGAGTCGAGCGCTCCGGTCGGCTCGTCGGCGAGCACGAGGCGCCGGTCGCCGACGAGGGCGCGGGCGATGGCGACGCGCTGCTGCTGGCCGCCGGACATCTCGTCGGGGAAGCGGTCGGCGATCTCCTCCAGCTTCATCTCGGCCAGCGTGGCGAGGGCCTCCTTGCGGGCCTTGCGCACGGAGACGCCGTCGAGTTCGCGGGGCAGCGCGATGTTCTCGGCGGCGGTCAGGGCGGGGATGAGGTTGTAGTCCTGGAAGACGTAGCCGACGCTGCGGCGGCGCAGGGCGGCCATCCCCTTGGGGCCGAGGGCGGCGATGTCCTGGCCCTCGATGACCACCTGGCCGCTCGTGGCGGTGTCGAGCCCGCCGGCCAGGGTCAGCAGGGTGGACTTGCCGGAGCCGGAGGGGCCCATCACGGCGACCAGTTCGCCCGGGTACACGGCGAGGTGGATCCCGCGCAGGGCGTGCACCTCGGCGATGCCGGAGCCATGGGTACGGGTCAGCGCCCGCAGCTCGAGTACGGGGCTGCCGCCGGACGTCCCGGAGGACGGCGGGGGCGGAGGTGTGGCGGACGAGGGCATGGCGGGTGGTTCCCCCTAGGAACGGACTGGGTCAGGTGTGGGCGGTGGTGGCACCGGTGTCAGCGCTTGGAGCGGGTCCGGCCGGCCAGTGCGCGGGCCGGACCGCGGGTGGCCGCGGGGCCGGGTTCGTCGGCGGGCTCGGTGGCGGCGGCCTCGGCGAGGCGGACGAGCCGGGCCTCGCAGTGGTCGAGCCAGCGGGCCTCGGCCTCCGCCTGGAAGATCAGCTGCTCCACGACGAGCAGCCAGGCGACCTCGTCCCGGTTGGCCGGGACGTCGGCCAGGGCCTGGGCCTTGAGCCGGGTGTAGTCCTGCATCGCCTTGAGCGTGTGGTGACGCTGGGACTGGATGACGTCCCGGATGTCGACACCGGGCGCCCCGACGGCCATGGCGAGCTTGATGGCCAGTTCGTCGCGGGGCGGACTGGTGCGGTCCACGGGCGTCCCGAACCAGGTGCGCAGCTCGGTGCGGCCGTCATCGGTGATCGCGTACAGGTCGTGCCCGGCGTCGTCCGAACCGTCCTGGACGATCATGCCGTCGCGCTCCAGGCGGCTGAGCGTCGTGTAGACCTGCCCGACGTTCAGGGGCCAGGTGGAGCCGGTGCGCGACTCGAACTCGGTGCGGAGCTGGGACCCGTAGCGAGGGCCCCGTTCCAGCAGGGCCAGCAGGCCGTGGCGAATGGACATACTGAGTATGTATACCGAGTATGTTCGTCCTGGCAAGTTTCTGCGGGGCGGGAGCCGCGGACCGCGACGCTCAGTTCGTACGGCGCATACGGAACGCGAGGAAACCGAGCCCGAGGCCGACCAGGGCGATGCCCGTACCGAGCGAGACCTGCTGCACCCGCTGTACGGCCGCGGCGTCCAGTGCCTGTCCGGCCCGTCGCCCCGGATCGGTGAAGGCGCTGGGCGGCGGGGTGGAAACGGGCAGGTCCACGGCGTCCACGAGGGCCTCATCGGCCTCCTCGGGCTCGTCCTCCTCGACGGGATCCTCGGCCCGCGCCAGCTCCAGCGGCGACAGCGAACGGCCGGGACGCGCCTTCCCGGCCCCGGCCTCGCGCCCGGCCAGGGGGGCGGTCGACCCGGAGACGTCGGGGGAAGCGGAAGCGGAGGAGGAGGGTTCCGACGCGTCGGCCCCGGGCTCTGCGGGGTCCTGCTCCCCGGGTCCGGCGGGGGCCTGTGCCCCGGGCTCGGTCGCGGCCGGGGAGGACAGGACCGGAACGGCCCCCGAGGCTCCGGAGACCGGGACGCCGGACGGCAGGGGCAGGGGCAGGGCTGAAGGGACCGCCGACGGGGACGCGGAGCCCGACAGGGCGGGCGGCGAAGAAGGCTGGGAGGACGGAAGGGACGGGGCGGTGGCGGACGCGGTGGCGGCGGGGCCCGACGCGCCGGGGGGCATCGCGGTGAGGGACGGACCGTCGGGGGCCGAAGACCCGTGGGCGGAGCCGCCCAGCGGCCCCAGCGCCGCCCCGGCCGCCGCCAGCAGACAGACCGCACACCTCGACGACCACACGGCCGGAAGTCCTGGAGCCATGAGATCAGCGTCACACGGGCCCCTGTATCCGGCATCCCGGACGCGGTATCCGGAACTCCGGGGCCCGTTATCGGTCCACACCGGTCCACGACGAAGATCCGGCGAGATCCGCAGACCCGTAACGATCACCTTCGAACACGGCCGGGCGGAGGATCCCGACCGGCGATCAGGAGGGCTTGCCGGTGGAGACCTTCAGCTCGAAGTGGGCGCCGCGCTCGTCGACCGCCGCACCGGGCGACGGGAACTGGCCGACGACCTGGTCCTCGGCGTAGGTGTTGCCCGGCTCCTCGATCACCTTGACCGTCCAGCCCGCGGCGGCCGCGCACGACCTCGCCGACTGGATGTCCTTGTAGACGAAGTTCGGCGCGCGGACCTTCTTCGGGTCGTTGGTGTCCTCGGAGGCGGCCGAGCACTCCGTTTCCTTCATCGTCCGGTTGCGCTCCGGCGGGCGGTACCCCTCCACCGACTCGCTGGAGCCCGGGTCGCCGCCCTTGCCCGTGTCGTCGTCCTTGCCGCCCTGGAGGGCGATCGCGGTGATCAGGCCGCCGACCGCCAGCAGCGCGACGACGATCGAGCCGACGACGACCGGCATGTTCCGCTTCGAGCCGCCGCGGTCGGTGGTGCCGACGGCCGTGGAGTGCTGCGGGCTGATCGAGTACGGCGGCGGGGTCTGGTGGGACAGCGGGCCCGGGGTCGGATAGCCCTGGGACTGCGGGTAGCCGTAGCTCGGCGTGGGCGCCGGGGTCGGCTGGCTGTACGGGCCCGGCTGGTGGGGCTGCTGGTGCTGCGGATGCGGCTGGTACGGCGTCTGGACGCTCTGCGGCGCCGAGGTGCTCTGGTCGACCGGCGGGAACACCGCCGAACCGACACCGGAGCCGCTGTTGGCGGGCCCGCCGCCGGCCACGATCATCGGGGCGCCGGTCTGTCCGCCGGAGGCGTTCAGCACACGGGCGATCTCGTCGCGCATCGCGGCGGCGCTGGGGAAGCGCTCGTTCGGGTTCTTCTTGAGCGCGCGGGCGACGAGGGCGTCCATCGCCGGAGTGACCGACCGGTTGATGCTGGAGGGCGCGACCGGCTCCTCCTGCACATGCGCGTACGCGATGGCCAGCGGCGAGTCCGCGTCGAACGGGATCCGGCCGGTGAGCAGCTGGAAGAGCATGATGCCGACCGAATACAGGTCGGACCGGGCGTCGACGCCACGGCCGAGCGCCTGCTCGGGGGAGAGGTACTGCGGGGTGCCGACGACCATGCCGGTCTGCGTCATCGAGGTGACACCGGACTGCATGGCACGGGCGATGCCGAAGTCCATGACCTTGACGATGCCGCGCTTGGTCATCATCACGTTGCCGGGCTTGATGTCCCGGTGGACCAGGCCCATCTCGTGGCTGGTCTCCAGGGCGGCGAGCACGTCCGCCGTCACCTTGAGGGCCTTGTCGGCCGGCATCGCGCCGTGGCTGTGGATGTCGGCGGCCAGCACCGAGCCGAGCGGCTGCCCCTCGACGTACTCCATGACGATGTACGGCATCAGCGCACCGCCGAGCTCGTCCTCGCCGGTGTCGAAGACGGAGACGATGTTGGTGTGCTGGAGCTTGGCGACGGCCTGCGCCTCACGCCGGAAGCGCTCGCGGAAGGACTGCTCGCGGCCGAGCTCGGTGTGCAGGGTCTTGATCGCGACCTGACGGTCCAGCGCGGAGTCGTAGGCCAGGTAGACGGACGCCATCCCGCCCTCGCCGAGCAGGTCGCGCAGCTGATAGCGGCCGCCCGCGACCGCCCCGCCCGCATAGCGGCCCTGTGCGCCGTCCTGGCTCATGACTTGCATCCCCCTCGGCGGCGCGCGGGCGCACGCGGTGTTTCTGTCTGACGGTTTCTGTCTGACGTGATGGCGTGCGACGCGGTTCCGTACAACGCGATTACGCGCCAAGTCTGCCGTAGGGGTACGACACGTCAAGCCGGGTGCCCGTTCCGTGACCCTACGCACAAGAAGCGTCTCGGAAGCGTTACAGGAAACGCATCAAACTCAGGTGTAGGACGCGCCGGGCGGTCCGATGATCCTGCCGCAGCGGAACCGTGGTGTCCGGCGGAGGCTGTAGCGTGACGTGGCAATGCAGCAAGTGCAGCAAGGCACCGTGAGAACCCGCGGACGCGCGGACAGATACGACGGCGAGGACTGATGGCACCCGATTCCGAAGCAAACGGCGGCGGAGTATCGGATGGCTCCGACGCCTGGGGCGTCGGCGGCGTCGTCGGTGACGGACGTTACCGGATGACCTACCGGCTCGGCCGGGGCGGCATGGCAGAGGTCTACGCGGCGGAGGACGTCCGGCTCGGACGGACGGTCGCGGTGAAGCTGCTCCGCTCCGACCTGGCCGAGGACCCGGTCTCCAAGGCCCGCTTCACCCGCGAGGCACAGTCCGTCGCGGGCCTCAACCACCACGCGATCGTCGCCGTGTACGACTCCGGCGAGGACGTCGTGGGCGGCCAGACCGTCCCGTACATCGTGATGGAGCTGGTCGAGGGCCGCACCATCCGCGATCTGCTCCTGACCGCCGAGGCCCCGCCGCCCGAGCAGGCGCTGATCATCGTCTCGGGCGTGCTGGAAGCCCTCGCGTACTCGCACCAGCACGGCATCGTGCACCGCGACATCAAGCCCGCCAACGTGATCATCACGGACTCCGGCGCGGTCAAGGTGATGGACTTCGGCATCGCCCGCGCGCTGCACGGCGCGCAGTCGACGATGACCCAGACCGGCATGGTCATGGGCACCCCGCAGTACCTCTCCCCCGAGCAGGCGCTCGGCAAGGCCGTCGACCACCGGTCCGACCTGTACGCCACCGGCTGTCTGCTCTACGAACTGCTCGCGCTGCGGCCCCCGTTCACCGGTGAGACCCCGCTCTCGGTGGTCTACCAGCACGTCCAGGACATCCCGGTGCCGCCGTCCGAGGTCTCGGACGTGGTGCCGCCGGAGCTGGACGGGATGGCCATGCGGGCCCTGGCGAAGGACCCGGACGACCGGTTCCAGAGCGCCGAGGAGATGCGCGGGCTCGTCCAGTACAGCCTGCAGATGCTCCAGGTGCAGGGCGGTCACACGGGTACGTGGAACACCGGTCCGGTCGCCCTGCACGAGGGGGGCCAGACCCCGCCGCACGGGATGTCCGGCTCCACGCGTGCGATGGGCCACCCGATGCACGGGGACACCTCGCAGGGCCCGATCCTGCCGCCGTACAACCCGGACGACGGGGGTTACGACGGTGGCGGCGGGCAGCGGCGGGCCGGCTCCGGGCGCGGCAAGATGTGGCTCTTCGTCCTGCTCGCGCTGGTCGCGATCGGTGCGGGGGTCGCCTTCGCCGTCAACGCCGCGAAGGACGACGGCGGGGAGAAGGACCCGGTCACGCCGAGCACCTCGGTCAGCCAGTCCGAGGAGGAGCCCTCGGAGGAGCCGTCCGAGGAGGAGAGCGACGAGCCGGACGAGCCGGACACGTCCACCGGCGGTCAGACGCAGCCCAACCCGCCGCCGTACACCCCTCCCCCGACCCAGAGCCAGCCCTCGTTCACCCCGGACCCGACCCCGACCGACACGGACCCCGGTACGTCGGACGGCAACACCAACGAGGGCGGCAGCGGGGAGCCCACGGGAGACCCCACCGACCCGACCACCGACCCCGGCACCCCGGGCGGAGCCGGCGGTGACGACGGCGGGGCCGGCGGGGTCGGCGGGAACGACGGCGGTTCGGGCACCACGCCCGGCGACCCGACCGCAGGCAACGCCACGTCGTAACGCACCACCACGCAGGAGCCCGGCGTGCGCCCTCGTGGCGCGCGCCGGGCTCCTGCGTGTCGCACCACTCCTCACTCCGTGAAGGCCGCGCACACCGCCTCGTACTCCCGCGTCCACCACACCGCCAGGGCCGACACCGCGGGGAACTGCGGGTCGGCCCTGCGGTCGTCGAGGCGGTAGCGCCAGCGGAGTATCCAGAAGTCGTTGAGCCGCTCCCACCACACCCGGTGCACCGCCGCCGCCAGCTCCGCGGCCCCCGCCCCGGCGGCCCGCCGGTACGCGCGGGCGTACGCCCGTACCTTCGCGAGGTCCAGCTCCCCGTCCGGCCGGACGAAGAAGATCGCCGCCGCCCGTACCGCCTCCTCGGCGCGCGGCTGTACGTCCAGCCGGTCCCAGTCCACGATCGCGACCGGGTCGGCGCCCCGGTAGAGCAGGTTCAGCGGGTGGAAGTCCCCGTGCACCCAGCCGGTGGCGGGCCCCTCCGGGGTGGGCGGGCGGCGGTGGGCGTGCTGTTCGAGCAGGGCGCGGCGCTCCACGAGCCGGTGCACGGCCAGTTCGTCGAAGGCGTCCCGGGGGGTGTCCCGGCCGCCCTGCCCGCGCGCGGCGGCCAGCAGGTCGTCGATCAGCGCGAAGGTGTCGGCGGCGTCCGGGCTGCGGTGTCCCGGCCGGGCGGGCGGGCTCGCCGGACGCGGGCCGTCGCGCGGTGCCATCACCTGCTCCAGACCGGTGTGCACGGCGCCCAGGAGGGCGCCGAGCCGGCGCGATTGGACGGGGGTCAGCTGGGCGCCGACCCGGTGGAGGCCGTCGACCCAGGGGTGCAGGGCGTAGCACCGTTCGCCGATCACGGTGACGGTGTCGCCCCGGGTGTCCGCCAGGGGCGGGACGACGGGCACGCCCAGCGACTGCAGGCGCTGGGTGGCGCGGTGCTGGCGCACGATCGCGGCGCGTTCGCCGCTGGTGTCGTCCAGGTGCTTCTTGTCGAGATGGTGCTTGAGGAAGTAGGAGCCGCTCGTGGTGGAGACGCGGTATCCGTGGTTCAGCAGGCCCTTGGTGATCGGCTCGCAGGCGAGCGGCTCGCCCACGCCCGGGTAACGGCGCAGCACCTTGCCGACCGGGGGAACAGGTGGACGAGTGACATATGAGCGCGGCACTTACCAGATGTTAGATCACTCTGCGTGGTCGCTCTGCGGACTTGCGGTGACACCCGCAGGTGAGCTAAGGGGGCGCCCGGGGAGCGTCCGTCTAGGCGAAGTCGAGGACGTGCTCCGTGACGAAGTGCGGGTCGACCCGGAGATAGGCCGGCGCGTAGGGCTCCCCGTTGACGGAGACGGGTGCGGCGCCGAACAGTTCCTCCTGCTCGGGGCAGAGGTGCACGATCTCGGCGGGGCCGGTGAACTGCACCGACCACAGGTTGCCGCCGTCGCCGGACGCCGCGTCGTTGTAGTTGTCCGCCCCGTACGCGACGACGCTTCCGTTGCACGCCTCGTGGTGGCCGAAGCCGCTGTGCATCCGCAGCAGGATGCGGCCGTCGCTCACGATGTGCCGGGCCACCGCCAGGAACGGCAGCGCCCGCATGCTGGTCGCGAGGCGGCCGTACGGGACCCGGCCGAGCAGCTCGATCGGCTCGATCCGCTCGGCCGTCGCGGTCGCTGCGCGCCGAACCGTCGCGGTCGCGGGGAGTGCGTCGAAGGACATGGCTTCCACTGTCCCCCGACCGTAGGGGCCGCGTAAGAGTCGCCGGCCCCGGCCGGCCCGGGACCAAAGTCCCGGGCCGGGGGCGGTCTCAGCGGCGCTCGGCCTGGAGCCGCGCGACATACGCGGCCGCCTGCGAGCGGCGCTCCATGCCCAGCTTGGACAGCAGGCTGGAGACGTAGTTCTTGATGGTCTTCTCGGCGAGGTGCAGGCGCTCCCCGATGACCCGGTTGGTCAGCCCCTCGCCGATCAGGTCCAGGATCTTGCGTTCCTGTTCGGTGAGGCCGGCCAGCTTGTCGTCGCCCTTGCCGTTGCCACCGTCGCGCAGCCGCTCCAGCACCCGGGCGGTCGCCACCGGGTCCAGCAGCGATTTTCCGGCGGCCACGTCCCGTACCGCATTCAGCAGTTCATTGCCGCGGATCGCCTTCAGCACATATCCCGACGCGCCCGCCATGATCGCGTCGAAAAGTGCCTCGTCATCGGCGTACGAGGTGAGCATCAGGCATTTGATGTTCTCGTCCTGGGAACGGACCTCCCGGCACACCTCCACACCGCTGCCGTCCGGCAGCCGCACGTCGAGCACCGCCACATCGGGGCGCGTCGCCGGGATCCGTACCAGCGCGTCCGCGGCCGTACCGGCCTCGCCGACCACCTCGATATCCGCCTCGACGGAGAGGAGCTCATGGACGCCACGCCGGACGACCTCGTGATCGTCGAGCAGAAATACCGTGATTTTTCCATCTTCGCGCACGATCGCAGTCTCACACACTCGCTTCCCCTCCGCTCTTCCCTGGCGCTGATCCGCGGGATAACGTGCCGTTGTTCCGGCGGCCTGCAAGGCTGTTTCCAGTGCCCTGACCAGCAGAGGTTCGCGATTTTTTCGATTTACTTGGAAATCCAAGCAAAATCGCAGGTCAGATAGGGTTTCGCAGTTATGCGATGCACTGGGTAACGTGCCTATGACAGGGCGCTCGCCGGGGCACCTGTCACGCCTGATCCCGGCCTGCCGGCACCCACCCCGTGCGCGGTTACCGGATTCAGGCGAGCCGCACTGGTTCCCGGCAGACCCCGGGGGCCGGACCGACGGAGGAGCACGCACGTGACCGTGGAGAGCACTGCCGCCGCGCGTAAACCGCGACGCGCCAGTAAGCGGACCAGCGCCGCGAAGAAGCCGCAGAGTGCCGAGCCCCAGCTCGTACAGCTGCTGACGCCCGAGGGCGAGCGCGTCGAGCACCCGGACTACAGCATCGACCTGAGCGCCGACGAGCTGCGCGGCCTGTTCCGCGACATGGTGCTCACCCGCCGCTTCGACGCCGAGGCGACCGCCCTCCAGCGTCAGGGCGAGCTGGGCCTGTGGGCCTCGCTGCTCGGCCAGGAGGCCGCCCAGATCGGCAGCGGGCGCGCCCTGCGCGACGACGACTACGTCTTCCCGACCTACCGGGAGCACGGGGTCGCCTGGTGTCGCGGCGTCGACCCGACCAATCTGCTCGGCATGTTCCGCGGCGTGAACCACGGCGGCTGGGACCCGAACACCAACAACTTCCACCTGTACACGATCGTCATCGGCTCGCAGACGCTGCACGCCACCGGCTACGCCATGGGCGTCGCCAAGGACGGCGCGGACTCCGCCGTGATCGCGTATTTCGGTGACGGAGCCTCCAGCCAGGGCGATGTCGCGGAGTCGTTCACCTTCTCCGCGGTCTACAACGCCCCGGTCGTGTTCTTCTGCCAGAACAACCAGTGGGCGATCTCCGAGCCCACCGAGCGCCAGACCCGTGTGCCGCTCTACCAGCGCGCCCAGGGCTACGGCTTCCCCGGCGTCCGGGTCGACGGCAACGACGTCCTCGCGTGCCTGGCCGTCACCCGCTCCGCGCTGGAGCGGGCCCGCCGCGGCGAGGGCCCGACGCTCGTCGAGGCGTTCACCTACCGCATGGGCGCGCACACCACCTCCGACGACCCGACGAAGTACCGGGCCGACGAGGAGCGGGCCGCCTGGGAGGCCAAGGACCCGATCCTGCGGCTGCGCGCGTACCTGGAGAAGGAGAAGCTCGCCGACGAGGCCTTCTTCACCGCGCTGGACGAGGAGAGCGAGACCCTCGGCAAGCGGGTACGGGAAGCGGTACGCGCGATGCCCGACCCGGACCCGATGGCCCTGTTCGAGCACGGCTACGCCGACGGCAGCTCCCTCGTGGACGAGGAGCGGGCCCAGTTCGCCGCCTACCAGGCATCGTTCGCCGACTCTGCCGAGGAGGGCAAGTAGCCATGGCCGTGGAAAAGATGTCCATCGCGAAAGCGCTCAACGAGTCGCTCCGCCTCGCCCTCGACAACGACCCCAAGGTCCTCATCATGGGTGAGGACGTCGGCAAGCTCGGCGGCGTCTTCCGGATCACCGACGGACTCCAGAAGGACTTCGGCGAGGACCGGGTGATCGACACCCCGCTCGCCGAGTCCGGCATCGTCGGCACCGCGATCGGCCTGGCCCTGCGCGGCTACCGCCCGATCGTCGAGATCCAGTTCGACGGCTTCGTCTTCCCCGCGTACGACCAGATCGTCACGCAGCTCGCCAAGATGCACGCCCGCGCGCTCGGCAAGGTCAAGATGCCGGTCGTCGTGCGCATTCCGTACGGCGGTGGCATCGGCGCGGTCGAGCACCACAGCGAGTCCCCCGAGGCGCTCTTCGCGCACGTCGCGGGCCTGAAGGTGGTCTCGCCGTCCAACGCGAGCGACGCCTACTGGATGATGCAGCAGGCCGTCCAGAGCGACGACCCGATCATCTTCTTCGAGCCCAAGCGGCGTTACTGGGACAAGGGCGAGGTCGACACCGAGTCCATCCCCGGCCCGCTGCACAAGGCCGTGACCGCCCGCGAGGGCAGCGACCTCACACTCGTCGCGTACGGGCCGATGGTGAAGGTCTGCCTGGAAGCGGCCGCGGCCGCCCAGGAGGAGGGCAAGTCGATCGAGGTCCTGGACCTGCGCTCGATGTCCCCGATCGACTTCGACGCCATCCAGACGTCGGCCGAGAAGACCGGCCGGGTCGTGGTCGTCCACGAGGCGCCCGTCTTCTACGGCTCCGGTGCGGAGATCGCCGCCCGGATCACCGAACGCTGCTTCTACCACCTCGAAGCGCCCGTACTGCGGGTCGGCGGCTACCACGTCCCCTACCCGCCGGCCCGGCTGGAGGACGAGTATCTGCCCGGCCTGGACCGGGTGCTCGACGCCGTCGACCGCTCGCTGGCGTTCTGAGGAGAGGGTTCGTGACGACGATGACCGAAACGTCTGCTCGCTTCCGTGAGTTCAAGATGCCCGACGTGGGCGAAGGACTGACCGAGGCCGAGATCCTCAAGTGGTTCGTCCAGCCCGGCGACACCGTCACCGACGGCCAGGTCGTGTGCGAGGTCGAGACCGCGAAGGCGGCCGTCGAGCTGCCGATCCCCTTCGACGGGGTGGTGCACGAGCTGCGCTTCCCCGAGGGCACGACCGTCGACGTCGGCCAGGTGATCATCGCGATCGACGTGGCCCCGGGCAGCGGCGACGCGCCCGCTCCGGCCGCCGCCGCTCCGGCTCAGGAGCCGGTGGCGGAGCCGGAAGCGGAAGCCGAGCCGAAGGGCCGTACGCCGGTCCTGGTGGGCTACGGCGTCGCCGAGTCCTCCACCAAGCGCCGCCCGCGCAAGGGGGCGTCGGCCGCTCCGGAGGCCGCCGCCGTCGCGGCGGCGGTGCAGGCCGAGCTGAATGGGCACGCGACGCCGGCTCCTGCTCCTGTTCCTGAGGCCCCGGCCCCGGTCGGCCGCCCGCTGGCCAAGCCGCCGGTACGCAAGCTGGCCAAGGACCTGGGCATCGACCTGGCGACGGTGGTGCCGACCGGCAAGGACGGCGTCATCACCCGCGAGGACGTCCACGCGGCGGCGGCTCCGGCGGCCGCGGCCGCTCCGGCCGCGGCGGCTCCCGTCGCCGCGCCGGTGACAGCGGCAGCAGCCGAACCCCAGGCCGCCGCAGCCGTCTCCGCCCGCGAGACCCGCATCCCGGTCAAGGGCGTCCGCAAGGCCATCGCACAGGCGATGGTGGGCAGCGCGTTCACCGCGCCGCACGTCACCGAGTTCGTCACGGTCGACGTGACGCGCACGATGAAGCTCGTGGCCGAGCTCAAGGAGGACAAGGACATGGCGGGGGTGCGGGTCAACCCGCTCCTCATCATCGCCAAGGCCCTCCTCGTCGCGATCAAGCGGAACCCCGAGGTCAACGCCGCCTGGGACGAGGCCAACCAGGAGATCGTGCAGAAGCACTACGTGAACCTGGGCATCGCGGCGGCCACCCCGCGCGGTCTGATCGTGCCGAACATCAAGGACGCGCACGACAAGACGCTGCCGCAGCTCGCGGCGTCCCTGGGCGAGCTGGTCGCCACGGCGAGGGACGGCAAGACCTCCCCGGCCGCGATGGCGGGCGGCACGGTGACGATCACCAACGTCGGAGTCTTCGGCGTCGACACGGGCACCCCGATCCTGAACCCGGGCGAGTCCGCGATCCTGGCGGTCGGCGCGATCAAGCTCCAGCCGTGGGTCCACAAGGGCAAGGTGAAGCCGCGTCAGGTCACCACACTGGCCCTGTCGTTCGACCACCGCCTGGTCGACGGCGAGCTGGGCTCCAAGGTGCTGGCCGATGTGGCGGCGATCCTGGAGCAGCCGAAGCGCCTGATCACCTGGGCGTAGGTGCTTGGTCGGTGGGCCCGTACGTCTCCGGGACGTACGGGCCCACCGACATGTCCAGACCCGTTCACCGTACGGAGAGCTCGGCGAACACCGACTTGCCGACGGTGCGCGGCTCGACGCCCCACCGATCGGCGAGCTGAGCGACGATCAGGAGTCCGCGCCCGTAGCAGTCGTCACCGTCGGGCCGCCGGAGGCAGGGCAGCCGCTCGCCCCGGGGGTCGCTGACGGCGACGCGGAGGGCGAACTCGGTGAGCGTGAGGTGGACCCGGAAGAGTCGCCCCCGGATGGCGCCGTGGAGCAGGGCGTTGGTGGCCAACTAGCTGACGACCAGGGCCGCGTCACCGGCCATTCCCGGGTGCCCCCACTGAAGGACGAGCCGAGCGGCCCGATGCCGGCTGAGCGAGACGCTGCGAGCGGTGGGCGTGTAGTCGACCCGGTCCTCCCGGAGGACGGGCTCGGGGGCTGATGCCGCCTGGGCTGCGGTCATGGTCGCGTGCCTCCGGGGTGGGGTGGGCGGTGGAATGTTGCTGCTGCGGTGGGCCGGGACTTGAGCTTGCGGCTCCGGCGCAGGGCAGGGCGGTGTACTTCCGCCGAGTCGGCTCCGCTGTGCGAGCGGTGGAGTACCGAAAGTAGCCACCTCCAGCGATGGGGGCAAGTGGAACGGAGACACTTGTCCCCAACGGGTGACGGAGGTCGACGTGTCGCCCCGGAAAGCGGGACACTGAGGCCGTGAATCCAGCGACACCGCAAGGGAACCGGTCGTCAACTGTCCTGGGGCGCAGGCTCGGTAGCGAGCTGTTGCGCCTGCGGGACGCGTCCGGAAAGACGCAGCAGCAGGCCGCCCAGGTAATCAGCGCGACCAACTCGAAGATCGTGAAGATGGAGCGGGGATGGGTTCCGATGAGGGACCCGGACATTCGAACCCTCTGCGAGTTCTACGGTCTGGAGGACTCGAAGTCCGTCGGGCGGCTGCTGGAAGTCGCCCGGGTGGACCGAGAGCGCCGCAAAGCAAAGGGTTGGTGGGTCACCTCGCTGACGCAGGGGAGTCTGCGCGAGTACATCGCTATGGAGGACGTGGCTCTGAAGTTGCGGACCTGGCAGCTGGCTCTGATTCCAGGCCTGTTCCAGACGCCCGATTACATGCGAGCTCTGTCGGTCGCCGCAGTCTCGCCCGACCGGATCTCCGAAATCGAGAAGCTGGTGGACGTGCGAGTCCAGCGTCAGCGGCGCTTGCACGGGGACGAGCCGCTCAACATCCACGCCGTCATCTGGGAGGGCGCATTGCGTCAGATGATCGGCGGCACGCAGGTCATGCGGCAGCAGCTTGACCACCTGCGGGAGCTGGCGGAGCAGCCCAATGTCGACGTGCAGGTTCTGCCGTTCCGGGCGGGAGTGCACTCGTGCGGCGGCGGGCCCTTCAACATCCTCTCGTTCGCCGAGTCGGGCGCGCTCGACGTCGTACACATGGATGGTCTGCGCTCCACCAACTGGGTCGAGGGCGCTGAAGAGAGCGCGGCCTACACTGACTTGTTCGCACGAACTTGTGCCTCAAGTCTGTCGCCGTACGACTCATTGCGGTTCGTGGAAAGCATCGCCAAGGGGATGAACGAGTGAGTGAGTTCCGCTTCAAGAAGTCCAGCTTCAGCGAGCCGAACGGCGAGTGCGTCGAGGTCGCCCGCAACATCCCCCGCACCGTCGCCGTCCGCGACGCCAAGCGCCTCGGCGGCCCGGTCCTCACCCTCGCACCCGCCGCCTGGGACGCCTTCACGGCCGATCTGCGCCGCCGGCAGCCGTAGCCGTACGCACGCGAAGGGGCCCGGCCCGCTTTCACCGTGCGGGCCGGGCCCCTTCGCTGTAAAGCGCCGTCTGGCTACACCTTGAACCCGTAGTCCATCAGCTTCTTCGCGTCGGCGGTGCGGTTCGCCTCCGAGGACGACGTCAGCACCGTGCCGATGACCGTCTTGCCCTTACGCGTCGCGGCGAAGACCAGGCAGTACTTCGCGGTCGGGCCGGAGCCGGTCTTGACGCCGATGTCGCCGCTGTAGCTGCTGAGCATCTTGTTGGTGTTGCTCCACGACATGTAGCGGTAGCCACCGCTCTTCGTCGTCACCTTCTGCTTCGTCGACTTGGTCTTGACGATCGAGCGGAACGTGGAGTTCTTCATCGCCTTGCTGGCGATCTTCGTCAGGTCACGGGGGGTCGAGTAGTTGTTGCCACCCCCTATGCCGTCGAACGAGTCGAAGCGGGTGTTCTTCAGCTTGAGGCTCTTCGCCGTGGAGTTCATCTTGCCGATGAACGACTTCACGCGGGCCGCACGGGTCTTGCCGGAGCCGAACTTGTCGGCCAGGGCGTACGCGGCGTCGCAGCCGGAGGGGAGCATCAGGCCGTAGAGGAGCTGGCCCACGGTGGGCTTGTCGCCGACGATGAGGCGGGCGGACGAGGCGTTCTTCGAGACGATGTAGTCGCTGTAGGCCTTCTGGACCGTGACCTTGGTCTTCAGGTTCACGTTCTTCTGCGACAGCACCACCAGGGCCGTCATGATCTTGGTGGTGGAGCCCGTGGAGCGGCGGGTGTCCGCGGACTTGGTGAAGAGGGTTTTGCCGGTGCCGTTGTTCATCACGAAGCCGCCCTTGGCGACGATCTTCGGAGTCGGCGGTGCGGCGGCGTGCGCCGTGGAGGCGAAGGCGCTGCCCGCGAGCACCGCACCGGCGGTGAGCGTCACGGTGGCCGTGACGGTGACGCGATTGATGCGCTTGATGCCGATTTTCAACTGAACGCTCCAAATGCCCCTGATATGCGGCCACATATGGGTGCCGCTCGGTGGTGAGACACCTGGGGCGGGGCAATGGATGTGTTACCGAACGGGTGAATTTGCGCAGGCTTGACCCTGGCTCGTCGGGGCGCAGCAGCCCTTGCCGCGCCAGGCGTCGCGCCCCTCCTTGATCGCGAGGGCGGCGATGGCGAGGGCGGCCACCGGGTCGGCCCAGGACCAGCCGAGCGTGGCGTTGAGGACCAGCCCGACCAGCAGGACGGCGGAGAGGTACGTGCACAGCAGGGTCTGCTTCGAGTCGGCGACGGCGGAGGCGGATCCGATCTCGCGTCCCGCGCGCCGCTGGGCGGCCGACAGGAACGGCATGACCGCCAGCGAGAGCGCGGCGATGACGATGCCGAGGGGGGAGGGGTCGGCCTCGCCGGTTCCGGCGAGCGCGCGGATCGCGTCGACGGTGACGTACGCGGCGAGTGCGAAGAACGATACGGAGATGACCCGCAGGGCGGTCCGCTCCCGCCTCTCGCGCACCGCGTGCTCGCGGGCGGAGAACTGCCAGGCGACCGCGGCGGCGGAGGAGACCTCGATGACGGAGTCCAGGCCGAAGCCGACGAGGGCGCTGGAGGAGGCGATCGTTCCGGCGGTGAGGGCGACCACCGCCTCGATGACGTTGTAGGCGATGGTGACCGCGACCAGCAGCCGTATCCGGCGGGCGAGCGCGTCCCGGCGGGCCGGGGAGGGGCCGAGGGAGAGCACGGTCATCAGCAGCAGCCCTGCGTCTCCGCGTCCGGGCAGGTGCGGTCGGTCTCGACGGCCAGCACGGCGGAGCGCAGGTCGCCCAGCGCGCTGCCGAGCCGTTCGTCGGCCAGCTCGTAGCGGGTCCGGCGGCCGTCCGGCACGGTGGTGACCAGGCCGCAGTCACGCAGGCAGGCCAGGTGGTTGGAGAGCCGGGTACGCGAGATGCCGAGGGCCTCGGCGAGGTCGGAGGGGTACGCCGGGGCCTCGCGGAGCGCGAGCAGCAGGCGGCAGCGGATCGGGTCGGCGAGCGCGCGGCCGAACCGCGCGAGCACCTCGATGTCGGAAGCGGCGGTCAGCATGGGAGTGACAGTACAGCCAATCCTGAATTCAGGGAAGCGTGAATCCTGAGTCCTCCTCGATCGTTCCGGAGGTCCAGAATCCGGACGCCGGTCCCTCATGCGTGCATGTTGTATCTATGCTGTGCGCATGCCTGCCGCACCCTCCGCCCCCGTACAGTCGCCGAACCCCTCCCTCAAGCGTCCGCCCGCCGCCGAGCGCGTCTACACGCACATCAAGGAAGCGGTCCTGGACCGTCGTTACGAGGGCGGCACGCTGCTCACCGAAGGGGACCTGGCGGACGCGGTCGGCGTCTCCCGGACGCCCGTGCGCGAGGCGCTGCTGCGGCTGGAGGTCGAGGGGCTGATCAAGCTCTACCCGAAGAAGGGCGCGCTCGTCCTCGCCGTCTCCGCGCAGGAGATCAAGGATGTGGTGGAGACCCGGCTGCTGGTCGAGGAGTTCGCGGCGCGCAGGGCGGTGCCCGCGTCGCCGCAGCTGATCGAACGGTTGGAACAGCTCCTGGAGGAGCAGCGGCAGTTGGCGGAGGACGGCGATCTGGCGGCGGTGGCCGTCAAGGACCGCTGCTTCCACGCCGAGATCGTGAAGAACGCGGGCAACGAGATCCTCTCGCGCCTCTACGACCAGCTGCGCGACCGTCAGCTGCGGATGGGTGTCGCGGTGATGGAGGCCCACCCCGGCAGGATCGAGGCCAACATCACCGAGCACGGTGAGCTGCTGGAGGCGATCCGGGGCGGGGACGCCGAGGAGGCGGCTCTGGTCGTGCGCCGCCATGTCAGCCGGGTGCGGGTGCTGGTGCGGGGTGAGGACCGGTGAGTTCGGCCGCCCCCACGCTCTCCCTGCCCGGTGATCCACCCGGCGGCCGGCGGGCCGCCTGGGTCTGGGGCATCGGGGTCGCCGTCTACTTCGTCGCGATCATCTTCCGTACGAGCCTGGGCGTCGCCGGACTCGACGCCGCCGACCGGTTCGACGTCAACGCCTCGGCGCTCTCCACGTTCTCCATCCTCCAGCTCCTCGTCTACGCGGGCATGCAGATACCCGTCGGGCTGATGGTCGACCGGCTCGGTACCAAGAAGGTCCTCACCATCGGGGTCGTCCTGTTCACCGTCGGCCAGCTCGGCTTCGCGCTCTCCCCCTCGTACGGGATGGCGCTGGCGGCCCGCGCACTGCTCGGCTGCGGCGACGCGATGACGTTCATCAGCGTGCTGCGGCTCGGCAGCCGCTGGTTCCCCGCCCGGCGCGGGCCGCTGATCGGCCAGGTCGCGGCGCTGTTCGGGATGGCGGGCAACCTCGTCTCGACGCTGTTCATCGCGCGGGCGCTGCACAGTTACGGCTGGACCACGACGTTCGTCGGCAGTTCGCTGGCGGGCGTGGTGGTGCTGGTGCTGCTCCTGCTGTTCCTCAAGGACCACCCCGAGGGCCACGAGCCGCCGCCCGCCGAGCACGCCGGGGCCGCGTACGTCCGTCGGCAGATCGCCGCCGCCTGGCGGGAGCCCGGCACCCGGCTGGGGATGTGGGTGCACTTCACGACCCAGTTCCCGGCGATGGTGTTCCTGCTGCTGTGGGGGATGCCGTTCCTGGTCGAGGCGCAGGGGCTGAGCCGGGGCACGGCGGGCACGCTGCTCACCCTGGTGGTGCTGTCCAACATGGTGGTCGGGCTCGTCTACGGGCAGATCATCGCCCGCCACAACGAGGCACGGGTCCCGATCGCCCTGGGCACGGTGGCGACGACGGCCCTGCTCTGGGCGTCCGCGATCTTCTACCCGGCCGACCACACACCGATGTGGCTGCTGGTCGTCCTGTGCGTGGTGCTCGGCGCCTGCGGACCGGCCTCGATGGTCGGCTTCGACTTCGCCCGGCCGGCCAATCCGCCCGAGCGGCAGGGGACCGCCTCGGGAATCGTCAACATGGGCGGGTTCGTCGCCTCGATGACCACCCTGTTCGCCGTCGGGGTCCTGCTGGATGCCACGGGCGACAACTACCGCGTCGCGTTCGCCTCGGTCTTCGTCCTGGAGGCGCTCGGCGTCACCCAGATCCTGCGGCTGCGCCGACGGGCGGCGCTCAGGGAGCGCGAGCACCACGTGGTCAGCCGCGTCGAGGCCGTGCACGTGCCCGCGTAACTCTCCCGCCCCTCCCGTGCACGTGCCCGCGTGGTCCTCCCGAGGCGCGGGCACGTACCCGGCGAAGAGCGGTTACGGGGTTACGGGGTGACGGCGAAGTTGTCCAGGATCGCGGCGGCCAGCTCCTGGTCGCCCTCGATCTTGATCCGGTCGGCGACGGCGGCGTGCCGGACCCGGCCGCAGGCGAGGCGGACGTACGTCTCCCAGTCCAGCGACAGTGTCACGGCGGGGCCCAGCGAGGGCGCGCCGTCTATCGAACCGCGGCCCTCCGCGTCGACCCGGACCGTCCGCAGGAACTCCACCGGGCCGTGCACATCGAAGACGACCGCCGAGTTGGCGGGCGCGCCCGCGCTCTTGGCGACCACCTTCGGCAGCCCGGCGAGCAGCATGTCCCGGGTGATCAGGGCGCCGGGGGAGTCCAGGTTGCCCGGCTGTCCGAGCGTGGTGCGCAGGTCCTGCTCGTGCACCCAGAGGTCGAAAGCCCGCAAGTTCAGCGCCACTTCGAGGGTCCGCTCGGTGCCCAGCGGGGCGCGGACCATGGTCTCGGGGCTGCGCGACTCGTTGCGGAGCTGCCGGGCCCGGCGGATGAGGACGTACTCCAGCTCGGAGGTCATCTCCGGGGCGGTGTGGTGCCGCCGGACGTCGACCTGCATCTCCATGTAGCGGGCGAAGTCGCTCTGCACGTGGTAGAGGTCGCGCGGCAGGGTGTGGATCGGCCGGGGATCGCCGAGCATCTCGCACTCCATGCCGATGACGTGCGACACGATGTCGCGCACCGACCATCCCGGGCAGGGCGTACGGCGGTTCCACTCGCCCTCGGCGAGGGGCTTCACCAGCTCGGCTATCGCCTCGATGGAGTGGGTCGCGGCGTCGGCATAGGGCTGGAGGCTGGGATGGACGGTCACGGGACCCCTCGTGCGGTTCTGCGGTGCATGGGCTGGAGAGCAGGGAGTGCTGGCGGGTGGGCTGGCACTGACGGCGCTGTCGGCGAGCTGCGTGGGAGGTTCGACCGCTAAGTTACGCTGCGAGCAGGCACCCCGGCAGTGCTTTCGTGTGACGATCGTAGGCCCGTGTTGACGGCTTGAATGCCAGGACGGTGGTAGTGTGCGCGCCTCCCTCATCCAGATCGCAGTAGACCCGGACGAATCAGTCGATGCCCGCCGGGCGCGAGCGGCTTCTCTGGTGGTCGCCCAGCGGGGCGCCGACCTGGTGATCCTCCCCGAACTCTGGCCCGTCGGAGCCTTCGCCTACACGGCGTTCGCGGAGGAGGCCGAGCCGCTGGAGGGCCCCACGCACGAGGTGATGGCGAAGGCCGCCGCCGAGGCCGGAGTCTGGCTGCACGCCGGATCCTTCGTCGAACGCGCGGACGACGGCACGCTCTACAACACCAGCCTGGTCTTCTCGCCCGAGGGTGAGCGCGCCGCCGCCTACCGCAAGATCCACCGCTTCGGCTTCGACCAGGGCGAGGCCGTGATGATGGGCGCGGGCGAGGAGCTGGTGACCGTCGCCCTGCCGGACACCACGCTGGGCCTCGCCACCTGTTACGACCTGCGCTTCCCCGAGCAGTTCCGGGGGCTCGTCGACGCGGGTGCCGAAATGCTGGTCGTGGCGGCGGGCTGGCCCGAGCGTCGGCGCGCCCACTGGACGCTCCTGGCGCAGGCCCGCGCCGTGGAGAACCAGGCGTACGTCCTCGCCGTCGGCACGGCGGGCACCCATGCCGGTGTCCAGCAGGCCGGGCACAGCATCGTCGTGGACCCCTGGGGCGAGGTGCTGGCCCAGGCGGGCGCGGACGAGGAGATCCTGACCGTCGAGCTGGACGCGGACAAGGTGCGCGCGACCCGGGAGCAGTTCCCGGCGCTGAAGGGCCGCCGACTGGGGCTCGCACCGCCGCGCCTCAGCTCCTGAGGGATGCCGTGGAGTTCGTTGTTTCACGTGAAACAGCGTGTGCGGTGAAACAGCGAACCCCCGCACGCGAGAAGGCGCTCAGCCCTCTTTCTCCTTGTCCGCCAGCACGATCACGCACATCGCCACCGCGATGAGCAGCGCGGTGTCGGCGTCGTCCCGGACGACATCGATGCCGTACGTGTCCCGGATGGTCAGCCAGCGGCGCGAGATCTGGGCCAGCAGCTCGCCGTCGTACTCGATGGCGAACTCGCGGTCCAGGATCTTGCCGCTGACGTCCAGCTCCGTGCCGTCCACCAGCGTGACCCGGTAGTGGTTGCGGAGCAGCGACAGCCGCTTGCGCTTGACCTTGGCCAGCTCCTCGCCGCCCCGCTCGATGAGCATCGTGTCGCGCAGGCTGATCAGCTTCTGCCGCAGCTCGACCAGGACCCGGCCGTCGGCGTCCTTCAGCTCGAAGGTGTCGCGCAGCCGCATCGCCTTGCCGTCGACCAGGAAGACCTTGCGGCCCCCGTCGTCCTCGATCCAGTAGTCGTCGCCGATGGCGAACAGCCGCTCACGTACGAGAAGTCTCATGCGTCACAGGTTCCCCCGGGCCCCGGCGGAATGCGTGCAGGTGGGGAAGGTGTTGACTTGTGGCATGGCAACACGTGCACGCGTCCGCGCCCCCGAACTCATCGGCAAGGGCGGCTGGCTCAATACAGGCGACCAGCAGTACACCCTCGCTGACCTGCGAGGACGCATCGTCATCCTCGACTTCTGGACGTTCTGCTGTGTGAACTGTCTGCATGTCCTGGACGAGCTGCGCGAGCTGGAGGAGAAGCACCGCGACACCGTGGTGATCATCGGTGTCCACTCGCCGAAGTTCGTCCACGAGGCCGAGCACCAGGCCGTCGTCGACGCCGTCGAGCGCTACGAGGTCCACCACCCCGTCCTCGACGACCCCGAGCTGGCCACCTGGAAGCAGTACGCCGTACGTGCCTGGCCGACGCTCGTCGTGATCGACCCCGAGGGCTATGTCGTCGCCCAGCACGCGGGCGAGGGCCACGCGCACGCCATCGAGAAGCTCGTCGAGGAGCTGGAGGCCGAGCACGGGGCCAAGGGCACGCTCCGCCGGGGTGACGGCCCCTATGTCGCGCCCGAGCCCGTCGCCACGCATCTGCGCTTCCCGGGCAAGGCGCTGCTCCTGCCGGACGGGGGCTTCCTGGTCTCCGACACCACCCGGCACCGCCTCGTCGAGCTGGACGCCGACGGCGAGACCGTACGCCGTCACTTCGGCACCGGCGAACGCGGGTTGAGCGACGGCGGTCCGGACGAGGCCCGGTTCAGCGAACCGCAGGGGCTCGCCGTGCTCCCGGACGGCCGCATCGCCGTCGCGGACACCGTCAACCACGCGATCCGCGCCCTGGACCTCACGACCGGGGTGACCAGCACCCTCGCCGGGACCGGCCGCCAGTGGTGGCAGGGGACGCCGACCAGCGGTCCGGCGCGCGAGGTGGACCTCTCCTCGCCGTGGGACATCGCGTGGTTCGGCGACCGGCTGTGGGTCGCCATGGCGGGCGTGCACCAGCTGTGGACGTACGACCCGGAGAGCGCGACCGTACGCGTCGCCGCCGGGACGACCAACGAAGGTCTGGTCGACGGGCCGGCCGCCGAGGCCTGGTTCGCCCAGCCGTCCGGGCTCGCCGTCTCCGCCGACGGGGAGCGTCTCTGGGTCGCCGACTCCGAGACCTCCGCGCTGCGCTGGGTCGACCGCGAGGAGCAGGTGCACACCGCCGTGGGCACCGGCCTCTTCGACTTCGGCCACCGCGACGGGGCCGCCGACCAGGCGCTCCTGCAGCACCCGCTCGGCGTGACCGCGCTGCCCGACGGGTCCGTCGCCGTCAGCGACACGTACAACCACGCGCTGCGCCGCTACGACCCCGCCTCCGGCGAGGTCACCACCCTGGCCACCGATGTCCGCGAGCCCAGCGACGCGGTGCTGGTCGACGGTGACCTGGTCGTCGTCGAGTCCGCCCGCCACCGGCTGACCCGGCTTCGGCTGCCCGAGGAGGCGGTACGGGTCGCGGACCAGGCGCACCGCACCCAGCGGGCCGCCACCGAGATCGCCCCGGGCACCCTCCGCCTCGACGTGGTCTTCCAGGCGCCCGCCGGACAGAAGCTGGACACCCGCTACGGGCCCTCGACCCGGCTGCTGGTCTCCGCGACCCCGCCCGAGCTGCTGGCGGAGGGCTCCGGCGCGGGCACGGACCTCGGGCGCGATCTGGTTCTCGCGGACGGGGTCACCGAGGGCGTCCTGCACGTCTCCGCGATGGCGGCTTCCTGCGACGACGACCCGGCCAACGAGTACCCGGCCTGCCATGTGCACCAGCAGGACTGGGGCGTCCCCGTCCGCGTGACCGCGGAGGGAGCGCCCCGGCTGCCGCTGGTGCTGGCGGGCATGGACGAGCAGGGCTGAGGCGGTCCGGCAGCCCGGTCCGGCAGCCCGGTCCGGCAGCCCGGTCCGGCAGCCCGGTCCGGCAGCCGGACCGACTAGAAGTCGTCGGCGTCGTTGCGGAGCTCGGTGGTCCAGTAACCCGTGGCCCACTTCTGCGGGTTGACGGAGAGGCCCTCGGCGGCGGGGGACTTCACGACCGTCATGCCGCCGCCGTTGGCCTTCAGCGTGACCGTGAACTCCTTCACCGTCTCGGTGTTCTCCTTCCGGCCGCCCTCGGACATGCGCACCGCGGCATAGGCGGACTGACCGGGCTCCAGGATCACCGGGGCCGCCGGCCTGCTCTTGGCGACGGGCGGGACGACGCCCCGCGCGTTGTCCAGGAAGTGGATGTGCGGGTATTCCTTCATCTCGCATCCGGCGCCGGAGGTGTTCTTCGCGCTCAGCGTGAGGTGGGTGTAGGGCGGGCCGTCCTGACGTTCGGCGGTGATCGTCAGACCCTTCGCCGTGCAGAGGGGGGTGGTGGCCTTGGCGGACGTGCCGCCGGCGTCTTCGGAGCTCTTGGCCGCGCCTGCGGCCTGCGCGGTGCCGCTGCCGCTGCCGGTGGATCCCGTGGTGCCGGTCTCCGCCGCGTCGTCGGCGTCCTTCGGGGAATCGGCGGAATCGGCGGGCGTCGCGGCGACGGTCGCGGAGTCGCTCGCCGCCGGGCCTGCCGACTTGGTGCCGGAGCCGTTGTCACCGCAGGCGGTGAGAGCGAGAGCGAGGGCGGCCGTGGTCGCGGCGGCCAGGACGGTGGTGCGGTTGCGGAAGGTGCGCATGGAGACTCCCCCGAAGAGACGGTGACAGTGATGACGGTGAGGCGGACGCCTGGTCGAGACGCTCGTTCGTGAGCTGCTGAGCCGCTGAGCTCGTGAGCTCACGAGTTCCTGAGCCGCTGAGCCGCTGAGCTGCTGACTGGAACGACTCTGCCCGCCGCCGCTCACGTATCGCTGCTGTCCCGCTGACGTCCTGCTGACGTCGGGTTCGGCGGGACCGTGCCGGAGGTGCGCTCCGTTCAGCTCGCCTCGGTGAGCCGTCGCAGCGCCTCGTCGTGCCGCCGCCGGAACTCCTGCCGTGCGGACACCCGGAGCAGCGCCTCCAGAGCCCGTACGGCTCCTTCGTCGTAGCCGGCCCGTTCCGCCTCCCGCGCGGCCCGGTCCAGCAGCCGTACGCCGTCCTCCTTCTCGCCCAGGGCCAGTTGGGCCTCGCCGCAGACGGCCAGCAGCAGCGAGCGCCGCGCCGCCTCCTCGTGTTCGGGGCCCAGATCGAGTGCGGCCCGGGCACGGGCGAGGGCTTCCTCGGGGCGGTGCGCGGTGAGGTGCATCCGGGCGAGGTGCTGGAGCGTGAGCATCTCCGTGTGCCGGTCCCCCTCCCGGCGGGCCAGCGCGAGGGCGCGTGCGCAGTTCTCCAGTGCGGTGGGGAGCGCGCCCAGTTCGGCCTGGACGACCGCCAGGTTGACCAGCGCGGTCGCCTCGCCCAGCCGGTCGCCGGCCTCCCGGGCGAGCACGGGCGAGCGCTCCAGCAGAGCGGCGGCCTCGGCGGTGCGGCCCTCCTCCGTCAGGATCCAGCCCAGCAGCGTGAGCACCCTCGACTCCGCGTACGCGTCCTTCTCGGCGCGCGCCGACTCCAGGGCCAGTTCCAGCAGCGGGGACCAGCTGTCCCGCGACCGCCACACCATCTGCGGCCACTGGAGCAGGATGATCCGCCAGGCCCGGTCCTCCAGCCCCGCCTCCCGGGCCGCGAGGGCGGCCAGCGCCAGGTCCTCGCGCTCGGTGGCCAGCCAGCGCATCGCCTCCGCACGGTCGGCGAAGTCCTGTACGGCACTGGGCCGGCGGTAGTCCGCCGGGAGCACGAAGCAGGGTTCGCCGCCGGGCTCCGCCGTGTCGGCGGCGGCCAGGGCGGTGGCGATGCAGTGGTCGAGCACGCCGACCAGGGCCTCGCGCGCGGAGGCCGGGTCCAGGCTCCGGGCGTAGAGCCGCACCAGGTCGTGCAGGACCCAGCGGCCGGGGGCGGTCTCGCTGACGAGGTGGGCGGCGGCCAGTTGCTCCAGCGCCGCCCTGGCGGTGACCGGATCCGTCCCCGCGAGCGCGGCCGCCGCGTACGGGTCGTAATGGCCGCCCGGATGGTGGCCGAGCCGCGCCAGCTGGTGGACGGCGCCGGGCGGCAGATGCTGGACGGTGAGCCGCAGCGCGGCGGCGACCCCGGTGTCGTCCACGTCGAGATACGCCAGCCGGCCGCGCTCGTCGGCCAGTTCGCCGGCCAGCATGGCGAGCGTCCAGCGGGGCCGTCCCGCCAGGCGGGCCGCGGTCACGCGCAGGGCGAGGGGCAGTCCGCCGCACAGCTCGGAGAGCCGGCGGGCCGCCACCGGTTCGGCGAGGACCCGCTCCTCCCCCAGCACTCCGGCGAGCAGCGCCGTGCCGTCGTCGGTCTCCAGGGTGTCGAGCGGCACCGGCCGGGCGGCGTCCGAGGCGATGAGCCCCTCCAGCCGGTGGCGGCTGGTGACCAGCGTGACGCAGTCGGCGCCGCCCGGCAGCAGGGTCCTGACGGTGGCGGAGTCGCGGGCGTTGTCCAGGACCACCAGCAGCCTGCGCCGGGCGGTCAGCGAGCGGAACAGCGCGGCGGCGGCCGGTACGGACTCCGGAACGCAGCGCGGGGAGACGCCGAGCGCGAGCAGGAACTCCCGCAGGACGTCGATGAGCGCGGGTTCCCCAGCGGCGCTGAACCCGCGCAGATCGGCGAAGAGCCGCCCGTCCGGGAAAAGGGCGGGGTTGCGGTGCGCCCACTGGAGGGCCAGCGCTGTCTTGCCGACCCCGGCCGGCCCGGTGACCAGGCAGACGGGAGCCTCGCCCGCCGCCGACCGGCTGAGCGCGGCCAGTTCGGCGGCGCGCCCGTGGAATCCGCGGGGCGCGCGGGGCAGCAGGTCGACGAGGTGCGGTTCGTCGGCGGGCGACGGGTGAACGGCCGGGAAGGGCGGCCGCGGCGGGGCGGGGGAGGCCGTCTCCGTACTGCCGTCCCCGGCAGCGGGGGACAGGCCCCCGGCAGCAGGGGACAGACCTCCGGCGCCGGGCGCCCCGGCGGCCTCCCGCGCCCCGGCGGCCTCCCGCGCCTCGGGGGCCTCCGGCGGGGTAGAGGCAGCGGCCCCCGCAGCCACCGCGGCTCCCGGGGCGCCGCGCAGGATCAGCGCGTAGGCGTCGGCGAGCTCGTGCCCCGGGTCGATGCCCAGCTCGTCGGCGAGGAGCCGCCTCGTACGGTGGAAACGGTCCAGGGCCTCCGACTGGCGCCCCGCCCGGAACAGCGCCAGCATCAGTTCCGCGGCCAGCGACTCGCGCAGCGGATGCGCGGCCGTCTCCGCCGTCAGCAGGGCGGCGGCCCGGTGGTGTTCGCCGAGCGCCTCGTACGCGCGGGCCAAGTGCTCGACCGTCGCCAGCCGCGATTCCTCCAGGGAGTGGGCGGCCACCCGGAGCGGCGGACCGGCGAACGCCCCGCTGAGCGCGGGACCCTGCCACAGGGACAGGGCTTCCTTGAGCATCAGCACGGCGTCGGCGGGACCGCGCTGTTCCCGTGCCAGCATCAGCAGTTCCTCGAACCGCTGGGTGTCCAGCAGCGTTTCCGGCGTCCGCAGCACGTACGCGTCGCCGAGGGTGGCCAGCTCCACCCCGTACGCCTCCGCGTCCGCGCCCGCCAGCAGGGCGCGCAGCCGGGATACGTGCCCCTGGATGACGCCACGGGCCTGTGAGGGCGGCTCGTCGTCCCACAGACAGTCCGTCAACCGCCCCACGGAGACGGGCGTGTTGGCGGACAGCAGCAGAGCGGCGAGCAGACTGCGCCGTTTGGCGGGCCCCAGGGGCAGGGGGCCGGTGAACGTTTCGACGGAGACCGTGCCGAGCAGCCGGAACTCCACGAGCGGCTCCCCTTCAGGGCGGGACGCGCCAGGGTGGGGGCGCGGGAACCGCCCCAGAATATCGGGGATTCCGCAGGTCCGAAGCAGGTCCGAAGCAGGTCCGAAGCAGGTCCGGCGCAGGTCCGGCGTACAGCTGAAGCAGGTCCGGCGCAGAGCCGAACGGTCAGCGGTAGCGCTGCTCGTCGTCCTGGACGACGGTGGTGGTGGGCGGCACGACCATACGGCGGCGACGCGCGATGCTCATGTAGACGAAGACCCCGATGAGGCCGACGAGCATCATGATCCAGCCGACCAGGTCGACATTGACGGTGTCCATCTTCCAGTCCGTGGCGAACGCCAGGATCGCGCCCCCACCGATCAGGAGAATGCATCCTCCGAGTCCCATGAATTCCGCCTCCTCGACCGCCCGGTGAATCCGGGCCGGTGTACGGCTCGCGTACCCGGCCCGGCAACAACCATGTGCGGGGCGGCGGTTGGACGGCCTCCGGTCAGCCGGCCAGGAACGAGGCGAGCGCGTTCGCCAGCAGATACGGGTCGTCGGCGCCGCACAGCTCACGCGCGCTGTGCATCGAGAGGATCGCCACGCCGATGTCCACGGTCTGGATGCCGTGCCGGGCCGCGGTAATCGGCCCGATCGTGGTGCCGCAGGGCATCGCGTTGTTGGACACGAAGCTCTGCCACGGCACGCCCGCCTTCTCGCAGGCCGCGGCGAACACGGCACGGCCGCTGCCGTCGGTGGCGTACCGCATGTTGACGTTGACCTTGAGGATCGGCCCGCCGTTGGCGACCGGGTGGTGCGTCGGGTCGTGCCGCTCCGCGTAGTTGGGGTGCACGGCGTGGCCGGTGTCGGAGGAGAGACAGACCGTGCCGGCGAAGGCGCGGGCGCGGTCCTCGTACGTGCCGCCGCGCGCGAACACCGAGCGCTCCAGCACCGATCCGAGCAGCGGCCCGTCGGCCCCGGTGTCGGACTGCGAGCCGTTCTCCTCGTGGTCGAAGGCCGCGAGCACCGGGATGTACGGGATGTCGGCGTCGGGCTGCGCGGAGACGGCGGCCAGGGCGGCGGTCGCGGCGTGCACCGAGAGGAGGTTGTCCATCCGGGGCCCGGCCACCAGCTCCCGGTCCCGGCCCAGGTAGGAGGGCGGCTCGATGGCGTGCGGCATCAGGTCCCAGCCGGTGACGTCCTCCGCGTCGACGCCCGCCTCCTCGGCGACGAACCGGATCAGGTCGCCCTCCTCGACGTCGCCGAGCCCCCAGATCGGCTGCATGTGCTTCTGCCGGTCGAGCTTGAGCCCCTCGGTGTTGGCGGACCGGTCCAGGTGCACGGCCAGCTGCGGCACCCGCAGGAGCGCCCGGTCGATGTTGACCAGCCGGTGGGTGCCGTCCCGCAGCGAGATCCGCCCGGCCAGGCCCAGGTCCCGGTCGAGCCAGGTGTTCAGCAGGGTGCCGCCGTAGACCTCGACGGCGATCTGGCGCCAGCCGTGCGCCCCGGTGTCGGGCAGCGGCTTCACCCGGAGGTTGGGGGAGTCGGTGTGCGCCCCGGCGATCCGGAACGGGGTGTGCGCCTGCGCGCCCTCCGGCACGTACCAGGCGACGATCGCCCCGCCGCGCAGCACGTACTTCCCGCCGGCCGACGCGTCCCAGGCGGCGGTCTCCTCGACCTGCCGGAAGCCGGCCTCCGCCAGCAGCGCGGCGGCGTTCGCCACGGCGTGGTACGGGGACGGGCTGGCCGCCAGGAAGGACATCAGGTCATCGGTGTGCGCGCGGTCGAACCGGAGAGGGGAACTCATGTTCTTCACTGTAACGAGGACTCGGGTTCCGGTATCCGGTGACCGGGGAGATCGGTGGTCCTACAGCTCGTCGATCGAGGTCAGGTCGATGTCGATGTCATACGGGGCGGAGAGCTTGAGCCGGTCGTGGTGGACGCCGGTGGAGACGTACGTCTTGTTGACCGGGTCGAGTTCGTAGGTGATGACCATGGGGCGGTCCCTCTCGCCGGTCATCTCGACGAGCCAGAAGTGCTGGATGCCCGCCGCCGCGTACTTGTGCGGCTTGGTGTCCCGGTCGCGGTCCTCGGAGTCGGGGGAGACGACTTCTACGGCGAGGAGGACGTCGGCGGCCTGGTAGCGGGTGGTGCGCTGGTCGCCGTCGGCCGCGGCGGTCACCACGAGGAGGTCGGGCTCCGGGGCGTTGCGCTTGCTGAGCACGACCGCCATCTCACGACGCACGCGAAGGTCGTTCGGGACGTGCTGTCGCAGCCCCTGCTCCAGCAGATACATGGCCAGCGTGTGGAACTTCCGCTGCGGACTCACGAAAACCAGGCTCCCGTCGATCAGCTCTGTGTGCAGCGGGAGGTCGTCAAGCGTGAAGAAATCGTCCACGGTGTAGCCGTCCGGTGGCGGGACCGGCCACCCGGGGTTGGTGCGCCGCTGCTGCGACGCTTCGGACTGTGCCTCGGAGGTCATGGTTCCTCCCATGGAAGGGATCCTGGCCCGTGCACTCAGCGTACCCAGCTGATACGACAGCGCCGCCACCCGAACGAATTCCGGATGGCGGCGCGTGTTGACGAAACAGGCGAGCGATTCCCTAGAACACGGCCTCGTCCAGCTCCATCAGCGAGTTGTCGATCGACTCGGCGAGCGCGCGCTCGGTGGAGACGCCCGGCAGGACGTTCGCGGCGAAGAACTTCGCGGCGGCGATCTTGCCCTGGTAGAAGGCGACGTCCTTGGCGGCGGCGGTCGGCAGCTTCTCGGCCGCCACGGCCGCACCCTTGAGCAGCAGATAGCCGACGACGACATCGCCGGAGGCCATCAGCAGGCGGGTCGTGTTGAGCCCGACCTTGTAGATGTTCTTGACGTCTTCGCCGGTCGCGGTGAGGTCGGTGATCATCGTGCCGACGATCGCCTCCAGGTCCACGGCGGCCTTGGCGAGCGAGTCCAGCGCGGGGGCCAGCTCCTCGTTGCCCTGGGCGCCCGCGAGGAACTTCTTGATCTCCTCGGAGAGCGTGTTGAGCGAGGCGCCCTGGTCGCGGACGATCTTCCGGAAGAAGAAGTCCTGGCCCTGGATCGCCGTGGTGCCCTCGTAGAGGGTGTCGATCTTGGCGTCCCGGATGTACTGCTCGACCGGGTACTCCTGGAGGTAGCCGGAGCCGCCGAAGGTCTGGAGCGACTGGGCGAGCTGCTCGTAGGACTTCTCGGAGCCGTAGCCCTTCACGATCGGCAGCAGCAGGTCGTTGAGGCCGTTCAGCGCCTTGGCGTCCTCGCCCGCGGCCTCCTGCTCCTGGATCGCGTCCTGGACGGAGGCGGTGTACAGCACGAGGGAGCGCATGCCCTCGGCGTACGCCTTCTGCGTCATGAGCGAGCGGCGCACGTCGGGGTGGTGCGTGATGGTGACCTTGGGCGCCGTCTTGTCCATGAAGTTCGCCAGGTCCGGACCCTGGACGCGCTCCTTGGCGTACTCCAGGGCGTTCAGGTAGCCGGCGGAGAGGGCGGCGATGGCCTTCGTGCCGACCATCATGCGGGCGAACTCGATGATGCGGAACATCTGGCGGATGCCGTCGTGCTTGTCGCCGATCAGCCAGCCCTTGGCGGGGTGCTGGTCGCCGAACGTCATCTCGCAGGTGTTGGAGGCCTTGAGGCCCATCTTGTGCTCGACGTTCGTCGCGTACACGCCGTTGCGCTCGCCCAGCTCACCCGTGGTCCAGTCGAAGTGGAACTTCGGGACCATGAAGAGCGAGAGGCCCTTGGTGCCGGGTCCCGCGCCCTCGGGGCGGGCCAGCACGTAGTGGAGGATGTTCTCGGACATGTCGTGCTCGCCCGAGGTGATGAAGCGCTTCACACCCTCGATGTGCCAGGAGCCGTCGTCCTGCTGCACGGCCTTCGTCCGGCCGGCGCCGACGTCGGAGCCGGCGTCCGGCTCGGTCAGCACCATCGTCGAGCCCCACTGCTTCTCGACGGCGATCTCCGCGATCTTCTTCTGCTCGTCGTTGCCCTCCTCGAAGAGGATGCCGGCGAACGCCGGGCCGGAGGAATACATCCACACGGCCGGGTTCGAGCCGAGCAGCAGCTCCGCGTAGCCCCAGATCAGGGAGCGGGGCGAGGTGGTGCCGCCGATCTCCTCGGGAAGGCCCAGGCGCCAGTACTCGGAGTCCATGTAGGCCTGGTACGACTTCTTGAAGCTCGCCGGGACCGGGGCGGTCTTCGTCTCCGGGTCGAAGACCGGCGGGTTGCGGTCGGCGTCGGCGTAGGAGTCGGCGAGCTCGTTCTCCGCGAGGCGGGCGATCTCGTCCAGGATGCTCTTCGCGGTGTCGACGTCCATCTCACCGAACGGACCGGTGCCGTACACCTTGTCGCGCCCGAGGACCTCGAAGAGGTTGAACTCGATGTCGCGGAGATTCGACTTGTAGTGCCCCATGGGAAGGCTCCGTAATCAATAGCAGTGGCGCACAGCGCCCCGGGGAGTGATGCGGGTCGGGCGACAGGCAGGCGTGGGTCTATCAGCTGACCTCTCCGATGATGCTACCCGTCAGTAATAAGGCGCAACCCCTCAAGCCGTAGATGTGTCCGATTACTCTTTGCAGCATGTACGGCTACGACCAGAACCCTGGTGCTCAGCAGCAGATGGGTCAGATGGGCCAGACGGGTCAGATGGGCGGCGGCTACGGGGAGCAGCCGCTGTATCCGGAACCGTCGCCGCCCTCCCTGGCCGACGCGGTACGGGCCTTCACTACCGGCTCCCTCTCCGCCGAGGACTTCCAGCAGATCTTCGCGACGTCGAAGGTCTACTGCCCGCGCGGTGACAACCCCGGGTTCCTGGCGCTGCACAACACGCAGCAGCCGGTGATCCCGATGTTCACCACGCTCAAGGAGCTGCGGCGGTACGCGGGCAAGGAGTCCAAGTACTTCGTGATCACCGGGGCGGAGGTGATCGATCTGCTGCCGACGGGCTACGGCTTCGTCCTGGACATGGAGGGCGATCACCGGATGGTCTTCGACGCCAAGGCCGTGGAGCAGATGGTCGACTTCGCGATGCGCCGTATGTACGGGTAGGAGTGAGGCTCTAGCAGGTCGTCGACCTGCGGTTTCGTTGTTCGGGCGAGGGTCCGTGCCGGGAGTGGCGCGGACCCTTTTTCGCTGCCGGGACCGTCTCGGGTCCGCCGCCGGTAACGGGTCGGGTCCGCTGTCGGGCCGGGTCGGGTCCGCCGTCGGGCCGGGGCGGGAATGAGCGACACCTTGCAGGATGTTCACCATTCAACTAAATTGATTCCAGAACACTCGCCCGGAGGTGGCTTCCATGCCCGCAGTGACCGTCGACAACCCGCTGACCCTGCCCAAGGTCGCCGCTTCGGGTGGCGCCGCGGCCCGTCCCGTGCTCGCCGTCACGACCGCGCCGACCGGATTCGAGGGCGAGGGCTTCCCCGTCCGCCGCGCGTTCGCGGGGATCAACTACCGGCACCTCGACCCGTTCATCATGATGGACCAGATGGGTGAGGTGGAGTACGCCGCAGGTGAGCCGAAGGGCACCCCCTGGCACCCGCACCGCGGCTTCGAGACCGTCACGTACCTGATCGACGGGACCTTCATCCACCAGGACTCCAACGGTGGCGGCGGCACCATCGAGAACGGCGACACCCAGTGGATGACCGCCGGCTCCGGCCTGCTGCACATCGAGGCCCCGCCGGAGTCGCTCGTCCTGTCCGGCGGGCTCTTCCACGGCCTCCAGCTCTGGGTGAACCTGCCCAAGGCCGACAAGATGATGGCCCCGCGCTACCAGGACATCCGCGGCGGCGAGGTCCAGCTGCTCGCCTCCCCCGACGGCGGCGCGCTGCTCCGGGTCATCGCCGGAGAGCTCGACGGCCACCAGGGCCCCGGCATCACCCACACCCCGATCACGATGATCCACGCCACGATCCGGCCCGGCGCCGAGGTGACCCTGCCCTGGCGCGAGGACTTCAACGGCCTCGCGTACGTCCTGGCCGGCCGCGGCACGGTCGGCGAGGAGCGCCGCCCCGTCACGATGGGCCAGACCGCGGTGTTCGGGACCGGTGGTTCGCTGACCGTCCGCGCCGACGAACGGCAGGACGGCAACACCCCGGACCTGGAGGTCGTCCTCCTCGGCGGCCGCCCGATCCGGGAGCCGATGGCGCACTACGGACCGTTCGTGATGAACAGTCAGGCCGAGCTGAAGCAGGCCTTCGAGGACTTCCAGGCCGGCCGCCTGGGCACGGTCCCCGCGGTCCACGGCATGTGACAACCGGCGCTGCTCGGGCCGGATGACGCTCCGTCACCCGTACGGGGGCGGTGGGCGGGACAGCGGTCGCGCACCGTGATCGGGTGGGAGGGTGCCCGCACTCAAGCCCCTCCTTCCCGAGAGCGCCCGCCGCGTGGCCGCCTGGTGCGGAGTCGTCCTGCTCGTCGTGGGTGTTGCCGCCGTCGCGATCTGGCTGGTCGTCGCCCTCAAGACCGCGGTCACCCCGGTGCTGCTGGCCCTGCTCGGCACCGCGCTGCTCGGCCCCGTGCACCGCTGGCTCATCGCCCGTCGCCTCAACCGGTCGCTGGCCGCCGGCCTCACCTGCGCGGCCCTCGTCGCGGTGGTCGGCGGCGCCGGATACATCGTGGTCACCGCCCTCGTCGACTCCGGCGCCCAGATCGTCGCCTCGCTGAAGGACGCCGGCCAGTGGGTCGTCGACCACCTGGACATCGCCGGGGCCACGGACGTCGACGACCTGGCCGACAACGCGAAGAACCTGGTCGAGAAGTTCGGGGCGAGCGCGGCGGGCGGGCTGCTCAGCGGCATCAGCCTGATCGGTTCGCTGGTGGCGGCCAGTGTGCTGGCCCTGCTGCTGACCTTCTTCTTCCTGCGCGACTCGGACCGGGCGGTGAACCTGGCCCACTCGGTGGCCCCGCGCGGCACCGGGGACCTGGTGGAGGCCATGGGGCGCCGGGCGTTCGAGGCCGTCGAGGGCTTCATGCGCGGCACCACGTTCATCGCCCTGATCGACGCCGTGTGCATCACGGTGGGCCTGCTGATCCTGGATGTCCCGGGGGCGGTGGGGCTCGGTGCGCTGGTGTTCGTCGGCGCGTACATCCCGTACCTCGGGGCGTTCCTCTCCGGCGCGGTGGCGGTGCTGGTCGCGCTGGCCGACCGGGGGTTCGTGATCGCCCTGTGGGCCCTGGGGGTGGTGCTCGCCGTCCAGGTGCTGGAGGGCCATGTGCTCCAGCCGATGATCCAGAGCCGTACGGTCCAGATGCACCCCGCCATGATCATGATCGCGCTGACGGCGGGCGCGAGCGTGGCGGGCCTGCTCGGCATGCTGCTGGCGGTCCCCCTGTGCGCGGCGGCCTTCGGCGTCCTGGGCGAACTGCGCAACGGCTTCGGGTCGCCTTCGGGTCCACCGGGCGACGACCCCGGCGATGAACCCAGCCCGTCCGGCAGCCACCCCAGCCCGTCCGGCGTTTGAGGACGGAACCGTTACGGGGGTGGCCCCGCACGCCCGTGGGCTCCGCACGTCCGTGGGCCCCGCACGTCCGTAGGCTCCGCACCACCCGGACCTCACGAACCCGGCCCACCCCCTTCGTACAGTTCGAACCAGATCGACTTCCCCTCCCCCCGCGGATCCACCCCCCACGCGTCCGCCAGCATCTCCATCAGCACCAGCCCCCGCCCGCTGGACGCCATCTCGCCCGGCCGCCGCTTGTGCGGCAGCTCGTCACTGGCGTCGGCGACCTCGACGCGCAGCCGCCGCTCCCCCTGCTCGCCGGAGACCTCCGCCACCATCAGCGCGTCCCCGTCCGTGTGGACGAGCACGTTGGTGGCCATCTCGGAGACCATCAGGACCGCCGAGTCGACCTGCTCGGGATCGATCCAGTCGTGCAGCAGCTCGCGCACGAGCTGCCGGCCGACCGAGATCCGCTCGGGTTCGGCCTGCGCGATGGTCAGGACGCTGCGGCGCGGCGGCACCTCCCGGGCGGAGACGCTCTCGCGCCGCAGCACGAGGACCGCGATGTCGTCCTCCCGCCGGTCCGCGAGCGGCCCCGTCGTGTAGTGCGAGGTCGGCCCGTGCACGGCCTGGACCAGGGCGTCGGCCAGCTGTTCCAGGTCCTCGGCTGGCTCCTCCAGGACCGGGCGCAGCCGGGACCAGCCGGTGGCCATGTCGTGCCCGCCGGTCTCGATGAGGCCGTCCGTGCACAGCATGATCGTCTCGCCGGGTTCCAGGACCACACGGGTGGTGGGGTAGTCGGAGTCCGTCTCGATCCCGAGCGGCAGCCCGCCGGCCGTCTGCCGGATCACCGCGGTCCCGTCGGCGCTGATCACCACCGGGTCGGGGTGGCCCGCGCGGGCGATGTCCAGGGTTCCGGTCTCCGGATCCACCTCCGCGTACAGGCAGGTCGCGAAGCGCGGCGCCGCGGGTTCCTCGTCGCCCTCGACGCTCTCGTACGCGTCGGTGAGCCCGGACAGGAAGCGCGAGGCCCGGGAGAGCACCGCGTCCGGGCGGTGCCCCTCGGAGGCGTAGGCGCGCAGGGCGATGCGGAGCTGGCCCATCAGCCCGGCGGCCCGTACGTCGTGGCCCTGGACGTCGCCGATGACCAGGGCGATGCGGCCGTTGGGCAGCGGGATCATGTCGTACCAGTCGCCGCCCACCTGGAGCCCGCCGCCGGTCGGCACGTACCGTGCGGCCACCGTCATGCCGGGGATGTCCGGGCCCAGGGTCGGCATCATCGAGCGCTGGAGCCCGAGCGACAGCTCGCGTTCCGTCTCGGCCACCCCGGCGCGGGCCAGGGCCTGGGCGAGCATGCGGGCGACCGTCGAGAGCACCGCGCGTTCGTCGGGGGAGAACGCCACCGGATGCCGGAACCCCGCCATCCAGGCGCCCATCGTGCGGCCGGAGGACACCAGGGGCAGGAAGGCCCAGGACTGGCGTCCGAAGCGCCGGGCGAGCGGCCAGGTGGCCGGGTAGCGGCGGCGGTACTCATCGGGGGAGGGGAGGTAGATCGCGCGGCCGGTGCGGACGACCTCGGCGGCCGGGTAGTCGGTCTCCAGGGGCATGTCGGTGAAGGGCTCCTCGTCGCCTGTGTTGTGCCCGTGGTGCCCGATGATCGTCAGCCGCTCCCCGGCGGAGCCGAAGACCGCGAGGCCGTCCGGGGAGAAGCCGGGCATGGACAGCGATCCGGCGACCCGCAGCACCTCCGCGGTGGACCGGGCCTCGGCCAGGGCGCGCCCGGCGTCCAGCAGGAACGCCTCCCGGGACCGGCGCCAGTCCCCGGTGATCGGCGTGTGGGCGGCGTCGGTGGAGCCGGGCTGCGGCTCGGCGACCTCCTGGAGCGTGCCGTAGAGGACGTAATCCCCGGCGTCCTGATCAGCCCGGAGAACCGGCTTGGAGCGGCTGCGCACGGTACGGAGGACCTGCCCGCGCTCGTCCACGATCCGCAGCCGCGCCTCGGCGAGGGTGCCCTCGGTGACCGCGAGGTTCACCACCCCGTAGATCTCGTTCCAGTCGACCGGGTGGAAGCGGGAGCGCACCGCGGCTTCCCGGTAGCTGCCGGGCTCGGACGGCAGGCCGAGCAGCCGGGCCGCCTCCGCATCGAGCGTGACCGTGCCGGCTGCGTTGTCCCAGCGCCACAGGCCCGTCGCAATCGCGGCCAGGACTTCCTCGGTGCGCATTGCCCCACTTTAGGAAGGTCTGCTCGGCGGACGCCACCGAGGAGCCGCCACCTGCCCCGGCGGCCGGGCGGGTACCGCGACGTAAGGGAAATGAAGGGTCACGGTCCCGGGCGGTAGCCTGGGGAGGCTCCGATCCACCCCCAAACGCGAAGACTGGATGAACGACGATGCATCGGTACAGGTCCCACACCTGCGGCGAGCTCCGCGCCTCTGACGTCGGCACCGACGTCCGGCTGAGCGGCTGGCTGCACAATCGCCGAGACCTGGGTGGCATCCTCTTCATCGATCTGCGCGACCACTACGGTCTGGTGCAGCTCGTCGCCCGCCCCGGCACCCCCGGCAACGAGGCCCTGGCGAAGCTCACCAAGGAGACTGTCGTCCGGATCGACGGCAAGGTCTCCGCGCGCGGTGCCGACAACGTCAACCCGGAGCTGCCGACCGGCGACATCGAGATCGAGGTCACCGAGGTCGAGGTGCTCGGCGAGGCCGGCCCGCTGCCCTTCACGATCAACACCGAGGACGGCGTCAACGAGGAGCGGCGCCTGGAGTACCGCTTCCTCGACCTGCGCCGCGAGCGCATGCACCGCAACATCCTGCTGCGCTCGGCCGTGATCGCCTCCATCCGCTCCAAGATGGTGGCCCTCGGCTTCAACGAGATGGCGACCCCGATCCTCACCGCGACCTCCCCCGAGGGCGCCCGTGACTTCGTCGTCCCGTCCCGGCTGAACCCCGGCAAGTTCTACGCGCTGCCGCAGGCCCCGCAGCAGTTCAAGCAGTTGCTGATGATCTCGGGCTTCGACCGCTACTTCCAGATCGCGCCCTGCTTCCGCGACGAGGACGCCCGCGCGGACCGCTCGCCGGGCGAGTTCTACCAGCTCGACGTCGAGATGTCCTTCGTCGAGCAGGAGGACGTCTTCCAGCCGATCGAGAAGCTGATGACCGAGCTCTTCACCGAGTTCGGCAACGGCCGCGAGGTCACCTCGCCGTTCCCGCGCATCCCGTTCCGCGAGTCGATGCTGAAGTACGGCAACGACAAGCCGGACCTGCGCGCCAAGCTGGAGCTCGTCGACATCTCGGACGTCTTCGCCGACTCCGGGTTCAAGGCGTTCGCCGGCAAGCACGTCCGCGCGCTGCCGGTCCCGGACACCGCGGGCCAGTCCCGGAAGTTCTTCGACGGCCTCGGTGAGTACGCCGTCGAGCACGGCGCCAAGGGCCTGGCCTGGGTGCGCGTGGGCGAGGACGGCACGCTGGCCGGTCCGATCGCCAAGTTCCTCACCGAGACCGACGTCAAGACGCTCACCGAGCGCCTCTCGCTGGTCCCGGGCCACGCGATCTTCTTCGGCGCGGGCGAGTTCGACGAGGTCTCCAAGATCATGTCGGCCGTCCGGGTCGAGGCCGCCAAGCGCGCCGGCCACTTCGAGGAGGGCGTCTTCCGGTTCTGCTGGATCGTCGACTTCCCGATGTACGAGAAGGACGAGGAGACCGGCAAGATCGACTTCTCGCACAACCCCTTCTCGATGCCCCAGGGCGGCCTGGCCGACCTGGAGGAGAAGGACCCGCTGGACATCCTCGCCTGGCAGTACGACATCGTCTGCAACGGCATCGAGCTGTCCTCGGGCGCCATCCGTAACCACGAGCCCGAGCTGATGCTCAAGGCCTTCGAGATCGCCGGGTACGACCGCGAGACCGTCGAGCACGAGTTCGCGGGCATGCTCCGCGCGTTCCGTCTCGGCGCCCCGCCGCACGGTGGCATCGCCCCGGGCGTCGACCGCATCGTGATGCTGCTCGCCGACGAGCCGAACATCCGCGAGACCATCGCCTTCCCGCTCAACGGCAACGCCCAGGACCTGATGATGGGCGCGCCGACCGAGCTGGACGAGACCCGCCTGCGCGAGCTGAACATCCAGCTGCGCAAGCCGGTCGCCGCGAAGGGTGCGTCGGAGAAGCCCGCCTCGGAGAAGTAGTCCGCCCGGCCCGTATGGTCCCGCTCCGCGGATGTTTCACGTGAAACAGCCCCCGATCACCCGATCGGGGGCTGTTTCGTTGCGTGCGACAGAGAGCCGGTGACAGCCGGGCGACGTAGTACAGCCGGATGGCCCCGGTTCGGGTTCGGCCGGGCCGGACCCGGCAAGGACTGGCACCGAGACACCCCTCTCACATCCCGCCCTGCCGCGTCGCGCCGCCCGCCGCCACCCGAGGAGCCCGCCACCGTGTCCGTCCCGCGCCGCCCGCCCGCCCTGCTCGCCGCACCGCTCCTCGTCCTGGCCCTGCTGCTCACCGCCTGCGCCTCCGGTGCCGCTCCCGCTCCCGCGAGGACCCCCGCAGGCGCCCCGGGGCAGGGCGCCGCGGGCCCGCAGTCCGACGCCGCGTCCGCGCTCGGGGTCTCACCCGGCCCGACGCCCGCCCCGAGCCCCGCCGAGATCCCGGACCTGGGACCGGAGACGCGCGCGGCGATCCCCGCCGAGGCCCGGCAGGCGTTCGTCGTGACCGGCGAGGAGGCCGACTCCAACCGATCCAGCGCGGTCCTGTACAGCCGCGAGGACCCCGTGAAGGGCTGGCAGCCGGTCGCGGGGCCCTGGCCGGCGCACAACGGCATGGAGGGCTGGACCGACCACCATGTGGCGGGCGACCTGAGGTCCCCCACGGGCGTCTACCCGCTCACCGACGCGGGCGGCCGGCTCCCCGACCCGGGAGCGCTGCTGCCGTACGACGAGCACCCCCGGTTCGCGGTGGACGGCGAGGGCTTCTTCGGGGAGCCGCTGGAGGGCTCCTTCGACTACGTCGTCGCGATCAACTACAACCGCACGGAGGGCGTCAGCCCCCTGGACCGCACCCGCCCGCTCGGCCTCGAACGCGGCGGCGGCATCTGGATCCACGTCGACCACGGCGGCCCCACCCAGGGCTGCGTCTCCATCCCGGAGGAGCGCATGGAGGAACTGCTCCGCACTCTGGACCCGGCCCTGAGCCCGGTGATCGTGATGGGGGACGCGGAGACGCTGGGGCGGTGACCCAGTGATCGGGCGTACGGGCGAGCCGCCACCCGCCGGGCGCTCCGGTACGCGAGGAGCCCGGGACCACGAACCGCGGTCCCGGGCTCCTGACGTACGTACGGCGGTGGCTACGCCGGCTTCTCCTCCAGGCGCGGGAACAGCACCGCGCCCTTCGTCACCGTCGCGCCCGCGGGCAGGATGCCCCACGTGCCCGCGTCCTGGACCTTCTGGTCGGCCAGCGCGCCCAGGGACTCCTCGGCGCCCAGCGACTCCCAGAGCTGCTGCGAGGTCTGCGGCATCACGGCGTTGAGCAGGACCGCGACACCGCGCAGCGCCTCGGCGGCCGTGTACAGGATGGTCGCGAGGCGGGCCTGGCCCTCGGGGGTGGTGTCCTTGGCCACCTTCCACGGCTCCTGCTCCGTGATGTAGCCGTTGACCTGCTTCACGAACTCGAAGATCGCCAGGATGCCGGACTGGAAGTCCAGCTCCTCGCCGATCTTCTGATCGGCGGTCGCGACCGCCTTCGCCAGGCCCTCCTGCACAGCCCGTTCCGCGTCACCGGCGGCCGTCGCCTCCGGCAGCGCACCGCCGAAGTACTTGCCGACCATGGCCGCCACGCGCGAGGCCAGGTTGCCGTAGTCGTTGGCCAGCTCGGAGGTGTAGCGCGCGGAGAAGTCCTCCCAGGAGAACGACCCGTCGCTGCCGTACGCGATGGCGCGCAGGAAGTACCAGCGGTACGCGTCCACGCCGAAGTGCGAGGTCAGGTCCTGCGGCTTGATGCCGGTCAGGTTGGACTTCGACATCTTCTCGCCGCCGACCATCAGCCAGCCGTTGGCGACGACCCTGCCGGGGAGCGGCAGGCCCTGCGCCATCAGCATCGCGGGCCAGATCACCGAGTGGAAGCGGAGGATGTCCTTGCCGATCAGGTGCACGTTCGCCGGGAACGTACCGTCGAACTTCTCCTGGTTGGCGCCATAGCCGACGGCCGTCGCGTAGTTGAGCAGCGCGTCGATCCAGACGTAGATGACGTGCTGGTCGTCCCACGGCACCGGGACGCCCCAGTCGAAGGTCGAGCGCGAGATCGACAGGTCCTGGAGGCCCTGCTCGACGAAGTTCACGACCTCGTTGCGCGCCGACTCGGGCTGGATGAAGCCGGGGTTCGCCGCGTAGAACTCCAGCAGCTTCGGGCCGTACTCGCTGAGCTTGAAGAAGTAGTTCTCCTCCTTGAGGAGTTCCACCGGCTTCTTGTGGATCGGGCACAGCTTCTGACCGGCGAACTCGCCCTCGCCGTCGATCAGATCGCCGGGGAGCTTGTACTCCTCGCAGCCCACGCAGTACGGGCCTTCGTACCCGCCCTTGTAGATCTCGCCCTTGTCGTACAGGTCCTGCACGAACTCCTGCACACGGTCGGTGTGCCGCTTCTCCGTCGTCCGGATGAAGTCGTCGTTGGCGATGTTCAGATGCTCCCAGAGGGGCTTCCACGCCTCCTCGACGAGCTTGTCGCACCAAGCCTGCGGAGTGACGTCGTTCGCCTCGGCCGTGCGCATGATCTTCTGACCGTGCTCGTCCGTGCCGGTGAGGTACCACACCTTCTCGCCGCGCTGGCGGTGCCAGCGCGTGAGCACGTCGCCTGCGACGGTCGTGTAGGCGTGGCCCAGGTGAGGAGCGTCGTTGACGTAGTAAATGGGGGTCGAGACGTAGTACGCCGTCGCCCCCTGCTTCTCGGATCCAGTGGCCGCCATGGTCGAAATCCTAACGGCCACAGCAAGATCCACTCACATCGATAAACGGGGACCCGTGCGCGGGCGGAGCAGTGCCCTCCGGTGGAGAGCTTTGCGAAACATCCGTTCCCGTAATGGTTCCCTCAGGAAAGTCGCATCCTGGGAGGGAGCGGACAAGCGTGCACGAGGCAGGGGACATCACCATGCGGGTACTGGTCGCCGAGGACGAGGAGATCCTCGCGGAACTGGTCGCCACCGGACTGCGCCGGGCCGGCTTCGCGGTCGACACGGTGTACAGCGGGGACGCGGCCCTCGCCTACCTCGGCCTGCACGACTACGACGTCGTCGTGCTCGACCGCGACCTCCCCCGGGTGCACGGCGACGACGTGGCCCGCCGGCTGGTCGCCTCCGGCTCCCGCACCCGGATCCTGATGCTCACCGCTTCCGGCGCCATGGAGGACCGGGTCGCCGGGCTGGACCTGGGGGCCGACGACTACGTCAGCAAGCCGTTCGAGTTCCCCGAGCTGGTCTCCCGGGTGCGCGCCCTGCGCCGGCGCAGCGCCAGACCCGTACCGCCGCAGCTGGAGCGGCACGGCATCCGGCTCGACACCGTACGGCGCTCCGCGCTTCGCGACGGCCGGGACCTGGACCTCTCGCCGAAGGAGTTCACCGTGCTGCAGCTGCTCCTGGAGGCCGACGGCGGCACGGTCAGCGCGGAAGAGCTGCTGGAGCGGGCCTGGGACGCCAACGCCGACCCGTTCACGGGGGCCGTGCGCGTCTGTATGAGCAAGCTCCGCGCCAAGCTCGGCGAGCCCGCGCTGATCCGCACCGTGCAGGGCGTCGGGTACGCCCTGTGAAGCGACCGGCCCTGCTGCTGCGGCGGCTGGTGGACGCCTCGAAGCTGCCGCACTCGACGATCCGGACCCGCATCGCCCTCGTGTACGGCGGTGTCTTCCTGATACTCGGCACCGCGCTGCTGGCCACCGTCAACCTGGCCTCCCGCGCCGGTACGGAGACGGATGCGCGGGCCATCGCCTCCTCGGCGGCCGTCGGCGCGCCCGGATATGTCATCGGCCCGCCCGGATACGTCGTCGCACCGCCCGGCCACATGGTGAACGGCCCCGTCATCACCCGCAGCTCCGTCGAATCGCCCACGGTCTACGAGATCACCGACCATGTCAGCGACGCGGCGGGCAAACAGCTCATGAACTGGTCGTTCGCCGCGCTGCTCGTGATGACGGCGGGCGCGGTCGGGGTCGGCTGGTGGATAGCGGGCCGGGTGCTGCGGCCCGTCCACGCGATGACCGCGAAGGCCCGCAGGCTCTCCGAGCGGACCCTGCACGAGCGGATCGCGTCCAGCGGCCCCGACGACGAGCTGAAGGAGCTGGGCGAGACCCTGGACGCGCTGCTGGGCCGCCTGGAGAAGGCGTTCGACAGCCAGCGGAGGTTCATCGCGAACGCCTCGCACGAGCTGCGGACCCCGCTGGCCACCCAGCGCGCCGCGATCCAGGTCGGCCTGGACGACCCTTCCCCCGAGGACCTCGTCCGCACCCGGCAGACCCTGCTCGACACCAACCGGCGCAGCGAGCGGCTCATCGAGGGGCTGCTCGTGCTGGCCCGCAGCGAACGGGGACTGGCCGTGGACGAGCGCGAGGCGGTCCGCCTCGACCTGGTGGTCAAGGAGGAGACGGCCCGGCATCCGGCGGTACGGGGCGCGATCGGCGGCCCGGAGGGCCGGGGAGCGGCCGACGGCGCCGGTGCGGAGAGCCGGAGGATCCGGACGGCGGGCGGCGGACCGGCGGTGAAGGTCGCGGTGGCCGCCTGTTCCGTGCGCGGCAACCGGCTGCTGCTCGCCCAGCTGGTGGCGAACCTGCTGGCCAACGCGGTCACGTACAACGCGCCGGGTGGCTCGGTGGAGATCTCGGTGACCGGGGAGGGCGTCCTGCTGGTGCGCAACACCGGACCGGTGGTCTCCGAGTCCGATATCGCGGGGTTCTTCGAGCCGTTCCGGCGGGGCGAGGGCCGGGACCGGATGGGCCAGGGGTCGGGCCTCGGCCTGTCGATTGTCCGGTCGATCGCGGTGGCCCACGGCGGAACGGTCACGGCGGTACCGGGCCCGGAGGGCGGCGGTCTCGCCGTGACCGTACGGCTGCCGGTCGATCAGGCCTCGGAGCCCGCCGCGCGCGCGGCGGTCCAGGCCGGCAGCCCGGCGAGGATCTCCCGGTAGAGCTCGGCGTCCGCGACCTCGCGGGGCGCCGGGCCGGCGTGGAAGAACCCGGCGTTCGGCGCGTCGAGCTTCCGCAGGAAGTCGAAGCCCTTCGCGTCCTGCTCGCCGAAGGCGACGAACTGGAAGAACAGCGGCAGCCGCGCCGCTTCGGTGAGGGCCTGCCGGGCAGCCTGCTTGGCGTCCGGCGGGCCGTCCGTCTGGAAGATCACGAGAGCCGGACCGGTGGCCTCCGTCTTCTCGTAGTGCGCGACGATCTCCTCGACCGCGCGGTGGTAGTGCGTCCGGCCGAGCCGGCCGAGACCCGCGTGCAGCTCGTCGACGCGGCCCTCGTGGCCGGAGAGCTCGATGGAGCCGGTGCCGTCGATGTCGGTCGAGAAGAAGACGACCGGCACGGTGGCGTCCTCGTCCAGGTGCGCGGCGAGCGCGAGCGTCCGGTCGCCCAGGTGCTGGGCGCTGCCGTCCTTGTAGAACGGCCGCATCGAGCCGGAGCGGTCGAGCACCAGGTAGACACGGGCGCGGAGCCCGGACAGCCCGTGCGCCTTGAGCGCTGTCTGCGCCGCCTTGTACGGGGCGACGAGCTGCGGAGCCTGCGACTTGACCCGCGCGAGGGTGGTGGCGGGCTTGCCGGGGGCGGGCTCCGGGACGGCCGGGGCCGCCGGGGTCTCTTCCACGACGGTCGGCGTCTCCGCGGCTGTCTTGGGGGCCGTCTCTGTGGCCGCCGGTGCGGCTGAGGCCTCGGGGGCCTTCGGGGCCTTGGGGGCTTCAGGGGTGGCCTGAGGCGTCTCGGGAGCGGTCTCCTGGACCTCCGCCGCTGCCGGTGCGGGGGTGGCCTCCGCGGCCGGCTCCGGCTTGGACTCCGGCTCCGGCTTCGCTGCGGTCTCCGGCTCCGAGGTCTCGTCGAGATCGAGATCGAGGTCGATCGTGATCGGCTCCGGCTCCGTGGCCGGGGCCGGGTCCGATGCGGGCTCCTCGGCCTTGACCGGCTCCTCGGCGACTACCGGCTTCTCGGCGGCCACCGGCTCCGGCTCCGGCTCAGGCGCCGCGGGCTTCTCCGCCTTCGGTGCCTCCTCCGGGGTCTCCTTCGAGGTCTCCTCCGGTGCCGACGCCTGCGCGGGGACGGTCGGCGACGGCTTGGCGGCGGCGGTCGCCTTGTCGAAGGCCTCCGCCACCAGGTCGGTGGCCGGCGAGCCGTCAGGCTCCGTGGACGGTGCGTCGGCGGAGGACGGAACGGAGGACGAGGACGCGGGCGAGGCCGGGGCCGGAATCGACGCCTTCGGCTCCGCCGCGGGCTCGGCCGCCGAAGTGGTCTCCGGCTCCGACTCCTTGGGCTGAGTGCGCTCGGCCTGGGGCGGGACGGTGGCCGTGGCCGGCTCGTCCTGCTCCGTGCGGCCGAACACCTTACGCAGCAAGCTCCGAATGCCCATGGGCGAGGCCTTTCGCATGAGTTGGGTGCGGGGAATGTCCGACCTGGGTGAATTCATCCCTGGCCAGGACGGATACGTAAGGTTAGCGGCCGGATCCGGCCGTTCGCCGGTGCGGCCCACCCCTGCGTCAACCGAGCCGAAACCGTTCCCGGACCGAGTCCACGAGCAGGTCCACCACCGACCCTCAAGGGAACAGCGGTGGCCCGGACTTCACCCGCCGTTCACCGGGAGTCCCTCGGACCGCGTGGAGGCGCACCTACCGTCACGCACGACACCAGACGGAGGGAATCCACGTGCGCAACCTGCTGCCGTTCATCAGCTCGCATCCCGGTGGGCGTTCCGCGCTGACCTGCCGCTTCCGCTGCGGGGACGCCTGCTTCAAGGAGACGCCCAACAACAGCGACAACGAGTACGCCGGCGACATCATCGCCGGTGCCGTGTCGCGCCGCTCGATGATGCGTGCCGCCGCCGTGGTCACCGTCGCCACCGCCGCCGGGGCCGCGCTGACCGGCCCGAGCGCCCCGCGGGCCGAGGCCGCCGCACTGGCCGGGCACGGCAATAAACCGGGCCACCCCCACAAACCGGCCCCGTCCGGGGCGCGCGGCCTGCGATTCTCGCCGGTCGCGCCCAACAAGGACGACAAGGTCACGATCCCCGACGGGTACGCCCAGAACGTGGTGATCCGCTGGGGCGAGCCGATCCTGCGCGGCGCGCCCGCCTTCAACGCGGACAAGCAGACCGCGAAGGCGCAGGCGGGGCAGTTCGGTTACAACAACGACTTCCTCTCCCTGCTCCCGCTGCGCGGCGAGCGCGGGCGCCAGGTGATGGTCGCGAACCATGAGTACACGGACGAGATCCTCATGTTCCGCGGCTACGATCCGGCCAACCCGACCCGTGAACAGGTGGAGATCGCCTGGGCGGCGCACGGACTCTCCGTGGTCGTCGTCCAGGAGGAGAACCGCACCGGCAAGCTGGGGCCGGTCAACCGGCACCCGCTGAACCGCCGCCTGACCGCGACGAGCGAGTTCCGTGTGACGGGCCCCGCCGCGGGCAGCCCCCTGTTGCGTACGTCCGCCGACCGCACGGGCCGCAAGGTGCTCGGCACCCTCAACAACTGCGCGGGCGGCACCACTCCGTGGGGCACCACGCTGCACGGCGAGGAGAACTTCAACCAGTACTTCGCCAACGGCAACACGGACATGCACCAGCGGTACGGGATCGGCACCGGCGCCACCGAGCGCAAGTGGGAGCGGTTCGACCGGCGGTTCGACCTGGCGAAGGAGCCCAACGAGGCCAACCGCTTCGGCTGGGTCGTCGAACTCGACCCGTACGACCCGGACTCCACCCCGCGCAAGCGGACCGCGCTGGGCCGGTTCAAGCACGAGGCGGCGCAGCCCCGGCTCACCTCCGACGGCCGTCCGGTCGTCTACATGGGCGACGACGAGAAGTTCGACTACCTCTACAAGTTCGTCTCCAGCAAGCAGATGAAGAAGGGCAACTCGCGGGCCGCCCGCGAGCACAACCTGACGCTCCTGGACGAGGGCACGCTGTACGTCGCCAAGCTGACCGGCGACTCGCCCGTCAGCGAGATCGACGGCACCGGAAAGCTGCCCAGCGACGGGGAGTTCGACGGCAGCGGCGTCTGGATCCCGCTCGCCACCGGCACCACCTCGCACGTCCCGGGCATGACCGCCGACGAGGTGTACGTCTACACGCGGCTGGCCGGTGACAAGGTCGGCGCGACCAAGATGGACCGCCCCGAGGACGTCGAGCCCTCGCCGCGCACCGGCCGGGTCTATGTGGCGCTCACCAACAACACGGACCGCGGCAAGGAGGGCAAGGCCGGCGCGGACGAGGCGAACCCGCGCAACGGGAACAAGCACGGGCAGATCCTGGAGCTCGCGGAGAACTGGGACGACCCGGCGGGCGACGGCTTCGCCTGGCGGCTGTTCCTCGTGGCGGGCGACCCGAACGACCCGTCGACGTACTTCTCCGGCTTCCCCAAGGAGAACGTCAGCCCCATCTCGTGCCCGGACAACGTGGCGTTCGACGCCCACGGCAACCTGTGGATCTCCACGGACGGCAACGCGCTCGGCACGCACGACGGGCTGTTCGGTGTGGCGACCCACGGTGACCGGCGCGGCGAACTGAAGCAGTTCCTGACCGTCCCGGCCGGAGCCGAGACCTGTGGTCCGGTCATCCAGGACCGCCGCGTCCTGGTCGCGGTCCAGCACCCGGGTGAGATCGACGGGGCCTCCGTGGAGAAGCCGGCGAGCGTCTGGCCCGACGGACCCGGCAAGATCGTCCGCCCCGCCGTCGTCGCCGTCTGGCGCAAGGACGGGCGCGACATCGGCGTGTGAGGTCCGGTGGGCGGGCGGCGTTATTGCCGCCCGCCCACCGTCCGGTCCGCATTACAGTCGGACCCATGGTTTCCGGTGACGCACCGCAGGCGGAGGGAAGCGTCCGGGTCGACGTGTGGATCTGGTCGGTCCGGCTGACGAAGACCCGTGCCCAGGCGGCAGCCGCCTGCCGGGCAGGGCATGTGAAGGTCGGCGGGGAGCGGGCCAAGCCCGCGCAGGCCGTACGCGTCGGCGACGAGGTGCGGCTCCGGCACGCGGGGCGGGACCGGGTGGTCGTCGTCTCGAAGATCGTGAAGAAGCGGGTCGGCCCGCCGGTGGCCGTGGAGTGCTTCGTCGACAACAGCCCGCCCCCGCCGCCCCGCGAGATCGCGATCCAGGTCCCCGTGCGGGACCGGGGCACGGGCCGTCCGACCAAGCGCGACCGCCGGGAGATGGAACGTCTCCAGGGACGCCCGCCGGAGAGCTGATCCTGCGCCGGCCCGGTGTTTCACGTGAAACACCGGGCCGCCCCGCTCAAGCTCTGGTGTCCCTCCCCTGTCCCGCCTCCTTGGCGGCCGGGGGCTTCCTGCTCCGCAGGAGCATCCGGGCCGCCACCGCCCCCACGAGCAGCGCCGCACCGACCGCCAGCACCACCCACACCGTGGTCCGGAGCGAGGCGGTCAGCGCGTCGAACACCGCGGCGGCCGCGTCCCGGTCGCCGCCCGGCACCTCGTCCAGTACCCGGCTGCGGCCGACCGCGACCAGCACCCGGAGCACGACGGCGCCGAGCACGAAGCCGGCGCCCACGGTCGCGGTGGTCCACAGCCCGGCCCGCAGCCCGCGCCGTACGGTCGCGATGCCCACCACGAGGACGAGCAGGACCAGCGTGGCGACCGCCGGCCAGATGCTGCAGTAGCGGAGCCACCGGAACGAGCTCCTGAGGTCGTCGGCCTGGCCGGGGCCGAGCACGGTGATCTCCGTCCGCTCGACCGGGATCTGGTCCGCGAACGGCACCCCGTCGCGGACCAGGTCCTGTTTGACCTGGTCGATCACCGGGGCCAGGTCGATCGTCACCGCCTCTCCGCTGTCGCCGTCCAGGGCGGCCGCCACCGCCTTGTGGGCGGCCCGGTTCGCGGTGTCCCAGGCGTTCCGGAAGGCCTCGGTCGTGGTGAAGGACCGCACGGTCTCGTGCAGGAACTCCTGGACCGTGTCCTGGAGCGGACCGAGATCGATCTGCCGCATCGCCTCTTCGGTGACCAGGTCCGCGACGGTGTTCCGCACCGCCGGGTCGGAGGCGAGCGGGGACACGGCGGCGACGTAACGGTCGGTGTCGTCGATCTCCAGATCGACCCAGGCGGAGAGCGCGCTGAACGGCACGAGGACGGCGAGCAGGACGAGCAGGAGCGCCGAGAGGGCCGCCGAGGTCGCCGAGATCGCCGGGGGAGAGGTCCGCACTCCTCCAGGGAATCCCGTACGGAGCCGGGCCGCTCCGGGCCGTACGCCATTCGAGTTGCCGGGCGGCGCGGTCGGGTGTGCTCTGGAGGAACGGGGGCGTGCGACGGGGGCGACGGAAGGAGCTGTCCGCGATGGCCACACACGCAGCCGTGCCCGGCCGAAGGGGTGCCCGCGCGCATGCGCGAACCCGCCACCACACGCCGCTCGCCTGGGCACTGCCTCTGGTGCTCGGCGTGATCTACGGGTTCTACGCGGCGTTCATCCGTCGCGACGGCGGCCCCAGCACCGGCGGGCAGGTCCTGCTCGGGCTCGTCGCCGGTGTAGCTCTGGCGGCCCTCTGCTTCGCGCTGGGCCGGATCCAGCGCTCCCTGCCGCGCGAGCTGCGGGCGGTCGCGTACGGCGCGCTGACCGCGTGCGCGATCGGCTTCCTGGTGAGCCTCACCGACACCAGCGTGCTGCGGTCGACCGCTCTGGGTCTGGCGGTCGGGGCGGGCGTCCTCTGCGTCTCGTTCTACTTCTTCTACACACGGGAGACCTGAGGCTTGTCCGGCTTCCGGGCTTCTCCGACTGTGTGCGCGGCTGCCAGATTCAATCTGGCAGCCGCGCCTCCGCGTCTGGCGCCCATGAGGTGAGGGAGCAGAACGGCCCGGCCCGGACGGGAGGCCCGGGAGGCGGCGGAGGAAGCGGGAGGAGGAGCGAACGATGACGACGGACACTGTTCCGCTGCGGGTCGCGGTGATCATCGGCAGCACCCGCGAGGGACGCATCGGCGATGCGGTCGGCCGCTGGTTCATGGAGCGGGCCCAGGACCGGAGCGAGCTGGAGCTCGCCGTGCTGGACCTCGCCGATTTCGACTTCCCCGTGCACTACCCGGGGCGGGCGACCGGGCCGATGTCGGAGTTCACCGAGGAGATCGCCAGGGCCGAGGCCTTCGTCGTGGTCACCCCGGAGTACAACCGCTCGTTCCCCGCCTCCCTGAAGCAGGCCATCGACTTCGCCTACGAGGAGTGGCAGGCCAAACCGGTCGCTTTCGTGAGCTACGGACACGGTTCCGCCGGGCTGTACGCCGTGGAGCAGCTGCGTTCGGTCTTCACCGAGCTGCACACGGTGACCCTGAGGAACGGGGTCGCGCTCGACTTCCTCCAGCAGCCGCTGGAGGGGCACCCCGGCGACACCGGCCGGGACCGGTCCGTGGGCCTGATGCTCGACCAGCTCGGCTGGTGGGGCTGGGCCCTGCGCGAGGCGCGCGCCGTCCGCCCGTACGTCTCATGAGCTCCCGGACCGGCCCGGACCCGGCGCAGAACGCAGACTTCCACCGACGACCCACAAGGAATGGATCATGAGCACTGAACTGGCCATCGAGACCACGGGGCTGGTGAAGGTCTTCGGCGACAACCGTGCGGTGGACGGCATCGACCTCGCCGTCCCCACCGGCACCGTCTACGGCGTCCTCGGACCCAACGGCGCCGGCAAGACCACCGCCGTCCGCATGCTCGCGACCCTGCTGCGCCCCGACGGCGGCACGGCCCGGGTGTTCGGCAAGGACGTCGTGAAGGACGCCGACGCGGTCCGCAGCCGGGTCAGCCTGACCGGGCAGTACGCCTCGGTGGACGAGGACCTGACCGGCTCGGAGAACCTCGTCCTGCTCGGCCGGCTGCTCGGGCACTCCAAGCCGGCGGCCCGCGACCGGGCGGCCCAGCTGCTCGAAGGGTTCGGGCTGACCGATGCGGCGGGCCGGCAGGTGAAGAACTACTCGGGAGGCATGCGGCGGCGCATCGACATCGCCGCGTCCATCCTGAACACCCCGGACGTGCTGTTCCTGGACGAGCCGACCACCGGACTCGACCCCCGCAGCCGCAACCAGGTGTGGGACATCGTGCGGGCGGTCGTCGCCCACGGCACCACGGTCCTGCTGACCACGCAGTATCTGGACGAGGCCGACCAGCTGGCCTCCCGTATCGCGGTGATCGACCACGGCAAGGTCATCGCCGAGGGAACCAAGGGCGAGCTCAAGGCCTCCGTCGGCGCCGGCACCGTCCATCTGCGGCTGCGGGACGCCGACCAGCGGGCCGAGGCGCAGCAGGTGCTGGCGCTCGCGCTGAACGCGGAGGTCCAGCTGGACGCGGACCCGGTGGCGCTGACCGCCCGGGTCGACGGGCAGAGCACCGAACAGGGTGCGGCGGAGCAGGCCGGGCGTGCCCTGGCCGAGCTGGCCCGGTCCGGCATCACGGTCGACAACTTCTCGCTGGGACAGCCCAGCCTCGACGAGGTCTTCCTCGCACTCACGGACAAGAAGGGAGTGGCGGCATGAGCACCGCGACCGCCAAGACGGAGCTGGAGGGCGTCGAGCTCGCCGCACCGGACCAGGAACGGCTCTCGGCGCTCTTGGTGGGCCACGAGCGCCCGCCGAGGCCGAGCGCCCTGTCGGCATCGGTGACCTTCGGCTGGCGCGCCATGCTGAAGATCAAGCATGTGCCGGAACAGCTCTTCGATGTGACGGCTTTCCCGATCATGCTGGTCCTGATGTACACGTATCTCTTCGGAGGGGCGCTGGCCGGCTCCACCGAGGAGTACATCCAGTTCCTGCTGCCCGGCATCATGGTGATGAGCGTCGTGATGATCACGATGTACACGGGTGTAGCGGTGAACACGGACATCGCCAAGGGTGTCTTCGACCGGTTCCGCACGCTGCCGATCTGGCGGCCCGCCCCGATGGTCGGCTATCTGCTCGGCGACGTCCTGCGCTATCTGCTGGCGTCGGCGGTGATGCTCGCCGTCGGCATGATCATCGGGTTCCGCCCGGACGGCGGTGTGCTCGGCGTGCTGGCCGGTGTCGCGCTGCTGGTCGTGTTCTCGTTCGCGTTCTCCTGGATCTGGACGATGTTCGGGCTGCTGCTGCGCTCCGAGAAGTCGGTGATGGGTGTCAGCATGATGGTGATCTTCCCGCTGACGTTCCTCAGCAATGTCTTCGTCGACCCGATGACGATGCCGGGCTGGCTCCAGGCCTTCGTGAACAACAGCCCGGTCACCCACCTCGCCACGGCGGTGCGTGAGCTGATGGCGGGCAACTGGCCGGCCGCCGACATCGTCTGGTCGCTGGGCTGGTCCGGGGTGCTCATGACGGTCTTCGGCGTGGTGACGATGCGGCTCTACAACCGGAAGTGAACGACGGCGGCCCCATGCGCAGGCATCCTTGACCTTCCCCGCGGGGGAAGCCCCAGCATCGGTGGGGCCGGGCGGGAAGCGCCCGGTACGAGGAGGTACGGGGTGGAACGCGAAGGCCGCGCGGTGGGCGCCGCGAGCGGGGAGCTGGTGACGATCGGGGAGTTCGCCCGGTTGTCCCGGCTCTCCGCCAAGGCGCTCCGGCGCTACGACGAGCTGGGACTCCTCCGGCCCGCCCTGGTCGACCCGGTGAACGGCTACCGGTACTACGACCCGGCGCAGGTGGAGGGGGCCCGGCTCGTGGCGTGGCTGCGCAGGATCGGCATGCCGCTGAGCCGGATCGGCCGGGTCGTGGCGCTCGACGCGAGCGCCGCGGCCGTGGAGATCCGGGCCTACTGGGCACGGGTGGAGGCCGAGACGGCGGCCCGGCGCGATCTGGCGATGTACCTCGTCGACCATCTGTCAGCGGAAGGCAGGGCCATGTCGCGGATACCGGAGAACACGGGCAACACGGGCAACACGGAGAACACGGATAGCACGGGGAACATGGGGAGCGGTGCGGGGGCGCTGGCGCTCGCGATCCGTTGTGCGGCGCTGACCGATACGGGGGCGGTGCGTACGGCGCATCAGGACGCGGCGTTCGCGGGGCCCCGGCTGCTGGCGGTCGCCGACGGTTTCGGGGAGGGCGGGGCCGAGGCGAGTGCGGCGGCGATCGAGGCGCTCAAGCCTGCCGCGTGGGGTGCCCGGGAGGGCGCGCTGTCCGCCGCGGATCTGCTGAACGCCCTGGAGGACACGGCGGATTCCGCTTCGCGGGCGGTCCGGGACGCGGTCGCGCCCTGTGCGGCCCCGGACGGTTCGGGGACCACGCTCACCGCGATGCTGTGGACGGGGTCGCGGCTCGGGCTCGTGCACATCGGGGACTCGCGGGCCTATCTGCTGCGGGGCGGGGAGCTGTTCCGGATCACGCACGACCACAGCCTGGTCCAGTCGATGATCGACGACGGTTCGCTGGGCGAGGAGGAAGCCGCCTCCCACCCGGAGCGTGCACTGCTGCTGAAGGCCCTGGTCGGTGAGGCGCGGTCCGCCCCGGTGGCCGTGGCGGTCCGCCCCGACGTCCGCCTGCGGGAGGCGATGGCCGGGGACCGCTATCTGCTCTGCTCGGACGGTCTGTCGGCGGTGGTGGACGAGGCGGATCTGCGGGCGGCGGTCGTCGCGGCGGACGACCCGGAGGAGGCCGTACGCCGGCTGGTCGGCCTGGCCCGCGAGGCGGGCGGACCCGACAACGTGGCGTGTGCCGTCGCCGACGTCGTGGTCGAGCAGTAGAGGCAGAGAGGCGAAGAGGCGTGGCGGCTCGGGTCAGAGCCGCCAGTCGGGGGCGTGCTCGGGCCGGTAGGCGCAGGTGGTCCCGGTCGTCACGGACGCCTTCAGGTGGGCCGCCAGCGCGGGGTGCAGGGTGTCCAGCTTGCGCAGGGTGTCGCGGATCCGGGCGGTGACCGTCTTACGGGCCCGCTCGGTCTGGTCGCCCAGCCGGCGGGACCGGCCGCCGAGCCCGGCCGCGGTGCGGAGCTCGTCGAGGAGGGCCTGCCGCTCCCGGTCGTACTTCTCGACCAGCCCGGCGTCGTCCCGGGCGGCGGCTCGGTCTATCTCGGCGTCCAGCCGGGCCAGGTGTTCCTTGTAGCGGCGCTTGGCCTCCTCGTCGAGCACCGGATCGCCGCCGAGCTGCCCGGCGGCGACGACGAGGTCCCCACCCTCGGGCGCGAGGAGCTGGACGGCCGGGACATCGGCGCCGGGCAGCCCCAACAGGCTGTGCAGGTCCCGCAGCCCCTTGGCGTCCGGGACATGCACGGTCACCCCGTCCCAGCGCAGCTGCCACACCGGTCCGGTCCGCCGGAACTCGGCGGCCGGCACGGCCCCGCCGCCGGCCGCCGCCTCTGCCGCGCTCCGGTCCGGAGCCACGACTCGGCCCAGGACCGGATTCGGGCCCGGGATCGGGGCCCATGAGGCGGCGGGGCCGGTGGTGACGGCAGGGCGAGGGGCGGCGGAGGCGTCGATCCCGGCAGAGGCGGTGGTGTTGGCGGCGCCGGGTGGGGCCGTACGGAGGGCCGAGGCCTCCGCCTCCACATGCTCCAGGCCCAACTCGCCCGCTTCCCGCGCCACTTCGCCGAGCAGCCGACGAGCCCGCCCGGTGTCGTCGGCGTCAGAACCGGCCGCACTCCCATGTCCCCCACCGGCGCGGGCGAGCAGGGAACGGGCCAGGCAGAGCCGGGCCCGTACGGCCCAGGGGCGGGCGCCGAGGCGGTCCGAGGAGGCGGCGGCCTCGGTGAGCGCCGCCACCGCGGCGTCCTGGTCGCCGCGCGCTGCGGCGAGCATCCCGAGCCAGAGGTCGACGGGGCCGCCGATGTCGCACCCGTACAGCGAGACGATCCACTGGCCCGTGTAAGGGGTCAGCTCGTCCTCCGCGCGGGCGATGAGGCGCCGGTCGCCCGTCACCGCGGCTGCCTGGGCCAGTAGCCGGAGCCACAGCGGCATGAACGCCCGCGGATAGGGACCGGCGCGGTCCGTCTGCTCGGCGATCAGGCGCAGCGCGGGCGTCGCGTCGCCCTGTTCCACGGCCGTGACCGACTCCAGCAGCCCGGGGTAGGGATACCCGGCGGCCGGAAGTCTGCCGACGATCTCCTCGGCCTCGGCGAAGTGCCCCTGGAGCAGATGGAGCGCCCAGTGCAGATGGTGCGCCATGAAGCCGAAGGCCACATGGTCCTTGCTCTCGGGGTCGAGTGCGTCGTCCTGCAGCGCGGTGGTTGCCTCGGCGAACCGGCCCTGCAGGGAGGCGATCAGGCTGGTGTCGACGGCGATCCCCAGGGCGAACCGGGGCAGTTCGGTCTGCTCGGCGAGGCGTACGAACGTACGGAACTGGTCGATGAAGGCCGGGTCGCCCAGCTCCAGCAGCGCCACCCAGCGCATGGATGTCGCGTGCAGCTCCATGTCCTGGTGCCGGGTGCGCCGGCCGATGACGGTCATCTCGTCGGTCAGCCCGATCCGCTCCACCGCCGAGCCGAGGCCCCATACGGAGTCGTGGCGCGCCCAGAGCGAGAAGGCGAGCGCCTCGTCGTCGGAGCCGCTCCGGGCCAGCGCCATGATGTGGATGGCCAGCTCCTGGGCGAGCCGGTCGTCGGAGAGGTTCTCCTGGCCCTCCTTGCCGGTCAGCTTGCGGTGCGCCTCGGCGAGGAGGGTCGTCGTGGATGCGTCGTGGCCGCCGTCCAGGGAGCCGTCGCGGTAGAGGGTGATCGCCACCCGGGCCAGCACCTCCGGGTCATCCAGCTCCCGGGCCAGGGCGACCGACCGGTCCAGCAGGCGCTGCGCCTCGGCGGTCTCCCCCATGTGCCGGAGCTGTCCGGAGAGGTCGAGGCCGATCGGCGCGGCCCGCCGGAGGTCCGGGCCCTGGTCCGCCCCGTCCGCCGGGGGGCCTCCCGGCACCCCTTCGGGAGCCGTCCCCGGTTCACCCGGCTCCCCCGTCTCGCCGGAGGCCACCGCGAGGGCGCGGCGGTAGTGGCCGACGGCCTCCTCCTCGGCCAGGCGCCCCGAGGCGTCCCGGGCGGCCGCCAGCAGCAGGTCGATCCGGCGGTCGCGCTCCAGGGCGCCGCCGGCGAGGTGGGCGTGCCGGGCGAGGTCGCCGGGCCGTACCGCGTCGTCGAGTCCGCCGTGCGCGTCCAGGGCCCGTACGGCGGCGGCATGGCGTTCGCGGGCCTCGGCGTCGTCCAGGGAGGCGTACAGCGTCTCGCGCAGCAGGTCGTGGGCGAAGGCGTACTGCCCGGACGGGCGGGGGACGACGACCCGGGCGACGACGGCCGACTCCAGGAGCCGGTCCACGTGGGGGACCGGCGCTCCGTGCACCACGGCCAGGACCTGCCGGCGGAATTCCCGGCCGAGCAGGGCGGCGCTGGTCAGCAGGGAGACGACCGGTTCGGGCAGCAGGGCCAGCCGCTGCCGGACCGCTTCCCGCACACCGGGCGGAATGGTGGAGACCGGGCTTCCGCTGTGCCAGAGCCGGGCGGTCTGCTCGACGAAGAAGGGGTTGCCGCCGGTGCGCCGGTGGACCTCGTCGACCAGCTGCGGTGCGGGCTCGCGGCCTGTCGTCACCGTCATCAGCGCGCCCACCTCGTCCCGGCCGAGGCCGGTCAGGGTGAGGGTCGCGGCGGCGCGCGAGACCAGCGGCAGGATCAGCTGCTGGAGCGGGTGTCCGGGGGCCTCCACCTCGACGTCCCGGTAGGTGCCGATCAGCAGCAGCCGCTCGAACCAGGCGTGCTGGGCGGCGAATTCGAGCAGCCGCAGCGAGGCCGGGTCGGAGCTGTGCAGATCGTCGAGGACGACCACCAGCGGCCGGCTCTGGGAGACCGTGACGAGGGCCGTGGTCACCGCGTCGAAGAGCCCGAAGGCCTCGGCGCCCTCCGGCGAGCTGCTGCCTTGCGAACCGCCGCCCGGCGGGCTCGTGCCCGTATCCATGCCGGGCTCGCCGCCGTGTGCCCCGCCGGAACCCGGGCTCCCGCCGGAACCCGGGGCCGCCCCCGCAGCCGACAGCGTGCTGGGTCCCGGGCCGTCCGATCCGCCCATGGCGGCCCTGACCGGATCACCGAGGAGCACGGCGAGCCGGCCGTCCGACGCCTCCTGGGCCGCCGCCCATTCCGCCGCCGTGGCGGACCGGCGCAGGCCGCGCAGGACCTGCACCCAGGGCCAGTAGCCGGGGGTGTTGTCGGAGTCCCAGCAGGACCCGCCGACCACCAGCGCCCCGCGCCGCCGCGCCTCGTGCGCGGCGTCGGTGACGAGCGTGCTCTTGCCGATCCCGGCCTCGCCGGTGACCAGCACGAGACCGCCGTGGCTGTCCGTGGCCCGGGCGATCTCCGCGCGGAGAACGCCGGCGGGATGGTCGCGCCCGAAGAGAGCAGGGGTCATGACCACACGATAGGAGCACCCACTGACAACGGCCCCCCGTTATTCTGCGGGGCCTTCAGTCGCGCACGACCGTCACCGGGCACGGCGCGTGCTGGGTGACGTGGAGGCTGACCGAGCCGAGCAGGGTGGCCTTGAGGCCGGTGTGGCCCCGGGCCCCGACGACGAGCAGGTCGGCGCCCTGGGCGCGGTCCAGCAGCGCCTGGGCCGGATTGCCGATGACCACGACCTTGCTGACCGCTGCTGCGCCCTTCGCGCCGAGAGCCTCCTCCAGCGCCTCGGTGAGGGAGACGGTGGCCAGAGCCTGCGGATCGAAGTCCTCCGGCATGCCCGGCATCATCGACGCCCAGCTGGTCGCCGGATACTCCCAGCTGTTCACGGCCTCCACCGTGGCACCGGTCAGCTCGGCCTGGCGCACGGCCCAGTGCAGTGCCTTGATCGAGGAATCGGAGCCGTCGACGCCCACAACGATCCTGCCCATATCTGCCTCCAGCTCGGTGAAGCCCGGTACAGCGTCCGATCTCACTGTAATCAAATCGGACAGGTAGGGGCGGTTCGGTGCGAACCGCCCCTACTGCCCCGGCCCCCAGCCCACGCCCCTCAGTCCAGCCGCAGGTCCGCGAGCTGCTGCTCGAAGGGGACGACCGCGTCCTCCCCGTCTTCCAGGCCCGGGGTCCGCGAGGCCCCGGAGACCGTACGGCCCAGGATCGCGGAGGCCAGCTCGCCGCCCGCGCGCCGGATCCGGGACGGCAGGCCCTCGGTGTACTCGTCGCCCGAGGAGCCCCAGTCCTCCGACGCCGCGTAGACGGAGGTGGGCACGGTGACGGCCCGCAGGTAGGCGAAGAGCGGGCGCAGCGCGTGCTCCAGGACCAGTGAGTGCCGGGCCGTGCCGCCCGTCGCGGCGATCACGACGGGCTTGCCGGTCAGCGCGGTGTTGTCGATCAGGTCGAAGAACGACTTGAACAGTCCGCTGTACGAGGCGGTGAACACCGGCGTCACGGCGATCAGCCCGTCGGCCTCCGTCACCGCGTCGATCGCTTCCCGCAGCGTGGCCGAGGGGAAGCCGCTGAGCAGGTGGTGGGCGATGTCCACGGCGAGGTCGCGGACCTCGACGACCTGGACCTCCACCTTCCGGTCCTGCTCGGCCGCGAGCCGCTCGCGGGCGGCGGCGGCCAGCCGGTCGGCCAGCAGCCGGGTGGAGGACGGCTGGCTGAGCCCGGCCGAGACGGCGACGATGCGCAGGGGAGTGGTGGCGAACATGGAGGTCAAGCCCCCTTTCCGGTGGCAGAGGCGCGGGCGGCGGTCACCGCCGGGTGGACGGGCGCGGACTCCGGCACCCCGGCCGGCCGCAGGTTGGCGAACTCCTTGCGCAGCACCGGAACGACCTCCTCGCCGAGGATGTCGAGCTGCTCCAGGACCGTCTTCAGCGGGAGCCCCGCGTGGTCCATCAGGAACAGCTGCCGCTGGTAGTCGCCGACCTGGTCCCGGAACGTCAGCGTCCGCTCGATGACCTCCTGCGGGGAGCCCACCGTCAGCGGGGTCTCGCGGGTGAAGTCCTCCAGGGACGGGCCGTGGCCGTAGACCGGCGCGTTGTCGAAGTACGGGCGGAACTCCCGTACCGCGTCCTGCGAGTTCTTGCGCATGAACACCTGGCCGCCGAGTCCGACGATGGCCTGGTCGGCGGTGCCGTGCCCGTAGTGGGCGTAGCGGCGCCGGTAGAGGTCGACCATCTTCCTCGTGTGTTCCATGGGCCAGAAGATGTTGTTGTGGAAGAAGCCGTCGCCGTAGTACGCGGCCTGCTCGGCGATCTCGGGCGAGCGGATGGAGCCGTGCCAGACGAACGGCGGCACGCCGTCCAGCGGGCGTGGGGTGGCGGTGAAGGACTGGAGCGGCGTACGGAACTTGCCCTCCCAGTCCACGACGTCCTCGCGCCACAGCTTGTGCAGCAGGGCGTAGTTCTCGATGGCCATCGGGATGCCCTGACGGATGTCCTTGCCGAACCACGGATAGACCGGTCCGGTGTTGCCCCGGCCCATCATCAGGTCGACGCGGCCGTCCGCGAGGTGCTGGAGCGTGGCGTAGTCCTCGGCGATCTTCACCGGGTCGTTGGTGGTGATCAGCGTGGTGGAGGTGGACAGGATCAGGTTCTCGGTGCGGGCGGCGATGTAGCCGAGGGTCGTCGTCGGGGAGGACGGGACGAACGGCGGGTTGTGGTGCTCGCCGGTCGCGAAGACGTCCAGACCGACCTCCTCGGCCTTCTGCGCGATGGCCAGGGTCGCCTTGATCCGCTCGTTCTCGGTGGGGGTCCGGCCGGTGGTCGGGTCGGTCGTGACGTCCCCGACGGTGAAGATCCCGAACTGCATGGCGTCCGCCTTCCTGAGTCCCGGCCGGGGATCCGGGGATCCGAGGAGCCGGAGGCCCTGACCGATTTGGTTGAACGTTGAACTACACCCTACAACGGGACCCCCCTCCGTCCTATTCCACGGGGCCGGGCCCTCCGCCGGGGCGCGCGTATTCTGGAACGGTGAGCGAGCAGGAGAGCAACAGCGAGGAGTGGAAGGCGCGCGGAGTGTTCCTGCGCGTCTTCGTCTACGTCTTCGCGACGCACCTGTTCGCCGGGTTCATCTGGCTCCTCTTCTACGTGGGCGGGCACGCGCCGAAGTAGGCACGCCCCGAAGTAGGACCCGCCCCGTACACTGAGGCCATGACCTCCGTCCCGTGCCGAAACTGGTGGCGCTCCTCATAGGAGCGGCCACAGCATCTGCACGGAACCAGGGCCGTTCGATATGGACGGCCCTTTTCGCTGCCTCCGTACGGGACCTCGTACGACATCCCGTACGGCGCGGATACGGAGACGAAGCGCAGCGGCGCTCACCGGCGGGGCCGTCCTCCACGCACCATCCACGCGAGGAGAGCCACCCACCATGACCACCGTCGCACCCGCCGCCACCGCCACCCCCACGGCATCCACCCCCGCCGAGCGCCGCAGCGCCGAGCTGGAGCAGCAGCTGACCCGGGACCCCGCCCGCTTCCGGGTCCTCACCGGGGACCGCCCCACCGGCCGCCTGCACCTCGGGCACTACTTCGGCACCCTGCGCAACCGGGTCCGCCTCCAGGATCTCGGCGTGGACGTGTTCGTCCTGATCGCCGACTTCCAGGTCCTCACCGACCGGGACACCGCCGAGCGGCTCCAGGAGTACACGGACGGGCTGCTCCTCGACTACCTGGCCCTCGGCATCGACCCGGCACGGAGCACCGTCTTCAACCACAGTGCCGTCCCCGCGCTCAACCAGCTCCTGCTGCCCTTCCTGAGCCTCGTCTCCGTCGCGGAGCTGGGCCGCAACCCCACGGTCAAGGACGAGATCGCGCACTCGCGGCAGTCCTCGGTCAGCGGGCTGATGTACACGTACCCGGCGCACCAGGCCGCCGACATCCTCTTCTGCAAGGGCAACGTGGTCCCCGTCGGGCAGGATCAGCTGCCGCACATCGAACTCACCCGGACGATCGCCCGCCGCTTCAACGAGCGGTACGGGCAGGTCTTCCCGGAACCGGACGCCCTGCTCTCCGCCGCACCCCTGCTGCTCGGCACCGACGGCGGCAAGATGAGCAAGAGCCGCGCGAACTCCGTCCCGCTCTCCGCCACCGCCGACGAGACGGCCCGCCTGATCAAGGGCGCGACGACGGACGCCGACCGGCACATCACCTACGACCCCGAGCGCCGGCCCGGCGTCTCCTCGCTCGTGCTGCTGGCCGCGCTCTGCCTGGACCGGGACCCGCACGAGGTCGCGGCGGAGATCGGCGCCGGCGGGTCGGCCGCGCTCAAGCGGACGGTGACCGAGGCGGTCAACGCCCACCTCGCCCCCGTACGCGCCCGCCGGGCGGCGTACGCGGCGGACCTCACGTACGTACGGTCCGTGCTGCGGGAGGGCAACGAACGGGCCAACGCGATCGCGGACCGGACCCTGGAGGAGGTACGCGAGGCCATGGGCACCTTCCGGTAGCCGGCCGCGCGGGCCGGAACCGGAACCGAGGCCACCCGTCCGCCGCCCCCTACCGCCCCGGCACCACCGACCGCTGCCGCCCCGGCACCACCGCCCCTGCCGCCCCCTACCGCCCCGGCACCACCGACCGCTGCCGCCGCAGCAGCTCCGCGAGCCCCCGGCGGGTGGCGGCGATCACCACCCGGTCCTGGGCGCGCAGGACGTAACCGGGGTGCAGGTCCCAGACCAGGCCGGAGGGCGGCGGCGTCCCGTCGCCCTGCGGGTCGTACGGCGGGATCGCGGCGAGGTCCGGGGTGCGGTCGGCCGGCGGGGTGGCGTCGATGGCCAGGACCCGCCAGGCGCCCGCCCGGAACGCCTGCTCGACCGTGTGGCCCTCCAACTGCGGGTGCCCCGCGACCTCCAGGGCCGCGAACAGCATGACCTTCCGCTCGACCGGGACCGCGCCCAGGATCTGGCGGCCCATCATGGCGACCGCGAAGGACGGGGCGGCCAGGTGGGAGACCGAGCGGGAACGGGTCAGGGCCCCGGGGTGCGCGGTGCGCAGGGTGCGGTAGACGGCGGTGGCGAACTCGTCGTCGTACAGCCGCAGCGCCACCCTCAGGTCCGGCTTCACCGAGCGGGCGTACAGCGCCGCTTCCAGGTTCGTGGTGTCGATGCTGGTGAGGGCGAGGAGGGCGCGGGCGCGGCGGATCTTGGCCGCTTCGAGGACGCCTTCCTGGGTGACGTCGCCGATGACGGTCGGCACATGCATCGAGCGGGCCAGCGGGATGCCCCGCGCCTCGGGGTCCTCCTCGACGACGACCACGGGGATGTCGAGTTCGCGGAGCCGTACGAGGACGCGCGTACCGATCTTGCCGAGCCCCAGCAGCACCACGTGACCCGACAGTCCGCGCGGCGGGCGGCGCAGCGAGGACGCGGTGCGCAGGGTGCCGAACGCCTCCAGGACGGCGGCGAGCAGCAGCGGGAGCAGGAGCAGCCCGGCGACGCCGGAGAGGAGCTGGATGACCTTCCGGGCCGGAGATCCGTCCTCCGACGGGTCGTTCATGCCCAGCAGGTCGAGCAGGGTCAGATAGGTGGAGTGCAGCAGGCCGTCCTCGGTGGTGAGGAGCGAGGCGACCACCAGGGCGAGTGCCGCGACCGCGACGCCGAGGGCCGACCAGCGCAGCCTGCGGGAGAAGACCTGCGAGAGTGGGGCGCCCCGGCCGCCCATGCGGGTGGCCGGACGGTCCGGGTCGGCCCGGCTGACCGCTTCGAGGACCACCGTGCCCCGGCCGGTGGCGGCGGCGACGGCGCTCTCGTCGGGCAGCAGTTGCGGGGCCTCGTCGCCGCTGCTGTCCGAACCCTCCGCGCCCGCCGGGTCGTTGGTGGTGGAGGAGAGCAGGGCGAGGGTGCACAGGCCGGGGTCGGCCGTCTCGCCGGGGCGGGGCGGGGGGCGTTCGGCGGCGCGCAGGAGCAGGCCCTCGGCCTGGATGATCTTGCTGCTGCCGGTCAGGGCGGTGGCGGCGAGGGCCGGGGCGGCGGTGTCGGCGTCGGACAGGACGGTGGTGGAGGCGTCCAGCAGCGCCGGGTCGATGCCGGGCATGGCGACGGCCGCCGCCTGGTCGAGCAGCTCTTCCAGGTGCAGCCCCAGCTTGCGGTTGTAGAGCCGGATGACCAGCCGCAGACGGGGGTTGAGGCGGCGGGCGGTCAGGGCGGCGCGGATGTTGCGCTCGTCGTCGTCGTAGACGAGGGCGAGGGCGGCGGCCCGGTCGACGCCCGCCTCCTCCAGGACGTCGTCGGAGGGCTCGGGGGCCTCCATGATGCGGACGGCCTCGACCCCGGCGTTGGTGTCGCCGCTGCCGCCCCCGGTCGACCCGCCGCCGTTGCCCGCGCGGTTCATCGCGGCCGACATCCGGCCGAACAGGGCGGCTGCCCGCCCCCGTTGGGTCAGCGGCGTCTCGGGGCTGTTCGCGTCCCGGCCCGGGGGCAGGAGCAGGGTCACCCGCTCCCCGTAGACGAAGCGCAGCTCCACGGCGAGTCGGCGCGCCAGCGCGTCGTCACCGCAGACGATCATGTGGCCGGTGGAGGGCGGGCGTCCTGGTTGCTGAGGAAGTGGGGGCACGAAACCCAGCATGCCGTGGTCCTTCCGGCTCGGTCTTCCCGATCAGTGTGGAGTGTTTGTGATCTTCGCACGACGATCGGGAACAGCCCGGTCATTGACCGGGCCTTGGTGACCTTGGTGACCTTGAGGCCCCGCCAGCAGATGCCGGGGGTCCGCCGCCCGCTGGATCGCCGTCTCCACCGCCGCGATCCGGTCCGCGAGGAGTCCGAGCGCGGCCACCGCCCGGGTCATCGGGTCGCCGTCCGGCCCGCCGAGCGCCTGCGTGCGGACGTAGGAGGCGGTGATCGTCGCCCACCGCTCGGTCTGTTCGGCGGTGAGCGTCCCGCGCAGCGCGGCCAGCTTCAGCAGGTTGGCCTCGGCCCCCGTGGTGAGCGTCTGGGCCTCGCCCGCGTAGTGGTCGCCGACGACGGCGGACAGCTCGTCGTCGTTCATGACGGGCACGATCCGCTCGGCGATCTTGTTCATGTTGCGGTAGGAGCCCTGGAGCCGGAACGGCGGCTCGGTGCGGGTGGCGTCGGTCTGCGCGGCCGAGGCGATGTACGCCGCGTTCACCGCGAGCACGGTGTCCCGGGCCGTGAGCAGATGGCGCAGCACGGCCAGGATCCGGTCCAGCTCGGCCGCGCTGTACGGGTGTTCCAGGTGCTCCGCGCGGGCCGCCGGGTCGGTGCCGCCGGCCAGCCGCACCAGCAGCGCCAGGTCGTCCCGGGAGCGGGCGGCCAGCGGGGCGAGGACCGGGTTGGCGGTCAGCGCGTTCTCCACGAAGCTCAGCGCGAAGACGTCGTCCCGGCCGCTGAGGACCTCGCCGAGGTTCCAGACGTCGGCCCGGTTGGCGAGCATGTCCGGGATCCGGAACTGCTCGCCGGACTCGGTGTACGGGTTGCCCGCCATGCACACCGCGAACCGCTTGCCCCGCAGGTCGTAGCTGCGCGGCTCGCCGTCCCGCACGCCCTCGATACGACGGGTGGCGTCGCACAACGGGATGAACTTCTGGAGCAGTTCGGGCGAGGTGTGCTGGATGTCGTCCAGGTAGAGGAGCGTGTTGTTGCCCGCCTCCAGGGCGAAGTTGATCTTCTCGATCTCCTGCTGGGCGGTGGTGCTCGGGGCCTGGCCCGGGTCGAGGGAGGTCACGTCGTGGCCCAGGTTCGGCCCGCTGATCTTGACGAGGACCATCCCGAGCCGGTCCGCGACGTACTCCATCAGCGTCGTCTTGCCGTAGCCGGGCGGCGAGACGAGCAGCAGCATGCCCTGCGAGTCGGTGCGCCGGTCGGCGTCGGCGGTGCCGAGCTGCTTGGCCAGGCTGTCGCCGATCAGCGGCAGGTAGACCTCGTCGAGCAGCCGGTTGCGGACGAACGCCGACATCACGCGCGGCCGGTGGTCGTCCAGCCGCAGCCGGCCCCGCTCGGCGGTCACCAGGGAGGTGCGCAGCCGCTGGTAGGCGCGGAAGCCGGGCACGGTCTCCGCGCGGAACGCGGCGGTACGGGCGAGGAGTTCATCGATCCGTACGGTGAGGGCCCCGCCGCCCGCGATGCGCGGGTGGTCGCCGAGGAGGCCCTCCAGGCGCTCGGTGAGCGGCGCGTCGCACGCGTACCGCTCCAGCTCCGGGCAGAGCTCCACCGCCACGGCCTCGGCCAGGTCGCCGTCGCCGAGGTCCGCCCCCGTGGCCTCGGCGTACGGGGCGAGCCAGCCCTCCACGAGCTGCCGGCGCGCGGGCAGGTCGTCGCCGAGGGCGGCGAGGTCGTCCCCGTACGCGGCGGGGCCCGCCGCCCGGTGGAAGGCGTCCAGGAAGGCGTGGATCGAGGAACCCACGACGAATCCGGCGGGCCCGCTCGTCAGCTCCTCGAAGAGGTACGCGGCGACGGCGTGACCCGGCGCGGCCGGGGACGGGGAGCCGATCGCCGCCGCCCACTCCTCCTGGAGCACCGCGATGGCCGGGGCGAGCCCGAAGGTGTCGCGGGCGCGGGCCAGCGAGACCGCACGCCGGGCCCAGGAGGCGCGCTGCGCCTCCTCGGTGCCGTACGCCCAGAAGAGCTGGGCCGCCGCGCGGACGGCGGGCTCGTGGCGCAGCAGCCCGGCGTCCGCGTGCAGCCGCAGCAGGGCGGCCAGGATCGCGGTGGCGTCCTCGTCGTGGACGCCCCGCGTGTACCCCTCGTCGTACGCCTCGGCAGCCGACTCCCGTACGAGCGTGGCTAGTTCGGCATCGGCGAGCGAGGTGAGCCGGCTCGGCCCGTGCTCGTCGAGGAGGCGGGCGGCCAGGTGCTCGGCGCGGTAGACGGAGGCGTTCTCCGAGGGGAGCAGCTGCTCCCAGTACGGCCGGGCCGCCGCGAACTCCGGGTCGGTGACCGGGGCACGGTAGTCCGTCCCGGTCAGCGCGAAGGCGAGGCTGTCCCCGGACGGCACGAGCGTCAGATCGAACGGCTGGGTGTTCACCGCGAACCGGTGGCGGCCCAGCTTGATCACGGACCCGCCGTCCGCGTACAGCTCGGTGCGGTCGCGCAGGGCGCGGCCGGCCTCCTGGCGGGCCGCCTTCAGCCGCCCGTCCAGCTCCTCGGCCCGTACGGGGTCGCCCAGTTCGCGCAGCTCGTCGGCGGTGCGGCGGACCTTGGCGACCATCGGGTCGGAGGCGAAGTAGGTGTGGACGGCGTCGAGGTCGTCCAGCGAGGCGACCCGCCGGGCGATGGTGTCGAGCACCCGGTCGGCCGACCCGGCCAGCCGCTCGGCGCGCCGCGCCCGCTCGTCCTGGAGGGTCTGCTTGCGCGCCGAGAACGCCTCGTACACCTCGGTGCGGCGCTCGGCCAGCTCGGCGAGGAAGTCGTCGAACTCCGCGAACCGCGACTCCAGGTTCTCCAACTGGAGCAACAGCCTGGCCAGTTGGTCGTCACACGCCTCCGGCGAGTCGGCGGCGGCCTGCGCCCCCGTGACGGCCTGCCCGAGCAGCGCGAACTCGGCGGCGAACTCGGCGCGCCCCTCCTTCGACAGCAGCTCCCGGCGGCGCGCGTCCAGCGTGGCGCGGGCCCGGTTCGCGCCGCCCAGCACCTCGGCGATCCGCTCCAGGATCGACGTACGCACGGTGGCGTCGCCGATCTCCAGACCGGCCACCACGTCGGTGACGGTGGCCAGCCCCTCCGTCATCGCGGACAGCCGGTCGGTCACGGCGGAGGCGTCCCGGACGGTCTCCAGTGCACCCGCGTCGGCGACCAGCCCCGCGATGTCCTCGTGATACCCGTCGAAGGCGTCCTCACGGGCCAGGAAGGACACGGCCCGCTGGGCGGCGGACGCGATGTCGTCCTCGGTCCGGGCGGACAGCTCCGCGATCCGCTCGACGTCGGCGTACCGCATCTCGCCGACCGTCGCCAAGTGCCCGTGCACCTGCCGCAGTTCGGTCAGCCGCTCGACCCAGACGGACGCCGACCCGGGCACCTCGCCGCGCACACGCCGCACCAGCGCGGTGATCCGGCCGGCGGTCTCCTCCAGCGCGTCGGCGGCCCGCCGGGTCAGCTCCTGTACGGCGGTGAACTCGGCCAGCACCTGCTGCGCGGTGGCCCGCAGCTCCCTCAACGGCTCGTCGAGCGAACCCAGTTCGGGATCGGACAGCCAGTGGTACCGGTCCTGGGCGCGGGCGCAGTCGGCGGCGAGCTGCCCGTACACGGCGGTCGTCGGCGTCATGTCCCGTACGCCGTGCGCGAGCGCGAGACAGTCCGAAATCCCGCGTACGAGATCGGCGTTGCCGGTCCGGGCGAGCGGCCCGGTCCCGGCGGGCCGGGCGGCGGCGTAGGTGTCGGAGACGTACGGGGTCTGCCAGCGCTGCAACGGGTGCACGCGCGCGGGCCCGTCCGGGTTGTCCCGGAGCAGGATCAGCGTGCCGTCGTCCAGCAGCGCGTGGCCGCGCCCGGTGAGCGGGGTGGCGACCTCCTGGCGGATCAGGTTGTAGGGGAGGAGGAGGCTGCGGAGGCCGTCGCGGGAGCGGAAGACGTAGAGCACGTCCTCGCCGTTGGGCGAGCGGACGGCGCCCTCGAAGACCGGCTCGGTCAGCTCCTCGGCGGTGTCGAAGGTCTTCGCGGTGCCGGTGGTGAGGTAGTAGCCGCCGGGGAAGATGATCCCCTGGTCCTCGGGCAGCCGGTGACACGCGGGCCCGATGGAGTCGAGCCGCTGGACGCTGGAGAGCAGCGAGTTGAAGACGAGATACCGCCAGTCCGTCTCCTTGTAGGGCCGCACGCGCAGCAGCACCAGCGGCCCGACCTCGGCGTACTCGACGTCGGCGTCGGCCAGCGACTGCAACGGCTCGTCGACGGGCTCCTCGTAGATCCCGTCCGGCGACTCGGTGTCGTCGGTGACCTTGACGGTGAGCGTGCCGCCGAGCGTGTCGACGAAGAGCCCGCCGCCCTTGCCGATCGCGATGTGCGGATGCCGCCCCGGGACGTGGGCCTCGCGCCCCGCCACGGTCCACTCGAAGTCGTGGGACGGCGGGAAGACATGATCCCGCTCGCCCTGCGCGTCGAGGAACGCCCCGGGCGTTCCGTCCGCCCCGAGGGCCCACCGGAGCACCCGGATGTCCTCGGCGTTCTCCCCGGTGCGGAAGACGGCCAGGAGCTTGCCGTTGACCCGGCGCAGCCGCAGCAGCCGGGCGTCGCGGAAGTAGCGGTGGAGGGAGGCGAACTCGCGCCGGAAGCCGTCGTCGTCGAGGAGGGTGGCACCCGCCGTGGGCCCGCCGCCCTCGGCCGCCCCGCTATCGCCCTCCGCGTCCCGTACGAGGAGGACGTCGTCGACCCCGGCCTCACCACGGGCCCCCGGCCCCCGCTCGAACCCGAAGAGCAGCCGGCCGCCCACGGCGACGAGATCACGCGGCACGGAGGCCCGCTCGGTGCGCACCTGCTCGGTGGCCAGCAGCCGCAGCCCGGTCGACCCGAACTCCTCGGTCCGCCGTACGTTGAGCGCCTCGGCCCGCCGCACGAGCTCCCCGGCCTGCGCGGAGAGCCGCCGCCGCAGCACCTCGTAGGCACCGGCATCCACATCGCCCTCCCCGCCCTGAGGCGCGGTGACGGTGGCGGTGTTGTCGCTGTCCATGCGTACGGCTCCCTACGTGTTTCTTCGTCTTCAGCCCGTCGGGCACCTATCCAGCCCGTCCGGCGTTTGAGGACGGACCCCTCGGGCCGGTGGGCCCGCTTCCCGACGTGCGGGGGCGGCCCCGAAATCCAGCCCGTCCGGCATACACCCAGCCCGTCCGGCGTTTGAGGACGGAACCCTTCGGGCCGGTGGGCCCGCCTCCCGACGTGCGGGGCGGGCCCCGAAATCCAGCCCGTCCGGCGCTTGAGGACGGAACCCCCGGCACGGTGGGCCCGCCCTGACGGGCAGGCCAGGCCTGGTGCGCCCACCCCCGTGGGACGCACGCAGACCTTCCGGCCCACGGCCGAGGGCTCCGACCTCAAGCGCCGGACGGACCGGAAGATGCGCTACCCGAGCGCCCCGGCCCCGGCCCCGTTCCGGGCCGCCACATCAGCGGCCGGAGCCACCTTCGTACCGCCCGCCGCAGCCGCCCCCGTCAGCGACGACACCGGCATGTCCGCGAGCCCCAGCTCCTTCGCCGCCGCCAGCAACTGCTGCACCTGCCCCGAAGCCGCCCCCGACGACCCCGGCCCCATCAGCCGCATCAGCAGCGCCGACACCGTCAGGTTCTGCACATCGCCCGTGGAGAACGAGCCCAGCACCCGGCTGATGTCGTCCGTGAAGGACGACGAACCGTCCAGCCACGGCCCCGCCAGCGCCTGCGCGGTCTGCGAGTTGTCCACGAACCCGTCCACCGCCTTGCCGAGCGAGATCGACGAGACGAGCCGGTCGAAGAAGACCGAGTCGCCGCCGACGATGTCGATGTCGGCGTTCTCCAGACCCGTCGCCAGGACCGTCGCCTGCGCCTCGGCGACCTGCCGCTGCACCTCCAGACCGGCCAGCCGGATCTCCTTCTCCGCGTCGAGCCGCAGGCGGTACTCCTCGTGCCCGCGCGACGCCTCGTCCAGCGCCGCCATCGCGGCCGCCTTCTCCGTGAGCCCCGCGGCCTCCGCCTTCAGCTTCTCGCCGATGACCGCCGCGTCGGCGGTCGCCTGCGCCTGCGTGCCCTCCGCCGTGGCGAGCGCCTTGAGCCGCGCGCCCTCCGCCTCGGCCTTGAGCCGGGCCGCCGTCGCCTCGGCCTCCGCGTGACCGGCCTTCTCGGTGACGTCCGCCTCCGCGTCGCGCACCTGCACGGCGGCGAGCCCCGGCGCGGCCGTCTCGGCCTGGACGCCCTCGGCGAGCCGCAGCTTGGCCTGCGCGTCGAGGTCCGCGGTCTTGAGCCGGGCCTCGGCGAGCGTGAGCTGCTCGGCCGCCAGGTGCGTGGAGGCCGCCTCCGCGGCCTCGGCCGCCTTGATGTCCTTGACCAGCTTCTCCTGGGCCTCCGCCTCGGCCGCGATGATGACCGACTTGCGGGCCCGCTCGGCGTCCTCGACGGCACGCAGGGTGAGGATCGACTCCTCCTGCTCGGCGACCGTACGGTCCACCGCGATCCGCTCCCGGATGACGTCGGCGACCTCGCGGCGCTCGGCCTCGACCTCCTTCGTGGCGGCGATCCGGTTCAGCTCGGTCTCGCGCTCGCGCCCGATGACCTCCAGCATCCGGTCCTTCTCGATGCGCTCGCTCTCGACGGCGATGACGCGCTCGCGGTTCTTCTGCGCGACGGCGATCTCCCGCGCCTGGTTCTCGCGCTGGATGCCGAGCTGCTCCTCGGTCTTGATGAACGCGGTCTGCGAACCGAGCCGCTCCTCCTCCTGCACCCGGGCGGTGGCCGCCTCCTCACGGGCGCGCAGCACCTCGACCTCGCGGTGCTGCTTGATCTCCGCCTCGGCCTGCCGGCGCTCCAGCTCCAGGATGGTCTCGCGGGCGTCGACGTTCTGGCGGGTGATCTCCTTCTGCTCGGTGCGCTGGAACTCGTTGGTGCGCACGTGCTCGATCGCCGTCAGTTCGGTGATCTTCCGGATGCCCTGGGCGTCGAGGATGTTGGCCCCGTCGAGCTGGGCCATCGGGGTCTGCTCGAGGAAGTCGATCGCGGCGTCGTCGAGGTGGTAGCCGTTCAGGTCGGTGCCGATGACCTGGATGATCCGGTCCCGGAACTCCTCGCGCTTGGTGTACAGGTCGACGAAGTCGAGCTGCTTGCCGACGGTCTTGAGCGCCTCGGAGAACTTCGCGGCGAAGAACTCCTGGATGGCGACCTTGTCGCTCGCCCGTCCCGTACCGATGGCCTGCGCGACCTTGATGACGTCCTCGACGGTCTTGTTGACCCGGACGAAGAACGTGATCTGGATGTCGGCGCGGATGTTGTCCTGGCAGATCAGACCCTCGCGCCCGGCGCGGTGGATCTCGATCTTCTTCACCGAGATGTCCATCGTCTCGGCCTTGTGGAGCACGGGCAGGACGACGGCGCCGGTGAAGGTGACGTCGACCTTCTTGGTCTTGGAGATGATCAGGGCCTTGCCCTGCTCGACCTTGCGGAACAGCCGGGTGATGACGAAGGCGATGGCGATGACGATGAGCAGGACAACGGCGATGAGCACGCCGATGCCCAAGGAGATGGCATCCATAGAAGAGTCCTTGGCGGCTTGGTGGTACGGAAGTGGCACAAGCGAAGTAGGGGCGGCCGGCCGCTACGGAGACGAACAGGAACCGGCGGCCGGCGTCCGGCGGACGAGCCTCACGGGGCATGTCCGTCAGGGCGATCGGGATTCCGGTGCCTCGGTGCCCCGGAGCCCCGGCCGGATCATCCGGACCGGTCACTCAGGTCACCCAGGTCACCCGGGTCAGCCGTCCGTCCCGCCCGGCAACTGGTGCGGTCGGGTGTTCGGGCCCGGATCGAGCGCCGCGTCGTAGGACGAGACCCAGAAGAACTCGCCGTCCTCGTCGTACGCGTAGAGGAGTGCGGAGCCGCCCATGACGAGCGGTGCTTCCTCGGCGACCGGCTCGGAGAGCCGGGAGGGGGACGCGAAGGGCTCGGCCCTGCGGACCTGCACGATGGCCGTCGATCCGTCGTGGGACACGACCTCGGCCTGGCCGAACGTCGCGGTGACGGAGCCGGTGCGGATCGTGCAGACGCTCCCGACGAAGTCCAGCCGCGATGGCGGAGGTTCCGCCGGGAAGTACCGGCGGAAGCGGTGGACGAGGAGGCGGACGGCTCCCCAGGCGAGGAGCAGCGACCCGGCGAGCACGGCGACGGCGAGCACGGTGCGGGTGGCGGCGCCGGTCTCGCTCCGGTGCAGCAGGACCGTACCGGCCAGGCTGCCGAACCAGGAGAAGACGACCAGCAGTGAGACGGAGACGGTGACCGGGACACCGCCGAGACCGGCCGGGTCGGTGTCGAGATCCCCGTCGAAGGAGTCGTGGCCGGCGGCCCCGGCCAGCACCAGCAGCCAGAAGCAGACGACGACCACCAGAGCGGCGCCGAAGATGACGGCGGGGAATCCGAGTGCCGCGTCCAGGAACTCGCCCATCGGTCCCACCCCCTCTGCGGTTCTGCGCACAGGCCCTGGGGCGGTGCGCGTCCTTGATACCGGTACGGGAGCGGCGAGCGGCCGGTCGGCGGGCGACGGGGCCCCGGCGCCGCGGCGTTGGCGTAACCTGCCGCAGCCGCCGGGTTGTTCCCCCGATCCCCGTGCTCCCCCGTGTCCCCCGTGTGCTTCCCCCGTGTTGTTGCTGACCTGATCCTGTCATCCGGGACCCGCCCAGCGCATTGCCGGATCCCGGCAATCTTTACGCTTTGCTAATGCCGGGCACCGGCACCGCCCCGTGTGCGTTGGGGAAATGACAGGACTGTTGCAAGGCTGAAGGAGAGTGCGTGGCCGAGCCGAGGATTCCCGAGGAAATGCTGGGCAATTATGCCGATATTCTGGGCGAAGTCGCCCTGACCGGCCGGCGCCTGACTCGTAACGAACTGGAGGAGCGCCGCGCGCTGGGACGTGCGGCGGCGGACGCGGGCCATCAGCTGCGTGCCCTGGTGACGATGCATCTGGCAAAGACCCGTGAGGCCTGGCCGCGCGCCGCTGCCGGAAACTCCCCTGCCGTGGCCGACGCCGTCCTGGCCGCGATGGAACAGGCGGTCGACGCGTTCGCCGAGGGCTTCGAGCGCGCCCAGCGGCTCACCGTACGCCGGGAGGAGGCGGCGCGCCGGGAGTTCATCGACGATCTGCTCTACGGGCGCAGCGATCTGGTCCGCCTCGCGGAGCGGGCGGCCCGCTTCGGCCTGCGGCTTTCCCGGGCGCACGCGGTCGCGGTGGCGTCGGGCCCGGAGGCGTACACGGAGACGGACGCGGTGCCGCGCAGTGTGGAGACGGCGCTGCTGACGCGGTTCAGCGGCCGCAAGATCCTGCTGACGACGAAGGACGGCCGGATCGTCTGCATCGCCCCGGGCAGCCAGCCCGACGTCCTGCGCTACTTCGCCAAGCAGGCGCACGCGGCGACGGACGGCGGCCGGGTCGCGGTCGGCCGCCCGCACAAGGGCCCGGGCGGGGTGGTCCACTCGTACGACGAGGCGCTCGAAGCCCTCGATCTGGCGGACCGGATGGGGATGGACGACCCCGTGCTGTACGCCTCGGACCTGATGGTCTATCCGGTGCTGACCCGGGACCGGCAGGCGATGGCCGATCTGGTGCGCAGCGAGCTGGGCCCGCTACAGAAGGCGAGGGGCGGCGCGGAGCCGCTGCTGAACACGCTGGCGGTCTACTTCGACGCGGGCTGTGTCGCCGCCGAGACCGCCCGCCGGCTGGCGCTGAGCGTACGGGCGCTGACCTACCGCCTGGAGCGCATCCACCAGTTGACCGGGTCGGACCCCTCGGACCCGATGCACCGCTACAGCCTGCAGACGGCGGTCATCGGGGCCCGGCTGCTGGACTGGCCGGCCAAGGAGCTGTGACACGCCCCGGCCGGCCCGGGTGTTACGCGCTCTCTACAGGTCGAACTCGTGCGGCGGCAGGTCGAGTGCGAAGCACGCCTCGCGGACGACGGCCTGCTCGGTGGCGTCGAAGTCACCGTCGGCGCCGCCGATGACGATGCCGATCTGGACCACGGCACGCGCCTCGGCCGGCTTCTTCTTCGCCTTGGCGACCTCCTGGAGCACACTGACCTTGCCGAGGGCGAAGTCGGCGGTGAGCTGGTCGACATACGTGTTGAAGCGCCGCTGCAGGTCGTCCGCGGGGAAGTTCTTCAGGACGTCGTTGCTCGCGATGAGCGACGCGACACGCTGGCGCTCGGCCGGGTCGACGGAACCGTCGGCGGCGGCGACCAGAGCGCACATGGCCATGCTCGCGTCCCGGAACGAGCCCGACTTCAGCTCGTTCTTCTTCGCCTCCAACTGCGTCTGCATCGACGACGCGGATTCCTTGATGCGATCCCACAGAGCCATGACATCTCCCTACGTCGAGCTACGTCGAGCATCTCTACAAACGTGTAGAGATTAGCAGTCGGCGAACTCCAGGGCGCTGGATTCGGACGGCTCCACCCTCCCCCGGAGAACGACCGGACGGATGTCGTCCCGTACAGGTGACCGATACCCAACACCCTTTGCAGAAACCGGAGATGGTGGCCGGGTCCGGTCGGCGTAACCCGCCTCCGAGCCTCTATCGTGGATGCCATGTCCGCCGATCTGATCCGTATCGTGTCCCGTGACTCCCCCATGGCGCTCGCCCAGGTCGAGCGCGTGCGCGCCGAGTTGGCCGAATCCCGCCCCGGCATCCGTACCGAGGTCGTCCCGGTCAGGACGACCGGCGACAAGTGGATGGGCGACCTCAGCGCCGTCGAGGGCAAGGGCGCGTTCACCAAGGAGGTCGACCAAGCGCTCCTCGCCGGGGAGGCGGACCTGGCGGTGCACTGCGTCAAGGACATCCCGGCGGACCGGCCCCTGCCCGCCGGCACGGTCTTCGCCGCCTTCCTCCGGCGCGACGACATCCGCGACGCCCTGATCCACCCCGGCGGGCTGACCCTCGACGAACTGCCGCCCGGGACCCGGATCGGCACCTCGTCCGTACGCCGCTCCGCGCAGCTCGCCGCGTCGCACCCGCACCTCGACTGCGTACCGATGCGCGGCAACGCCAACCGCCGGCTGGAGAAGCTGGCGGCCGGCGAGGCCGACGCGCTGCTCCTGGCGGTGTCCGGCCTGGAGCGCATCGACCGTACGGACGTGATCACCGCGATCCTGTCGCCCGAGGTGATGTGCCCGCCGATCGGCGCGGGGGTCCTCGCCCTCCAGTGCCGCGAGGGCGACGACGCCGTCATCGACCTCGTGAGCGGCCTCGGCGACCCGGCGGCCCACCGCGAGACGACCGCCGAGCGGATGTTCCTCCATGTGCTGCAGGGCCACTGCAACAGCCCGATCGCCGGGTACGCGCAGGTCGAGCGGAACGGCGATCTCTCGCTGCGGGCGAAGGTGTTCACGCCCGACGGCAAGACCGTGCTGAACGCGCACGAGTGGGCGGGGCCCCTGGACCCGGCGACCCTGGGCACGTCGGTCGCGGTGGCGCTGCTGCGCCAGGGAGCGCGGGAGCTGATCGACGGCATCGCGCACTGACCCGTGCCACGACGAAGCCCCCGGACACGACTGGGTGTCCGGGGGCTTCGCAGTGACGTAACCCGTGAGCGATGGCAGGTGCGCGGCTACTCGCGCGTCTCGCCGGCCGGCTCCGGGGTGAGGTCGTCGTGCTCCGGGCGCCGGCGCTCGGGGGCGGACTTCGCGATGGGCTCCTTCTCCGCCGCACCGCTCGCGTCCTTGCCGCCGCCACGACGGGCCTCGATCTTCGCGGCGAGGGGCTGCGTCCACCGGGCGGTGAGCGGGCCGACGATGACGAGGATCAGGACGTACGCGGTGGCGATGGGGCCGATGCGCGGCTCGGTGGCCACGGCCAGACCGGCGATGACGATGGAGAACTCACCGCGCGCCACGAGGGTGCCGCCCGCCCGCCAGCGCCCGGGCGAGCCGACTCCGGCGCGCCGGGCCGCGTAGTAGCCGGTGGCGATCTTGGTGAAGGTGGTGATGATGGCGAGCAGGGCCGCGGGCAGCAGCACCGGCGGGATGTCGGCCGGGTTCGTGGAGAGCCCGAAGAAGACGAAGAACACGGCGGCGAACAGGTCCCGCAGCGGCGTGAGCAGCTTGCGGGCGCCCTCGGCGACCTCGCCGGAGAGCGCGATGCCGACGAGGAACGCGCCGACGGCCGCGGACACCTGGAGCTGCTGGGCGACACCGGCGACCAGGACGGTCAGGCCGAGGACGACCAGGAGCAGCATCTCCGGGTTGTCGGAGGAGACCGCGCGGCTGATCAGACGGCCGTGGCGGAGCGCCAGGTAGAGGACGAGCCCGACGGCCCCGAGCGCGATCACGAGCGCGAGGCTGCCGCCGGCCAGGCTGACGCCGGCGAGCATGGCGGTGAGCAGCGGCAGGTACACCGCCATCGCCAGGTCCTCCATGACGAGGACGCCGAGGATGACGGGTGTCTCACGGTTACCGAGCCGGCCGAGGTCGGTCATGACCTTGGCGATCACCCCGGACGAGGAGATCCAGGTGACACCGGCGAGCGCGACCGCGCCGACGGGACCCCAGCCGAGGATCAGCGCGGCGACGGCGCCGGGAATGGCGTTGAGCGCGAAGTCCACGGCACCGGACGGGTATTGCGTCTTGAGACTGGTGACCAGCTCGGACGCGCTGTATTCGAGACCCAGCAGCAGAAGCAGCAGGATGACGCCGATCTCGGCGCCCACCATGGTGAATTCCTCGCTGGCGTCGAGCGGGATCAGCCCGCCGTGTCCGAACGCCAGCCCGGCGAGGAGGTAGAGCGGGATGGGGGAGAGCCCGATCCGCCCGGCGAACCGTCCCACGAGCCCCAGCCCGAGGATGACGGCCCCCAGCTCCACCAGCAATGCAGTCGTGTCATGCACGGTCAGCCCTCCGCAATGATCTCGGAGAGCGCGTCGACGCCCTCACGCGTACCGACGGCGACGAGTGTGTCCCCGATGGCCAGTCGAAAATCCGGTTCCGGCGACGGGTGCGCGCTGTGGGTGCGCAGCACCGCCACGATGGACGCCCCGGTCCGCGTCCGCGCCCGCGTCTCCCCCAGCAGCCGCCCGCCGTACGGGGATCGGGACCCGAGCGGGATGTGCTCGGTGACGAGGTCGATGCCCTCGGTCCGTACGGCGTCGATGGGCGCCGGATCGATGAGGTGGGCGAGCGCGGTGGCCTCGGACGTCGTCAGGGGGACGGAGAGTTGGCACGAATCAGGGTCGTCCTGTTCGTAGAACCCGATGAACCGGCGACCGTCGTGGTGGACGACGACCGAAATGTGCTGCCCCGTCTCGGTCGTGAAGTCGTACTGAGCACCCACTCCGGGCAGTGACGTACGGCGGGTTCCCATGGCTTCCTCCCGAGACGTGCGGCGGTGCGCGCGCACTTGGTGATCTCTTTATCCGGCCATTACCCTATCGGGCAGCGGAATTCCGTCGAGGGGCCGTAGCCGGAAGCCGCACGGGAACAGCGCCGCGGGATTACGCGGTCCGCCGGGACGTTCGCGCGGAGATCTCGGGAGCGAGCACCTCCATGGCCTCCTCCCAGGCCTCTTCCCAGGGGAAGGCGGCCGCATGGCTGGACGTGGTCGTGTGCGGTGTGCGGCTGCTGACCAGGACACCCATGCCGCGCAGCTTCCGCAGACTCTCGACGTACGCGGGGTGCGCGGCGAGGGCGGAGTTCACGGCCGGGAGGACGGCGGTGGGGACGCCGAGCCCGTAGGCCTCGCAGAGGATGCCGAGGGCCAGGGTGTCCGCGATCCCGGCCGCCCACTTGTTGACGGTGTTGAACGTGGCGGGCGCGACGACGATCGCGTCCGGGTCCGGCAGCGGCCGCGAGTCATCGGGGGAGCGCCAGGCGGAGCGGACCGGATACCCGGTCCGCGCCTCGACGGCCGCCGTGTCGAGGAACCCGAGCCCCTGCGGGGTGGCGATGACGCCCATGTCCCAGCCGGCGTCCTGCGCGGCGGCGAACAGCCGGTCGACGTCCCGGGCGACCCCGGCCGCGCACACGACGACGTACAGGAACGGCTTACGGGCCGCTCGGCCGGACTGATCGCTCACAAGGACTCCCCTGGATCGTGGATGGTGGATCGTGGACCGCTGAAACGCACGCGGTGCGGTGTGATGAGGTGAAGTGAAGTGAAGTGAAGTGAAGTGATCTCTGCCCTCGACCGATGAGTTTCCCCCCTCCGGGGAGTCTCACCACCGTCGTTGACCGCACAGAAGCAGGAGAAGCGCGTGACTCAGCTGCTGAAAGTCCAGAACTTCACCGTCTCCAGCGACGGCATCGCCGCCGGTGAGGAGCAGTCGCTGGAGCGGCCGTTCGGTCACGTCGACCCCGAGCGGCTCTTCTCCTGGGCCGGGGCGACGGCGAGCTGGCCGAATCGCACGGAACCGGGCGGGAGCCGGGGCCTGGACGACTACTTCACGCGGGACTTCGCCCACAACATCGGCGCGGAGATCATGGGCCGCAACAAGTTCGGCCCGCAGCGCGGCCCTTGGGAGAACCACGAGTGGGAGGGCTGGTGGGGCGAGGAACCCCCCTTCCACACCCCGGTGTTCGTCATGACGCATCACGAGCGCCCGTCGATCACCCTCTCCGACACCACGTTCCACTTCGTGGACGGCGACCCGGCGACGGTCCTCGACCGGGCACGGGAGGCGGCGGGGGACAAGGACGTCCGGCTCGGCGGCGGAGTCACCACGATCCGTGAGTTCCTCGACGCCGGTCTGGTCGACACCCTGCACGTGGCGGTCGCACCGGTGAAGCTGGGGACCGGCCTGCGCCTGTGGGAGTCGCCGGACGAGCTGCTCGACCGCTACCACCTGGACGTCGTTCCGAGCCCGAGCGGCATGACGCACCACGTGTTCTGGCGGAAGTGACGGCGGGCCGCATCCGGCGGGTACGCGAACGCCCTCCTGAACTGCGTTTCCGCAGTTCAGGAGGGCGTCGATGGCGGTAGCGGTGGGATTTGAACCCACGGTGACGGGTTACGCCACACTCGCTTTCGAGGCGAGCTCCTTCGGCCGCTCGGACACGCTACCGAGAGAGAGCTTAGACCATTTCGGGGCGTGGACAGAAATCGGTTCCCGGCGGCGGGCCCGTAGCGCGTCGGGCGGCGGGACCGTCCCTGGTCAGAGCGCCCGGAAGAAGGCCGTCAGCTGCTCGGCGCACACGTCCTCCAGGACACCGCCGATCACCTCCGGGCGATGGTTGAGGCGGCGGTCGCGGACGACATCCCAGAGGGAGCCGGCCGCGCCGGCCTTCTCGTCGCGTGCCCCGTGGACGACCCGGTCCACCCGGGACTGGACCAGGGCGCCCGCGCACATCGTGCAGGGCTCCAGGGTGACCACCAGCGTGCAGCCGGTCAGGCGCCACTCGCCGTGGGCCTCGGCCGCCCGGCGGAGGGCGAGGATCTCGGCGTGCGCGGTCGGGTCGCCGGTGGCCTCGCGCTCGTTGTGGGCGGCGGCGAGCTCGGTGCCGTCGGGGCCGAGAACGACGGCGCCGACCGGCACATCGCCGGCCGACGCCGCCCGCGCGGCCTCGGCCAGGGCGCGGCGCATCGGGGCCTGCCAGGGGTCGCGTACGGGGTCGGGCTCGGGTACGCGTACAGGACCCGGGGCGGGCTCGGGTGAGGGGTTCGGCGGTCGTGCGATCACCCGCGGACCCTAACGGACGGGACAGTCGGACGGGACAGATGTCGGACGGGACAGTCGGACGGGACAGATGGAAGAGAGGCGAGAGGGGGAACGCCTGGCGGCCCGGCCTAGCGGACCGACTCCAGGACCTCCGCCGCTCCCACGGCCTCCGCGATCTCCGCGAGCGCGTCGGTCTGCAGGGTGAGCAGCTCCTTCTCGGACATCCCGAGGTCGGCGAGGACCCCGAGTTCGCCGATCGGCCCCGCCGGCACGGCGTCCGGGTCGGGGGCGTCGTCGTCCGGGTCGGCGGCCGCGGGGGCGGGCCGTTCCGGTTCGCCGTCCTCGGTGCCGTCGAGGTCGACGAGCTCCTCCAGAGCGGCGATCTCGTCCTCGGCCCCTGGTTCGCGGCCGAGCATTTCGTCGGTGAGCAGGATCTCCCCGTACGAGGAGCGGGCGGCGGCGGACGCGTCCGAGACGTAGATTCGGGGGTCCTCCTCACCGTCCACCCGGACGACGCCGAACCAGGCGTCCTCCTGCTCGATGTAGACCAGGACCGTGTCCTCGTCCACCGAGGCCTCCCGGGCCAGATCCGTCAGATCGGACAGGGTCTCCACATCGTCGAGCTCTGTATCGCTCGCTTCCCACCCGTCTTCGGTGCGCGCGAGCAGTGCGGCGAAGTACACCGTGACTCTCCCACTGGTCATAGGCGAATCGGTCCGACGGGAGGGCGAACGGTGATCCGTCCGCCCTGGGCCCCGCCCAATCGGCATCGTGGCAGAAACAAGCGCGCTGCGAGACCTCTTCGACCGTTGCGTCGGCCATCAGTTCCAGGAGTGCCTGGTCGGCCCTCTCCCTGACGATCTTTTCGACGAGCCGATCGGCGAGGGAGTGCGCCGGTGGTACGGGAGGGGGCGCGGGAGGGCTCGTCGACCGGTCTCACCAGCGGAAAGTACGCATCCGCATCTGCTGGCGCATCCGGGCGGCACGGGCCCGGCGCGGCTGCACCCGGTCGCGCAGCTGCTTGGCCTCGTGGAGCTCACGGAGGAACTGGGCGCGTCGTCGGCGGCGGGCCGCGTCACTCTCCTGCGCGTCCTCGACGTCACCCGCCGCGCCCTCGCCGTCGCGCCCGTCGCGCGGCCCGCGCGGGGCCGGGTTGCGCCGCAGTTCCCCGTCAGCCATCGACACACCACCCCAGTGCTGGGTCCGTATGCCCCCACCTTCCCCCCGAACAGGTGGTTGATGCCAGCGCAGAGGGCCGGGCGGCGCGGTTACTGTTGACGCATGCGGATCCACGTTGTCGACCACCCGCTGGTGGCGCACAAACTCACCACGCTGCGCGACAAGCGCACCGACTCCCCGACCTTCCGGCGGCTCGCCGACGAGCTGGTCACCCTCCTCGCCTACGAGGCCACCAGGGATGTGCGCACCGAGCTGGTCGACATCGAGACCCCGGTGACGCCCACGACCGGGGTGAAGCTCTCGCACCCCCGGCCCCTCGTCGTCCCGATCCTGCGCGCCGGCCTCGGCATGCTGGACGGCATGGTGCGGCTGCTGCCGACCGCCGAGGTGGGCTTCCTCGGCATGATCCGCAACGAGGAGACGCTCCAGGCGGAGACGTACGCGACCCGGATGCCCGAGGACCTCTCCGGCCGCCAGGTCTACGTCCTGGACCCGATGCTGGCCACCGGCGGCACCCTCGTCGCGGCCATCCGCGAGCTGATCAAGCGCGGCGCCGACGATGTCACCGCCGTCGTCCTCCTCGCCGCGCCCGAGGGCGTCGAGGTGATGGAGCGCGAGCTGGCCGGGACCCCGGTCACCGTCGTCACCGCCTCCGTCGACGAGCGGCTCAACGAGCACGGCTACATCGTGCCGGGCCTCGGGGACGCGGGCGACCGGATGTACGGCACGGCCGAATAGGTCGCCGAATAGGTCCGGGCCACGAAATTCGCACCCCGTTCCGGCGCCGTACGGTCTCGTACGGTGCCGGGGCGGGGCGCTTTCGTGTGCGGGTTCAGCAGGATGTGCGGGTTCAGCAGGAGGGGGACGGGGCCGGGGCCGGCTTCGTCAGGGCCGCCATCGCCGCGGTGGCCTCCTGCGGCGTGCTGAACGCCTTGAACTTCGCCCCGAGGATCAGGTCGACCTCGCCCGTCTTCCGGGTGTCGGTCTTCTGCACCGTGCCCGCCAGCTGGGTGCCGAGCACCGTGAAGCTGCCGTTCGTCGCGGTCGGTGCGCCGAGCAGCACGCCCGCGCCGGGCACCTTCTTGTCGTACTCCTTCGACGCGTTTCCCACCTCGCCGATGGTGAACCCGCGTTTCTTGAGCTCCTCGGCGGCGGATTTGGCCAGCCCGCTGCGCGTCGTCGCGTTGTAGACGTTGACCTTGATGGCGGCCGGTTTCGGCAGCGCCTTGGCGGGGGCCGCCGAGGGCTTCGGGGTGGGGCAGTCCCGCTTGTGGTCGGCCGCGCTGGCGCTCTTGTCGCCGCCGGTGAAGACGTCGATGAGCTGCAGGGTGCCCCAGCCGGCCAGGCCGAGGGCCACGACGGCTCCGATGCCCGCGAGGACGAGCCTGCGGCGGTGCCGGGGGCGGCGCATGCGGGGGTAGGCGTCGCCCGTGATGCGGTACTTTCCGCCCATGCCGGGGGGAGTGAGCATGCTCATGGACGCAGCGTAGTGCGACCCGGTGATGATGCGTACTAAATGATCAACGTATGGCACCCGGATGAGCGTGAAAGCACCCGAAAGGCCCGAATCGGAGCCTCGGCGGAGTGCGGAACCCCGGTGGGGTGTGCAGGCGCCTCGCGGCGGCTCGGCGGCGGAGCGCGCGGGGGCCGGGGCGGCGGGTCAGCCCAGGTCGAGGACGCGGGCGTGCAGCACCTGGCGCTGCTGGAGCGCGGCGCGGACCGCCCGGTGCAGCCCGTCCTCCAGGTAGAGGTCGCCCTGCCACTTCACGACGTGCGCGAACAGGTCACCGTAGAACGTGGAGTCCTCGGCGAGGAGGGTCTCCAGGTCCAGCTGGCCCTTGGTGGTCACGAGCTGGTCCAGGCGAACCGGACGCGGCGCGACGTCCGCCCACTGGCGGGTGCTTTCCCGGCCGTGGTCGGGGTATGGCTTCCCATTTCCGATGCGCTTGAAGATCACACGGAAAGCCTACCGGGCAAGGGCCACCGGGCGCAGCCAGGGAAGCTCACCGTGATGCGCCACGATGGCCGCGCAAAGGCCGTATAGCGCTGAATAGGGCGGGATACCTGGACAGAGGTCAGGTCGTCAGGTTGTCAGGTTGTCAGGTGGACGTGAAGGAGCCCGGTACGGAGGTGTACCGGGCTCCTTCACGCATGCTTCTGGCGCTTACGGCTCCGAGGGCGGGTGTCGCTACCGCGCGACTCGGCCGTGGCCCTCGCGCAGGCCGCCTCCGCTGCCTCCGCTGCCGGGCGTGCCGGTGCCGGTGTCAGGGGTGACCGGGCGGGTCAGCGAGCGCAGGTCGTGGGCGTACGTCCCGACGGCGTTGGCGATCACGTCGATGTTGGTGTCGAAGTGACCCATGTCGATGTTGTCCAGGTCGTCGCAGGCCGAGTGGTAGCAGGGGTCGTACGCGATCCCCGCCTCGCCGCCGTACACCTCGGCCTGGGCCGCCGTCTTGATGCCCTCCGCCCCGGTGTCCGTACCGCCGGAGGGGATGCCGGCCTCGATGAACGGCCCGTAGTCCGAGCGGCCGGTGAAGTCCGTACCCTCGTGCGGCTTGCCCTTGCCGTCGAGGAACGTGTTGATGTCACGCTCCAGTTGGGCCGAACCCTCGGGGCCAGGGCCCTCGCCGACCTCGTCGGAGTTGTCGCCGTCGAAGACGAACTGGACGCCGTTCGGCGAGGCGATCATGTCGAAGTTCAGGTAGAGCTGGATCTGCTCGCGCTGCTTCTCGGAGAGCGCCTCGACGTACTTCTCCGAGCCGATCAGACCGTTCTCCTCGGCCGACCACCAGGCGAACCGCACCTTGTTGGCGGGGCTGCTCTTCGACTTGGCCAGCTTCAGGGCGACTTCGAGCAGGCCGGCGGATCCGGAGCCGTTGTCGTTGATGCCGGGGCCCTCGGTCACCGAGTCGAGGTGGGCGCCGAGCATCACGGTCCGCGCCGCCTTGCCGCCGGGCGTCTCGGCGATGACGTTGCGGGTGGGGCGGTCCTCCTGGAGCTCGCGGATCTCGAAGGAGACCGTGACCTCGCCGGCCGCGAGGTCGGCGGCGAGCTTCTCGCCCTCCTCCTGGGTGAGGCCGCCGGTCGGGATCTTGCCGGCGGCGACCTCGCCGAGCGTGCCGGACAGGGCGCCCTCGACGTTGTTGTAGATGACCGCTCCGGCCGCGCCCGCCTCGGCGGCGGCCGCCTGCTTCTCGGCGAAGGAGCAGGCGCCGCGCTTGATCAGCGCGATCTTGCCGGTGAAGTTCGCGGAGGCGTAGTCGGAGGCCTCGCAGCCCGGGGTCTCGTCGTCGGGCACGGCGAGGAGCTCTGCCGTCAGGCCGCCCTCCTCCGTCGACGGCGTGTACGTCATGGCCTTGATCGTGACGTCGCGGGGCGTCGGCGTCACCACGGAGAGCTTTTCGGCCAGCGTCTCCGTATAGGTGAAGCGGAAGCTCTCGTACGAGACCTTGTACCCGGCCTGCTGGAGCTGGCGGTAGACGTACGCTGCCGAGGCGTCGTGGCCCAGCGAGCCGGCGGCGCGGTGACCTTCGGTGGAGTCGGCTATCGCCTGGAACTGCCGGAGATGGCGGTGGGCGTCACGTGCGGACGCCTTCTTCACCAACTCCCGTGACAGCTTGGCTGCTTCCTTCCCGGGGTCGTGCGGCGCGGGGCGTCCGGGGTGCGGGGACGCGGCCAGGAGGAGCGGCGTGGCCAGGGCGGTGGCGGCCACGACAGCCATGGCTCTGCGACGTGTTGCGTGCACAGGAGTCCTTCCGGTCTGAACGACTGGATCTCTGAACGGCTGAACGAATGTGCTGCGAAAGTTAGCGAGTGGGGTGACGCCTGTGAACCGTTGTGGCTGATTCTGATCGGTCGGCCGGGGGCGTCGGCCTGTTCCGACGCATGGCCGCGTCACTTCTTCCGCGAGGTCCCGGGCTTCTTCACCGCTTTTGCCGCCTTCGCTGTCTTTGCCGCCTTCGCCGCCGCCTTGGCCTCCTGCTTGTACGCGCGCACCTCGACGAGCGACTCCGGGCCCGTGATGTCGGCGACCGACCGGTGCGATCCGGCTTCCCCGTACGGGCCCGCCGCCTCCCGCCACCCCGTCGGCCGTACGCCGAGCTGCTTGCCGAGCAGCGCCAGGAAGATCCTGGCCTTCTGTTCGCCGAAGCCGGGCAGCGCCTTGAGCCGTTCCAGCAGCTCTTCGCCGGTCGCGGCGGTCCGCCACACCGCGCTCGCGTCGCCGTCGTACTCCGCCACCAGGAATTGGCACAGCTGCTGCACCCGCTGGGCCATGGAACCGGGGTAGCGGTGCAGGGCGGGTTTGGCGGTGAACAGTTCGGTGAAGGCGTCCGGGTCGTAGGAGGCGATCCGCCCCGCGTCCAGATCGTCGGAGCCCATCCGTTCCGCGAGGGTGTACGGACCCGTGAACGCCCACTCCATCGGCACCTGTTGGTCCAGCAGCATGCCGACCAGAGCGGCCAGCGGGCTGCGGCCGAGGAGCTCGTCGGCCTCCGGATTCTGGGCGATCCGCAGGGTGATGTCCTTGCCGCTGTCGCTCGTGGTCATGCTGCCGATCATCGCCAGCCCGGCGGCCGACGGCGACCGGGGCTGCGCCGATGGCCTCTTCCCTGTCGGCCGAAGGGAGTAGCCGACGGGAGTGGAGGGGCGCCTTCCGTGCGGCCGCGCTGCCCGATGAGGCAGTTCCGGATGCCCCGGCCCGGCCGGGGCGCGGGCTGGACGGCCTGGGGGCCGCGCCGTAATCGTGGAATGCCGAGGACGGTGCGGTCAGGGGAGATGAGCATGGACGCGCACGACATCGAGCAGGAACACCACGAGCACCACGGACATGGCGTGGGCGCCGGACGGGAACAGGCCCACGAGCGCGATGAACAGCGCGGCGAAACCCCCGCGGAGGCGCCCGGCGAGCAGGCCCACCACGTCTTCCGGGCAGCCGCCGCGGGCCGGGCCGATGTGGTCGGGGCGGCCGGGATGGGGCTGCTCCAGCGGACGGCCGGCAATGGCGCACTCGGGGCGATGGTCCAGCGCGCCCGGTCCGGGGCCGCGGAGCCCACCGCCGCCGAGCAGGCGGAAGAGGCCGAGGCGCAGCGGTCGCCGGTGCACGACGTGGTCTCCTCCGGCGGCTCGCCCCTGGACACCGAGACCCGTACGGACATGGAGAGCCGGATGGGCGCGGACTTCTCCGACGTGCGCGTCCACCACGACTCCGCCGCGCACGAGTCGGCGAAGGGCGTCGGCGCGCACGCGTACACCGTCGGCAACAACGTGGTGTTCCAGCGCGACGCCTACGACCCCGGATCGCCGCAGGGCCGCACCACCCTGGCCCATGAGCTGACCCATGTGATCCAGCAGCGCAACGGCCCGGTGGAGGGCACCGAGGCCCCGGGCGGCATCCGGGTCAGCGACCCCTCGGACCGGTTCGAGCGCGAAGCCGTCGCGAACGCGGACCGGGTCCTGGCCGACCCCGCGCCGGAGGCGGCCCCGGCCGCTCCCGCCACCGTCTCCGCGCCCGCCGTGCAGCGGTCGGCCACGGAGGACGAGGACGAGGAACCCGCCGACGTACAGGGGTCGTTCGTGCAGCGGGCGACGGAGAAGAAGGCGGGCGAGGAAGAGGAGGAGGAGACGCCCCCGGCCTGACGTCCCCCGGCCTGACGCCCCCCGACCTGACGTCCCCCGACCTGACGCCCCCGGCGCGACGCGTCAGGCCGGGGGCGCGGGTGTCAGCCTGCCGTGTCCGTGCGCATCGTCCCGCCCAGGAACATCGAGGTCGAGCACCGTGACGGGGCCGGAGCGCCCACCGGCTTGCCGACCCGCCGGCAGTCGATCGTCATCGTGACCTTGCCGCCCGCGGGCACCAGGATCGGGGTCACGAAGTGGTAGTCGGAATCGCGGAAGTTCTCCAGCCCGAGGCTCAGGACGCGGGTGTCCTCGCCGGCCGTGACGGTGACCGTGCCCGCGTCGCCCTGCGGGTTCTGCACCACGATGTCGGTGAGCTGGAAGGTGTGGCCGGCCGGTACCTCCAGGGCCGTCCCGGTGTTCGGGCCGCCGCCCACCCCGTCCTCCACCCGGGCCTGCGCGCTGGTCGGGGCGCCCGACGCCGCGTCGCCGCCACCGGTGTCGCCCGGGGCGGAAGCCCCCGGTGACGGAGAGGGGCCGGCCGAACCGCCGCCCGTTCCCGCTCCGGCGGAGTCGCCGCCTCCGGAGTCCGCGCCGCCCTGTCCGCCCTCCTCCGGGGCCTTGCTCTTCTCGGCCGCGGCGGCCGACCGTACGGCCTCGGGAGTGACCGCCTCCCGAGCCGCGGACTTCACCGCCGGGCGCAGCAGCGCGTACCAGAGGCCCACCAGGACCAGGAGCAGCAGAGCGGCGGTGAGCAGGGCCCGGGGCAGCCAGCGGGGCAGGATCGGTTCCTGCTGGTAGGAGCCGTCCACCAGGACCGGGGCCGGCGGTTCCTCGCCCTCGGGCGACTGCGGCGCGGCGAACACCTGGAAGGCGTGCGTCACCGGCGTACCGCGCCACATCCGCTTCGCCGGGCGGACCCGCAGCTTCGCGAACTCCGCGTGCCCCGGCTCGATCCGGAGCTCGGACGCGGCGAACACCACCCGCGCCTGCTCCGTACCGGGCTGTGCTCCGAGCCGTACGGTCACCGGGGTGTTGCCCCGGTTGTCGACGGCGAACTGGTGCCGTCCGCTCCGTGAGCCGTTCGAGCTGCGCGGGACCAGTTCGGCGGTCGTCTCGGTGAACGGCAGGACGGTCACCCGGCCCTCGGGCACCACCGTGTCGCCCCGGTCGCCGGTCGGCATCACCCGGATCCCGAACGTCGTCTCGCCCGCCAGGACCGTCGCGTCGCGCGGCGGGCGCATGACCAGCGAGACGGTTCCGGAGTCGCCGGGGTACAGGGAGAGGACCGCGGGCTCCATCGCCGACCAGGCGGCACACGCGCCGACCACCTCGAAGCGGTATTCCTCGACGGTCCGGCCGGAGTTGAGAATCTGCAGGGGAAGGGTCGTCTCCTCACCCGGTGCGACGGTGACGGACGACGCGTCGAGGCTTGCCGTAAGACTCATACGGCGGACCGTAGAACCGGGCCGGGGGGCGGGCACCGGTCACGGAGGAACACTTTCGGGCAGATTCGGTGCCCGTAGCAACCTTTCAGTTTCCTCGCGAGTAAGAACGGGAATCTTCAGACCGCCTCACAACGGATGGGGCGGACGACTACAGCTGTGGAGCTTGTGCCTGCTGTGTGACGCTTCCGGCTGGTGCCCAGGGGGAGCATTCGCATGGAGCGCATCACTGTCGTTTTACGTGCGCAGGACCCGATTTCCCAGGCCGGAGTGGCCAGTCAGCTACGAGCCCGCCCCGAGGTCACTGTCGTCGACCGGGACGACGGCGAGGCGGCGCCCCAGGTCGTGGTCATGGTGGTGGACGCGGTGGACGACGAAGTCCTGCGCGTCCTGCGCAACATCCAGCGCACCAGCACCTGCCGCACGGTGCTGGTGACCACGGACATCGACGAGCAGAAGCTGGTGAGCGCGGCGGAGTGCGGGGTCGCGGGGGTCGTCAGGCGGTCCGAGTCGACCCCGGACCATCTGGTGCGGGTCATCGACACGGTCGCGCGGGGCGAGGGGCATCTCCCCTCCGACCTGCTCGGACGCCTCCTCGAAGAGGTCGGCAGGCTGCAGGGCCAGGTGCTCGGGCCGCGCGGGCTGCACTTCACCGGTCTGGCCGCGCGTGAGGTGGACGTGCTGCGCCTGGTCGCCGAGGGGTACGACACCGCGGACATCGCGACGAAGCTGGCGTACTCCGAGCGCACGATAAAGAACGTGCTGCATTCGGTGATGACCCGGCTGCAGCTGCGTAATCGCTCGCACGCGGTGGCGTACGCGATGCGGCAGGGCCTGATCTGACGCCCTCTCCGGGGGCGGCATCCCTCTCTTCCGGAGCCGCCGTTGCACCATCGGGCAGTTCGGCCTTCCCGCGGAAGTGGCTCGCCTCTCTCTGTACGGGGACGGCCGGAGCGCGACGGTGGTCTCCGGGTACCGGGCAGGATGCCAGGACGCGGGGAGGGGAACGCTGTGCGGTGGTTTCAGCCAGGAACGGGACCACGAAGGCGGGCGGCCGGGCTCGTTGTGCTGCTGCTGGCCGCCGGGCTCGTCCCCGCGTCGGGCGTGAGCGGTGTGGCGTCCGCCGTGCCCGTACCGGTGCCCGTGGCGGTGGCGGTGCCGGAGCCGTGGGTCACCCCGGCGACGCTGGAGGAGAAGCTCGACCCGGGCGGTTCGACGGGCGTGGACAAGCAGGTGCGGACCCCGGCGATCCCGCCCCGGCCGGATGTGGTCCTGCTGGTGGACGGTACGGCGAGCATGGCCGACCCGATCGCCAGCGTCCGGGAGAACCTGCCCGACATCACCGGCAAGATCCTGGCCGAGCAGCCCGACTCGCGTTTCGCGGTGGCCACGTTCGGCGACCAGGAGGGTGATGTCGACGCGGGATTCCAGGTCTTCACGGAGCTGACGGACGACCTGGCGAAGGTTCAGGAGGGCGTCGACCAGCTGAAGACCGACCTCGGTGGCGCCAGCCGGGGTCCTTCGGAGGACTGGATCAACGGGCTGTGGCAGATCGCCGACGGCGCGGGCGGCAAGACGGTGTTCCGCGAAGGCGCGAGCCCGGTCGTGGTGCTCGTCGGGGACGCCTCCAGCCACTCGCCCAGCAACGGCCACACCATCGACGACACGATCTTCGCGCTCCAGGACAAGGGCATCCGGGTCATCGGGGTCGATGTGGAGAGCACGATCGGCGACGGCCTCAACGGCAACGGCGACGCCGGAAACCCGGACTACGTCGAGGATCCGCCCACCACGCCGGGCCAGGCCACCCGCATCATCGAGGCCACCGGCGGCCGGCTGCTCGAAGGGATCGACGGGGACCGGGTCGCCGAGGCGATCGTCGACGGCTTCGACAACCTCCCCACCTCCGTCGGCCACCGCCTCGACGACTGCGACCCCCATCTGACCGTCGCCCTCGACCCGCCCACCCGGCAGCTCACCAGCGGTGAGACCGCCCAGTTCGCGGAGACCGTCGACGTCTCGGAGGACGCCCCGCAGGGCGCGACGCTGACCTGCACCGTGCAGTTCCTGCTCGGGACGCAGGTGCCGGGGACGGACACGATCGGGCCCGCCGCCGCTGCCGACCCCGACTTCCAGCAGCAGATCAGCATCGCCGTGAACGACGTCGACGTCCCGGTCGTCACCGTGGACGACCGTACGGCCAGGGCCGCCGACGACGACGGCGTACGGATCTCCTACACGGCCACGGCGACGGACCCGCAGGACGGGGAGCTGCCGGTGACCTGTGCCCCGCCGTCCGGCTCGCTCTTCCCGGTCGGAACGACGACGGTCACGTGCTCGGCCACGGACTCGGCGGGCAACACGGGGGCGGACACGGCACGGTTCGAGGTACTGGAACCCGTCGTCCCGCCGGACCCGCCCGCCCCGCCGCCACCCCCGCCTCCGGCCTCGGACCTCGCGGTACGGGCCGATGTCAGCCCGGACCGTACGTATGTGGGCCGGCCCGCCGCCGCACGGTTCACGATCACCAACGCGGGCCCGGACACGGCGACCGGAGTGGTCCTCGGAGCGAGCTGGCCGAGGACGGCGGAGGCGAAGGACCGCAGCCTGCCCGCCCTGAGCCGGTGCACGGCGGCGCGGCCCTGCACGATCCCTGCCGGGGGCCGGGTCGAGGTGACACAGACGGCGACCTACCGGGCGGCGGTCACCGGTGACGTACGGGCCACCGTGCGCGGCACCCTGCCGGACCGGCGCGCGGCGAACAACCGGGACGTGGACCGGCTGAGGGTCCTCAAGCCCTCGCTGACGGTCACCCCGCAGGTGGCGAAGCCGGGGCAGCCCGTGGTGGCCCGGGGCAAGGACTATCCGCCGGGCGAGACCGTACGTTTCACGTGGAACATCGGCATCACCGCGGACCGGTCCGGCGTACGGGTCGGCCGGGACGGCACGTTCGAGGTGCAGATGCTGGTCCTGCGGAAGGACACGCTGGGTCCGCGCATCCTGCGGGCGGAGGCCCGCGATCTGCCGCGGCTGCAGAAGCCGGTGTTGGTCGTGCAACGCAACCTCCAGCCACCGGACTTCGCGGGCCGCTCATGAGCTTGCTCATCGCGTCGTCGAAAGCGGTCACCGGATGATCCACGAAGTGGACGACGTCCTGCGGGCCCTCATCCGGGCGGAGGTGCTGGAGGGCCGCCAGATCGCGGTGGTCTTCGACGCCCCGACCCGGGAGTGGGCGGCCAAGGTCAACGCCCCGATGGTCAATCTCTACCTCTACGACATCCGCGAGGACATGCGGCGGCGGGAGCGCGGCCTGCACAACGAGTACGACGAGCGCGGCGCGATCGTCGCGCGCCGCCGCCCGCCGCGCTTCTTCAAACTGTCGTACCTGATCACGGCGTGGACGAAGCGGCCGGAGGACGAACACCGCCTGCTCTCCTCGCTCCTGGCGTGCCTGCTGCGGTACGAGGCGCTGCCGCCGGAGCGACTGGCGGGCTCGCTCGCCGAGGTCGGGGCCGCCGTCCCGATGTCGATCGCGCTGCCGCCGCCGGAGGACCGGTCGTTCGCCGATGTGTGGAGCGCGCTCGGGGGCGAGCTGAAGCCCTCGCTGGACCTGGTGATCAGCGTTCCGGTGACGGCTTCGCCGGTCTACGAGGCGGGCCCGCCGGTGGGCGACGAGGGGCTGCGGGCGGAGTTCGGGGACGTTCCGGCGCCGGTTGCCGGGGAGGGCACGGGCACGACGGAGGCGCAGCCGGGCCGGCCGGGTCTGCCGGTGTACGGGTCGCGTCCCGGCCGCCCGGCCAGGGAACCGGCGGCGCGGGGCGGCGCGGGCGGTGAGCGTGGCGGGCGGGCGGTGTCGTTGCGCATCACGGAGCGGCGGGGGAGGCCGGTGGAGGAGAGCGGCGCTCCCACGCCTCCTGCGGGACGGGACACATGACGGCGCGGGACGCCGTCGCCCCGGACCTCCGCCATCTGCTCGCCCGGGCGGCGGCCGTGGAGCGGCGCATCCGGCACGCGGTGGAGCTGCGGCGGAGCACCGATCCGGACCCGGACGACGATTTCCGGGGCCTGTATCTGACGGACGAGAACATCGTGCGGCTGCTGGACGAGGAGGGGGCGAGGGGGTTTCCGGCGCTGGACGGCTCCTTGGCCGAGGGGGACGCGGTAGGAGGGCCCCTGGCCGAGGGCGCGCTCGACGGCTGTTCGGCCGGGGGCACGCTCGACGGGCCCCCGGCCGAGGGCAGTGACTCCCGACTGGCGGCGCTCGCACGGGATTTCGGCCTGACCTCCCTCGACACGGAGATCCTGCTCATCGCGCTCGTGCCGGATCTGGACGACCGCTTCGAGGCGTTCTACGGCTATCTGAACGACGACGTGTCCCGTCGCCGCCCGTCCATCGGCCTGGCCCTGGGCCTGTGCGGCGTGGCCCTCTCCGATCCGGCGGCCCGTGCCCGGCTGGCGGCGGCGGCGCCGCTGCGGGCGGGCGGCCTGCTCCTGGCGGAGGACCTGAACCGCCCGTTCCTGAGCCGAGCGCTGCGGGTGCCGGACCGGGTGGCCGCGCATCTGCTGGGCGACGACACCCCGGACCCGCGGCTGGCGGACCTGCTGGCCCCGTGGCAGGCCGTGCCCGGGGTGGGCGACCCGGCCCCGCTCGCCGGGGTCCTGGCCGAGGGGGTCGCGCTGGCCTACCTGAGCGAGGACCAGGGCGGTGCGGGCACGGCGCTGGCGGCGTCGGCGCTGACGATGGCGGGCCGGCGGGTCCTGGGCCTGGACCTGGCCCGGCTGGCGGAGGACCCGTCGCCGGCGGAAGCGGTTCGGGCGCTGGTCCGGGAGGCGCGCCTGACCGGGGCGGGCCTGGTCTGCGCGCCGCTGGACGCGGTGTCCCGGGAGCGCCCGGGGCTGCTCAGGCTCCTCACGGCGACCCCGGTGCCGACGGTCCTGGTGGGCAGGGCGCCCTGGGACGCGTCCTGGTCGACCGTCCCGCCCCTGCTGCTGCACGCGCCCCGGGTGGAGCCGTCGGCGCGGGGCGCTCTCTGGGCGGACGCGTACCGGCACGCGGCCCCCGCCCCCCTCCCGCCCACGATCGCCCCGGACCACCTGCTGGCCCCGTTCCTGCTCACCCCGGAACAGATCACCGGAGCCGCCCGCTCCGCAGCCCAGACGGCCCGCCTGGCAGGGGGCGAGCTCACCCCCGACCACGTACGCCGCGGGGCCCGCGCCCAGAACGCGGCGGGCCTGGACCGCCTGGCCCGCCGCATCGAACCCACGGTGACCTGGGACGACCTGGTCCTCCCGCCCGACACCCACACCCAGCTCCGCGAACTCACGGCCCGCGCGCGGCACCGGGACCGGGTGCTGGGGGAATGGGGCATGCGGCCGGGCGGCGGCAGGGGCCGAGGCGTATCGGCACTCTTCGCGGGCGACTCGGGCACGGGCAAGACGATGTCGGCGGAGGTGATCGCGGCGGACCTGGGGCTGGACCTGTACACGGTCGACCTGGCGACGGTGATCGACAAATACGTGGGCGAGACGGAGAAGAACCTGGAGCGGATCTTCACGGAGGCGGCCGGGGTGAACGGCGTGCTGCTCTTCGACGAGGCGGACGCGATCTTCGGGAAGCGCTCGGACGTGAAGGACGCCCATGACCGCTACGCCAACGTGGAGAGCGCCTACCTCCTCCAGCGCATGGAGTCGTTCGACGGCCTGGCCATCCTCGCCACCAACCTCCGCGCCAACCTCGACGACGCCTTCACCCGCCGCCTGGACCTGGTCATCGACTTCCCGGTCCCGGACCCCGAACAACGCCTCCTCCTCTGGGACCGCTGCCTGGGCCCGACCCTCCCGCGCGCCCCGGACCTGGACCTGCCCTTCTGCGCCGAGAACTTCGAGCTGGCGGGCGGCAACATCCGCTCGATCGCGGTGACTTCGGCGTACCTGGCGGCGGAGGCGGGGGGCGCGGTGACGATGGAGACCGTGATCCACGCGATCCAGCGGGAGTACCAGAAGCTGGGCCGGCTGACGCTGGCTTCGGAGTTCGGGCCGTATCTGGGGCTGGTGTCGTAAGGGCGGGGGGCGATCAGACTTTGACGATCCGCACGCGGTCGCCGCAGAGCATGGTCAGGTCCTCGGGATCCGAGGTCAGGACCACGGCCGGCTTCGGGGCGTGGAGCGCGGTGGCGGCGACCACGGAGTCGATGGCGTACTTGTGCCCGTGAAGGCCCGCGTCGACGAGCAGCGCCATCGCCGTACGCCCGATCTCCTCGGTGACCGGTTCCACGTTCAGCCGGGACACGGCCCAGTTGAAGCGGGCGGAGTTCACGCGCGCGTGGTGCGCCTCGATGAGAGTGAGGATGCTGGTCACGACCCGCATGTCCTCCTGCTCGGCCCCGCGCACCAGGGCCATGACCCGGCGGTCGTCGGCGACCACCTTCGACAGCCCTTCGCTGTCCAGGACGAGGGTGCCCGACCGGCGGCTCATCAAGCCGCGCTCCCCACGCCGCCGTCGGCGTCTCCACGCAGCAGGGCACGGGCGGCGTCGATCTCCGCCTGGCTGAACTCACCGTGCTCCGCCTCGTGTGAGGCGGTCAGCTCGGCGAGGTTGTCCCGCTCGATCTGGCGCTGCACGGCGGCGTCCACGTACGCGGAGAACCCCCGCTTCCCGACGCGCGCGCGGACGGCGGCGATGTTGCCGGAGTGCAGGCTGACGGAGACGTTGGCGGTGGGGCCTTCGCCGGGTCTGTAGGTTAGGTCGTCGCTCATGCAGCTATTCTAATATATCTACTAGCAGAGTGTGTTCCCGACGAGTCGGGTTGGGCTCCGCTCGCAGTTCAAGATCTCCCTGGCCGTGCAGATGCAGTGGCCGCGCGCTACTCACCGGGTGTCAGTTCAACGAGATCATCTTCACCCTCCCCGGTGATGGCGTAGACGCGGAAGCGGAATCGCAGGAGGGTGTTGATGAAGGAATCCCAGGAATCTGCGTCCAGCTCGTTCTGAGTGGTTACTAGAATTTCAAGAAAATGGTCGATATTTTGCCCGCAGTGGATTTGCAGATAGCCCTCCTCCTGCTCCGTCAGCAGGCCAAGTCGAATCCATCCTCGGGGAGGGAAGTACAGGAACTCGAGATCAATTTTTCCGTTATTGAAGCTGAACTCGGGCCAGTCGAGTCCTTCTGCTGCCGGATCCCTGCTCCATTCTGCCCGTTTCAAGCGCTCAGTGATCAGATTGCGAGGGTCCATCTGTTCGTCGCTTTTCGTCATGTCAATCACCTACCTTGCCTTCGACCTGCTGTGCGTCCTGATTTATTTTGTCTACTATCTTCCCGAGCGCTTTGGCCTTCCTTTTGATGGTCTTCTTTTCTTCCTCGTCGAGGGGGATCCCATCGTAGTGTTTTTCTATGACCTGCTCCACCGTGAGGGTCGAAAGTTCGAACCCGCTGCCGGTGTGGTCGTTCCTCAGTTCTTCCAGGATCCCTATGTGTATCTGCTTCTGTGCACGTTTCTCCTCTGCGGACTTCTGTATTGGCTTGTTTTCCGCGTCTCTTTTTACCTTCCCCGTCTCCGGATCCCTTACCTCCTGTTCTCCATGATATAGGCCTAGCATGGATAGATGGATTTTTGCGTTGAAGTCCCGGGATAATTTTTGTAATATCTCTTTGCAGCTTCCGCACGGACTCTTGGTTATCTGCATATCCAGGATATTCTTGTCATTTTTGTTGACGGGTAGGCTTTGTGTTGAGATTCCATCACGAATAATAGCATCGAGCAGCGCTTCGGCGTGGATTCCGCGGCTTTTCTGCCTCGGCAGTTCGTGCCCGTTCCAGCTGGCTGTCAGCGAAGTGTGTTGGACGCCCCGGCGTGGTCCGAGCCGACGGGCCGACAGTTCATCTAGGCGCCTCTTCTCCTCTTCGGAGATGTTGTCGTTCTTTTCTGCGGCCTTCAGGGCAACGCTTTCCCGCTTGCGTATGCCGACTTTGAAGTCTTCGTGCTGAAATTTTGTCGCCAAGCTTGCTGGTGAAGCCTTGACGTAGGTGAGGAACTCGCCGATAATCTCTGAGCGTTTTGTAGTAATCGATTTGAGTCCGAGAGGTTTATTCTCCCGATATACTGATTCGATCTTCGATCGTGTTTGGTCGCCTGACGTGAATTTGCCTCCAATGCTTGAGGACAGTTCGCGGGCGGCCTTTTTCTTGACCTCGTGCGGGCTGAGCTTTTTGGCTTCTCTGTCCTTGTTTCCCGCTGGATCGCCCTCCCTGTCCTTTCCCTTGCCCTTGAGCTTGTTCCAGAGCGCCTTGCCCTTCTTCGCGATGAAGTCGACGATCTTGTCGATGGCCCGGGTCACCGGTCGTGACACCGACTGGAAGACCGACTTGACCTTGTTGGCCAGGCCGCCGATGCCCAGCAGGGCGGCGAGGAAGCCGATCAGGAGGGGGACGCTCGTGGCGAGGGCGGCTTCGATGAGTTTGGGGACGCCGGCCTGGCCGCCGTTGGCGATGGCGACGACCGCGTCCAGGACCGCGTTGACGAAGTCCACGATCTGGGCGCCCTGGGTCACGATGAACGTGACGATGTCGATGATTCCCTTGACCGCGCGGACGAACGCCGAGGCGGGGTTGAGCAGGGAGACGATCCAGGTGATGCCCGCGATGAGGACCGTCGGGATCAGATAGGTCGTCAGCTTGCCGAGGATCGTGGCCTTGAGGTCGCCCGCTTCCGCCTGGATCTCCTTGACCGCGCCGGCCGGGCCTTCGGCGGCGAGGTTCTTCGCCACGGGGACCGAGGTCTCCACGGCCGACATCGCCTCGTCGGGGACGCCCTTGCGGGTGACCCGGGCGCGGATGTTGGCCCAGGTCAGGCCGAGCATGGTGCCGATGAGCTGGATGATCCCCTTGAGGTCGAACTTCGCCGGGAGGTCCAGGCCCGCCTTGACGGCCGTGCCCAGCAGCCAGGAGACGACGCCGGTCTTCAAGTGGTCGGCGATGTTCGTGATGAAGAGGTTCAGGCCCGCGCCGACCGCTTTCACCAGGTTGCCCAGGAAGCCGATCGGGTCCTTGATGATCTTCATGATCGCGGAGGCGGCCTTGGCGAGGATGCCGAGGAGCAGGTTCTTCAGCTCGTTGATCGTCTTGATGGCCCCGGCGATGGCGTCCTTCGCCTTGTCGATCAGGCCCCTGTTGGCCTCCTGGAGCTTCTTGATCTCCTCGTCGATCTTGTTGAGCGCGGCCGTGTACTTCTGGGCGAGGTCCTGGACCAGCTGTTCCGACTTCTCGTTGACCGTGGCTTCCAGGTCGTCGAACTTGCCCGCGAAGTCCTTTGCCGCCTCCTCACCGAACTGGCGTAGGTCGGCAGGGAGTTTGTCTACTTCAGCCTTCAACTCCGTCCGGCCCTTGGCGATTCGGGCCTTCGCCTTGCCCAGTTCTGCGCCGATGATGTCGGCCACCGAGGAGATGACCGTCCGCATCTTCGAGACGTAGAGCTTGCGGGACTCCTGGTAGAGGTCGTCCGCCGCCTTCGGCAGGCCGGCGAACTTGTCCTTGACCCAGCGGCCCTTGCCCCTGAGGCCCGAGTACCGCTTGTCCTTGTACTTCTTCATCCGGCTCTTGTGGTCCGCCGTGAACGCGTCCCGGGCCGACTTCTCGCCACGCGTGAACGCCGTGTCGACCTTCTTGTCCAGTCCGGACAGGGTCTCCTCGACGTCCTTCTTCGTGCCGTCGTAGACCTTCTGGAGCTTCGCCGTGACCTCGGCGCGCTTCTTCTCGTCCTTCGACTTCGTGTCGTTCTTGCCGCCGTCGACCTGCTTGCCGGCGGTGGCCCGGGTCGCGGTGAGGGCCGACATCGCCTGCGCCCCGGAGGCCGCCGCGTTCTCCTTGGCGGAGGAGAGCTGCTGGTCCTCCGCCGCCTTCCCCTTCGCCGGGGCCTTCGCCGCGTCCGCCTCGGAGGTCTTCTTCGCCGACAGCGCCTCGGTGAACTCCGGCTCGTTGCCCTTGGCCAGCTGTTCCTCGGTGACCTCGGCGTCCGCCATCGCCTTGTCGTTCCCGGCCGGTCCTTCCGAGAAGTCCGTCACCGCCGCGGGCTGCTTTTCCGGTACCGCGTCCGTCGCGGACGGTGCGCCCGGGTTGCCCGGAGCCTCGTCGGGGGAGAGCGGGGTGACGTCCTTGTCCTTGGCGGCCGAGGTGTCCGGCGGGGCCTTCGTCGCCGTGTCGATGTCCTTGGCGGAGGACTCCTTGCCGTCGGTGACCTTCCCGTCGACCTCGGCCTTGACCTGGTCCGCCTTCCCGGACTTGGAGAACTTGTCGGCCTCGTCCAGGTTCTTGGGGGCCTGGGATTCGATCGCCTTGTCCACCGCGTCGATGAACGCCGCCTTGTTGAACTCGCCGGGCTTCGCCGCGTTCATCTTCTCGGCGTTCGCCGCCTTGCCCTGGGCCTCCTTGTCGTCCGGCGGGGCCACGGCCGCGTCCTGCGACGCCTTCGACTCCGTCGCCGCCGGGGCGTGCGCCGCGATCCGGGTCTTCTTCGCCGCCACGTCGGCCTTCACGTTGCGGAAGCGCGGCGACTGCGCCGGGGACGGTTTGACCGGCGCCGTGTACCGCTGGGCGACCAGGCGGGACACCGCCCCGTTCCCCGCCATGCGCTGCAGCCGCTGGATGGACCGGCGGTCGGGGGACCGGGATGCCGGGGAGGAGGCGGTCGTCTGCTCCGTTCGCGGGGCGTCCGAGTGCGAGCTCTCGTGGTCCGGGGCGCGTACGGGCTCGTGGTCCGGGGTGTGTACCGGTTCGTGATCCCGAGTGTGTACGGGCTCGTGGTCCGGGGCGCGTACCACGTCGTGATGGGGTGGCGGCGCGGTGGAAGGCTTCTCCGGAACCGCCTTCATCCGTCCCTCCCGTCCCTCCCATCCTCCGCTCGCGCCGGCCGGGGCCCACCCGGATGTGGTGCATGCGTGGTGGCCGCCAGCGTGCCGGGGGAGCCGGGGACGTACGCAGCGCGGGCGTACCGCGTACGGGGCAGGGCCGGGCGGCACCCGCGGCGCGGCCGTGTTGCCTCATCGGGCAGCCCTCGATGCGCGGCAGGGCGGCCGACCGTCCGTTCCCGGTGATCGCCCCCGTGACGAGAATGGCCCGCGTCACCCGGTCGAGCAGTGCGTTCAGGAGTGTGTCGAGGAGAGGCCCTTATGCCGTCGTACCTGTCCCCCGGCGTCTACGTCGAAGAGGTCGAGTCCGGATCCCGGCCGATCGAAGGGGTGGGCACCTCGGTCGCCGCCTTCGTCGGCTTCGCCCAGAAGGGCCCGTTCGACGAGCCGACGCTGATCACCAATTGGAGCCAGTTCGTCGCCACGTTCGGCGACTTCGTCGACGGCGCCTACCTCGCGTCCGCCGTCTACGGCTTCTTCGCCAACGGCGGCGGCGTCTGTTACATCGTGCGTATCGGCGACGGCAGTGACGGCACGGCGGCGGAGGACGGCCAGGCCGACGAGGGAGCCGCCGGGGGCGCCAAAGGTGCCGGGACACTGCCCGTCGGCGCCGAGGTCCAGGTCGGGCCCTACGCCGTACGCCCCCGGCCGGGCGTGAGCGGCGAGATCAGCGTGGAGGTCGCCCCCGTCGAGGGCGACGATCCGCCCGCCGACGTCTTCCGGTTCCTCGTGAAGCGCGACGGCCAGGTCGTGGAGACGTACCCCTCCGTCACCACCAAGCGCAGCAAGGACAACGTCGCCACGCGCGTCAACGCGAAGTCCGAGCTGATCGAGATACGGGAGTCGGGGCGCGGCGCCGCCCCCGCCCCGCCCGGGCCGCAGACGGTGACCCTCGCCCCGGCCGCCCCCGCCGCCGGCGGCTCCGGTGCGATGGCCCCCGAGGTGTACGTCGGCGACGCCGACCGCCGTACGGGGCTCGGCGGCCTCGAAGCGGTCGACGAGGTCACCATGATCGCCGTGCCCGACCTGATGAGCGCGTACGAACGCGGGCTGCTGGACCTGGAATCGGTCGTCGCCGTCCAGCAGGGGCTCATCTCCCACTGCGAGTTGATGGGCGACCGGGTGGCCATCCTCGACCCGCCGCCCGGCCTCACCCCGCAGCAGATCCGCGGCTGGCGGACCGGGCAGGCGAACTTCGACTCCAAGTACGCCACGCTCTACTACCCGTGGATCAGCGTCGCCGACCCCGCGTCCGGCCGCGCCACCCTCGTACCGCCCAGCGGGCACATCGCCGGCGTATGGGCGCGCAACGACGACACGCGCGGGGTGCACAAGGCCCCGGCGAACGAGGTCGTCCGGGGAGCCGTCGCGCTGGCGACCCAGCTCACCAAGGGCGAGCACGACCTCCTCAACCCGATCGGGCTGAACTGCATCCGGTCCTTCCCCGGGCGGGGCATCCGGGTGTGGGGCGCGCGGACGCTGGCCTCCGACCCGGCCTGGCGGTACCTGAACGTCCGGCGGCTCTTCAACTACCTGGAGGAGTCGATCCTCGCCGGTACGCAGTGGGTCGTGTTCGAGCCGAACGACGACGCCCTGTGGGCCCGTGTCCGGCGCACGGTCTCGGCGTTCCTGGTCAACGAGTGGCGCAAGGGTTCGCTGTTCGGGCTGACCCCCGAGGAGGCGTTCTACGTGAAGTGCGACCGCGAGACGAACCCGCCGGAGAGCATCGACGCGGGCCAGGTCATCTGCGAGATCGGCGTCGCCCCCGTCAAACCGGCCGAGTTCGTGGTGTTCCGGCTCTCCCAGCTGACCGGCGGCAGCGGTGGTGTCGACGAATGACCAACTGCCGTGCATGCGTAGGCCGTCGACCGTTGACAGTCCGTTCCTGAGCCCGGCGTTAAGGAGTCTGCTGTGCCACTTCCCGATCTCGACAGTTCCGTCGGGCATTCCTTCGGCCTCGAATTCGACAGCGTCATCATCAAGCAGATCACCGAGGTCAGTGGTCTGAAGATGGAGCAGGACGTCATCGAGCTGAAGCAGAACACTGCCGACGGCAAGTACGCCATCAAGAAGCTGCCCGGCCGCCCCAAGGCCGGTGAGGTCACCGTGTCGCGCGGGCTCACCGAGGACAACAGCTTCGAGCGGTGGATCAAGGACTCGCGGTTCGGCCGCATGACGAACGCCCGCCGCAACGGCGCCGTCATCGTCTACGACTACGAGGGCATGCCGATCAAGCGCTACAAGCTCATCAACGCCTGGCCGAAGTCCCTGGAGATCGGCACGCTCAAGGCCGGCGACACGTCGGTGCTGACGGAAAAGCTGGCGATCACCTACGAGAGCATGGAACTCGACTGATGCGCCGCTCGGTCCAGTTCCGGAACCCCGAGCAGGACGGGGCCGAGGCCGGAACGGCGGCGGACGGGAGGCGGGGCGGCTCCGCCCGTCAACCGGAGCCGCTGCGCACGGAGTTCAGCTTCGAGCTGCCTCGCGGTTACGTCGACGAGTCCGGTGCCGTCCACCGTACGGGCGTCATGCGCCTCGCCACCGCCCGCGACGAGCTGGTCCCCCTGCGGGACGACCGGGTGCGGGAGAACTCGGCCTATCTGTCGGTGGTTCTCATCTCCCGGGTCGTCACGCGCATCGGCACCGTCGAGGACATCCATCCGGGGGTCATAGAAGACCTGTTCGCCTCCGACCTGGCCTTTCTCCAGGACTTCTACCGCCGGATCAACGCCGAGGGCCACACCCGCGCCGCCGTCACCTGCCCGTCCTGCGACGAGGAGTTCGCGGTGAATCTCGCCGGTGGCCGCCTGGGGGAATCGTGACGTACGCGGCCGACCTGCTCTACGAGGAGGTCGCGTACCTCGCCTACCACTTCCACTGGCCGCTGGACGACCTGCTGGACCTGGAGCATCCGGAACGCCTGAAGTTCGTCGCGCAGGTCGCCCGCCTCCACGGGCAGTAGTCGGATCGGAGAGGACGAAGGTTCATGGGGCTGATGTCCTGGCTGCGGGGTGACCGCGGCGCTTCCCGCGCCGCCGATGTACCCGCCCCGGCGGTGGCCCATCGTGGCGACCGCGTTGACGTGAATCGGCTGGAGCCGCTCCAGCGGGTGGTTCCCGAGCAGCAACTGACGGTCGGGCCTGTGGAGTTCGAGGCGTCGCTCACCACACGCCAGGACACCGCGCTGGGGACCCCGCTGGGTCATGTGGTGAGCCCTGACGCTCCGAGCGGGCTCGTGCGGGGGATCGGTGTCGCGGAGGGCGGGGCGCCGCCGCCGGATGTCCCGTCGCCGCCGGTTGGGGCTCAGCGGTACGTGGCTCAGCGGTCCGTGGAGATGCCGTTGCGGGGGGTTGCTGAGAGGACGCGCCCGGGCGTGGTGGCGGGACCCGGGCCCGGAACCGGGTCCGGGCCCGTGGCCCTGCCGGGAATCGTGCCCGCGCCCGTACCCGTACCCGTACAGCGTCTTTACGGTGGTGAGGGCTCGGCCCTGACATCCGCCGCCCCCGGGAGTGGTGAGGAGCTGCCCGTGCGTCGGCTGGTGGGCGAGCGGCCCGTCGTGCCGGAGCCCCCTTCGCCGCCGGTCCCGCCGCCCACGCCGTCCGTCCCGGCCGCCCCGTCCATCCCGTCCATCCCCTCCGCCGGCAGCGTCGGCGTTCAGCGGACTGCGATGCCTCCGGCGGGGGAACGGCCCCGGCGGGCGCCCGGGCTCGGTGCGCCTTTGCCCGGTCTGCCGCCCACCGCTCAGCGGCGGGCCGCTTCCGCCTCGGATGCCTCCGGCGGTCAGGTTCCGCCTGCTGCCTCTCCTGCGTCTTCTGTGCCTCCTGGGCCTTCTGCGTCTCCTGTCACTGCTGCTGCCTCGGGGCCTTCCGATGTCGGTCCGGCCGGGGAAATCGACGAGCCCATCGCTCCCTTGCTCGGTGAGGACCCACGGGTGGGGGAGGTGCCTCCGAGTCGTCCCGACGATCCTGAGGCTGGTGGCTTCAGCGGTACCGGGGAAGCCGGTGGTTCCCTCCAGCGGTCGGTCAGCCCACCCAGCCCGCCTTCCCTCCCCGGTCCCGCCCCCGCCCCCGACCCGCCCGCGTCGGCTGACAGCAGGCAGCCCGTCGCCCCCCTCCTGGGCGACCGGCCCCTGGTCCCGCAGAACGTTGACGTACAGCGTGCTGCGGGGCCGGATCCGGAGCGCACCGGAGGGGCCGCGCCGACCGCGGCCGTGCCCGCTGCCTCTCCCCCCGAGGGCGTCCCGGTCCGGTGGACCGAGGCGGGGGACAGGGGGCCGAAGGCCGGGCCAGGCGTCTCCCTGGGCCCCGCGCCCCTGCAGCGGCAGGCAACCGGAGGGCCTCCGGTGCCGGGCTCGGTGGCGCGTTCCCTGCCGGGTTCCGGCAGTGCGCGTGGACGGCCCTCGGCGGGTGCCGTGGCGGTGGCCGCCGGGGTGGCGCAGCGGATGGCCGACGGCAGCGTCGTGTTCGGGGGCGCGCCAACCTCCGGTACCTCGCGGCCGGTTGTCCAGCGGGACGCCGAGATCACGGAGACCGTCGAGGAGCCGCCGCCCGAGCCCGACCCCGTAACGGAACCGGAGGACGCTGCGGGGACGGAGTCGGGGCCGGGGGCGGAGCCCGGTTCCGTAACGGAAGCGGCTGCTCCGAAGGACGGCAAGGGGGCTCCGGCCGTCACGGACGAGCTGGTCCGGGCCCTGTACGCCCCGCTGAGCCGGCTCCTCAAGAACGATCTCCGGCTGGAACGCGAACGCGCGGGTCATCTCATCAACACCCGCCACTGAAGGACCGACCGCACGACCGAACTGAGAGGTACGTGTCATGGCCACCGCCCAGGACAGCGACCCCGCCGTCAGCGTCTGCTTCGTCGTGACCATCGACGACATCGAGCTCGGGTCGTTCAACACGTGCGAGGGGCTCGGCTGTGAGGTGGTCCTCGAAACCCGTGAGGAGGGCGGCAACAACGGGCATCTGTGGCAGCTGCCGACCCGGCTGAAGTACTCCAACGTGAAGCTGTCGCGCCCGCTGACCCGGGAGACGGAGAAGGTGGCGCGCTGGTTCGCCACGATGACCACCGGGTTCAGCCGGAAGACCGCGCACATCGAGGCGCGTACGGGTGATGGTCACAAGGTCGCCCAGTGGGGGCTGTTGGAGGTCGTGCCCGTGCGGTGGACCGGTCCTTCGTTCACGCCCGAGTCGCCGAAGGTCGCGATGGAGACCATCGAGATCGCCCACCACGGCTATGTGATGGAGGGCTGAGCACGATGAGCGGTGCTGCGGGTCCCATCGCGTTCAGCGCGGCCGGTACGTCGGGGGTGGCCTCGGCGGCGAAGGGCGGCTCGGCGCGGCCCAAGCTGGAGCACGCCTACCTGGAGCTGCGGACCCCGCCGACCGGGGGCGGTCTGACGCCGGGCGGGCCGTGCGGGCGGATCGATTTCCAGTTCAACCCCAAGGAGTTGAGCCTGACCAAGGCGGCTTCCTGGAAGCGGAGTCCGGCGAAGGGTGCGAAGAGTTCGGGGCCGCCGGAGTACCAGGGCTCGCAGCCCAGCAAGCTCACCGTGGAGATGTTCTTCGACGCCAGTGACACCCAGGACACCCGGGTCGTCACCTCGGTGGAGCAGCTCTTCGCGTGCTGCGTCCCGACGGACGAGACGCGCCAGCAGCAGCGGTCCTCCCCGCCGTGGGTCGTCTTCCACTGGGGCGGACTGACGGGATTTCCCGGCTACGTCAGCCAAGTGGCGGCGAAATACACGCTGTTCACGACCTCCGGCGTACCGATCCGGGCCGTCTGCCAGGTCACCATGGAGGAGATCAGCGGCGAGACGCCCGGCCAGAACCCGACCTCGGGCGCGCTGGCCGCCCGGCGCGTCCACCGCGTCGGCTCGGGCGACTCGCTGCCCTCGCTGGCCCACCGGGAGTACGGGGATCCCGGGGCCTGGCGGGTGATCGCCGAGGCGAACGGGATCGACGACCCGATGCGGCTCGCCCCCGGCACCCAGCTCCTGCTGCCCGCCCTGGACGAGCTGGCCCGGCTCAGGGACGCGGCGAGCAGGGACCGGGATGCGGCCCGGGCCGGCCGGGGCAGGGGGCGGGGCTGATGGCGCAGCAGGGGGTTTCCACAGCGCTGGCGGTGGAGTTCGGCGGCACGCCGCTGCCCGCGAAATTCGTGAACACGCTGGTCGAGGGCTATGTCGACGACAGCCGTACGCTCCCCGACCTGTTTCTGCTGCGGTTCCGGGATCCCGACCGGGTGCTGCTGGAGCAGGCCGGGCTGAAGATCGGCACCGAGGCCCGGCTGCTGGCCCGCGCGGGCGGCGATACCGCCCCGAAGCCGCTGCTGGAGGGGGCCGTCACCGCGCTGGAGGTGGAGCTCGACGAGTCCGGCACGTTCACCGTCGTACGCGGGCTCGACGAGTCGCACCGGCTGTTCCGGGGGCGGCGCGTGGCCAGCTACCAGAACATGACCCTCGCCGACATCTGCGGCCAGGTCGCCCAGCGCGCCGGGCTGAAGCCGGGCCCCGTCGACATCGCCGGGCCCGTACTGGAACACATCGCCCAACCCAACATCACCGACTGGGAGTTCGTGCGCGGGCTGGCCGAGGAGGCGGGCGCGCAGGCGTACGTACGGGACGGGCAGCTCCACATCACCAGGCCGGCCGAGGCGGGCGGCGCGCCCGACACCTCGGCGCGCGCCGAACGCGACCCGCTGGTCCTGGAGTTGGGCAACAACCTGCTCCGCTGCCGGGCCGGGGTGTCGGCCGCCGAGCAGGTCTCCGAGGTGGAGGTGCGCGGCTGGGACGTCCAGGCGAAGCAGCCGCTGGTGGGCCGGGCCCCGGCGGGCGCGTCCCCGACGCTGGAGCTCGGGGTGACGGCGGCGGAGGTGTCGGAGCCGTTCGGCGAGGCCCGGTTCGTCGTGACGGACGCGGCGTACGGGGCGCAGGCCCAGGTCGACCAGGCGGCGAAGGCACTGGCGGAGCGGATCGCCGGGTCGTTCGCGGAGCTGGAGGCGGTGATCCGGGGGAACCCGGAGGTGCGGGCGGGCAGCGCGGTGGCGCTGAACGCGGTGGGCGCGCCCTTCGAGGGCCGGTACACGGTGACGACCTCGCGCCATGTCTTCGATGCCGTACGCGGGTACGAGACCTGGATCACCGTGTCGGGGCAGCAGGAGCGGTCGCTGTACGGGCTGACCAACTCGGCTTCCGGTTCGGGCGGTTCGGGCGGTTCGCGGTGTGCGGGGCTGGTCAGCGGGACCGTGACCGACACGCAGGATCCGGAGGGGTCGGGGCGGGTCAAGGTGCGGTTCCCGTGGCTGTCCGAGGAGTACGCGAGCGACTGGGCGCGTACGGCGCAGGCCAACGGGACGGGGGGCGGGGAGGCGTTCATCCCGGAGGTCGGCGACGAGGTGCTGGTCGGCTTCGAGCACGGGCATCTGGGCCGGCCGTACGTCCTGGCGGGTCTGTACAACGGGCAGGACCGGCCGGGGGGCGGCGGCCCTTCCGGCGGCGGTTCCGGCGGCCCATCCGGCAGCGCTGCCGGTGCTCCCGGTGCGGCAGGTGCTTCCGGAGGTGCGGGGGGCGGTGCCGCAGGAGGCGCGGCAGGCACAGGAAGCGCGGGAGGTGGCGGCGACGGGGGCGAACTCGTCGATCCCACCAGCGGTGCGGTGAACCGCCGCGCCTTCGCGTCGAAGAGCGGAAACCAGCTGGAGCTGCTGGACGCCGCGAACGGCCCGCAGGGCGTCCGGCTCCGCACCGGCGACGGCAAACTCACGATCGACCTCGACCGCAAGGGCACCGCCATCGTCATCGGCAGCGACGGCAGCGTGACGATCGAGGCCAAGGAGCAGGTATCCATCCGGGCGTCCGACGGTGTCGCCCTGGACGCGGGGCGTGGGGCGCTCGAACTGGCCGGTGAGAGCGTCACGTTGACCGCGCGGAAAGGCGTGTCCGTGGACGGCGGCACCGGGAAGGTCGACGTCGCGGCACAGGGTGCGGTGGAGGTGCGGGGCGGTGAGGTCACGGTCGACGGAAGCCGTCGTACGGAGGTCAGGAGCGGCGGCTCGGTGACCGTCAACGCACCGATGGTCAAGCTCAACTGACGGTACGCCACATCGACAGAGCAGCGAGAGGAGCACACGCCATGCCCGACGCACCAGCCGCAACAGCAGCCGCACCAGCCGCGCCGGCGGCCCGGGTCGGCGACCCCACGGGCCATCCCGGCACGGTCGGGCCGCCCGGAGTCCTGTCCGTGCTCATCGGCGGGAAGCCCGCCGCCACCGTCGGGACCGCCCACCTGTGCTCCTCGCCCGCCGCCCATCCGCCGACCGTCCTCGCGCCGCCCGGCAGCTCGACGGTGTTCATCGGCGGTCAGCCGGCCGCCCGCGTCGGGGACCTGGCGGGCTGCGGCTCCCCGGTGGTGTCCGGCTGCCCGACCGTACTGATCGGCGGGTGAGACGTCACCGTGGGACAGCAATTCATCGGCGCGGGCTGGGCGTTCCCGCCGCGCACGGACGCCACCGGGTCGATCGCCCTGGTGCGCGGCGAGCACGAGCTGGAGGAGTCGATCCGGCTGATCCTGGCGACCTCGCCGGGCGAGCGGCCCATGCGGCCGGAGTTCGGCTGCGCGGTCAACGACTACGTGTTCGCCCCGGCGGACGCGGGAACCGCCGGGCAGCTCGCGTACGAGGTGCGGCTCGCGCTGGAGCGCTGGGAGCCCCGGATCGAGGTGACCGAGGTCGTCGTCCGGTTCGACGAGGCGGACAACGGCGTCCTCTACATCGACATCGGCTACACCGTGCGCGGCGCGAACGACCCCCGCAACCTCGTCTTCCCGTTCTACGTGATCCCGCAGCACGCCGAGGCGACCGATCCATCGACCGAGGACGAGGAGACGGGCGCATGACCCCGACCGGCCCGCATGAGGAGGCGAGGGTGTGACCCTGCCCAGCCCGCATCTGGACGACCGCACCTTCCAGGGCCTGGTCGACGAGGCGAAGCGCCTGGTCCAACAGCGCTGCCCGGAGTGGACCGACCACAACGTCTCCGACCCCGGAGTGACGCTGATCGAGGCGTTCGCGACCATGGTCGACCAGCTCGTCTACCGGGTGAACCGGGTCCCGGAGAAGAGCTATCTCACCTTCCTCGACCTGATCGGGGTGCAGCTCCACCCGCCGACCGCCGCCCACACCGAGGTGACGTTCCGACTCTCCGCGCCGCGCCCGGAACCGGTGCTGGTGCGCGCCGGTACGGAGGTGGCCACCGTCCGTACGGAGACGGAGGAGGCGGTCGTCTTCACCACGTCCGAGCCGCTCTCGATCGTGCCGTGCGCCTTCGCCCACCTGGCCACCTGGCCCTCGCCCGGGGAGGCCGTGGACCGGACCGAGGAGCTGACGCTCGGCCGGGACGTGCCCGTCTTCGGAGCGACGCCCGCGCCCGGCGACTGCCTGTACGTCGGTCTGTCGGCCGCCGTGCCCGCAGGCGTACTGGCGCTGCGCCTGGACTGCACGGTGGACGGCGTCGGCGTGGACCCGGCCCGGCCGCCGATCCTCTGGGAGGCCTGGGACGGGACGAGTTGGGCGGTCTGCGAGGTGGAGAAGGACGACACCGGCGGCTTCAACCGGTCCGGCGAGCTGATCCTCCACCTGCCGAGGACCCACGTCCCGGCGGCCGTCGTCCGCCGTACCGGGGGCTGGCTGCGGTGCCGCCTCATCGAGGCGGAGCCGGACCGGCCGACGTACATGGCCCCGCCGGTCGTGCGCGGCATCACGGCCTTCACCATCGGTGCGACGGTCGCCGCCGAGCACGCCGAGACCGTCACCGACGAGGTGCTGGGCCAGGCGGAGGGCGTCCCGGGGCAGGTGTTCCGGCTGGCGCGGCCGCCGGTGGTGCCGGGGGAGTTCGTGGTCGAGGTGACGGACCCGGCCGCTGCCGACACCGCGAGCGGAGGCTCGGACGTCACCCGCTGGACCCGGGTCGACGACTTCGCGCACTCCGACCCCGAGGACCGGCACGTCACGCTCGACCCGAACGCGGGCCGCGTCGAGTTCGGTCCCGCCGTACGCGAACGGGACGGCTCCGTACGCCATTACGGCCGGGTCCCGGTCAAGGGCGCCACCGTCCGGGTCCGCTCGTACCGCACCGGCGGCGGGCTGCGCGGCAACGTCGCCCGCTCCACGCTCCGCGTCCTGCGCAGCGCGATCCCGTACGTCGCCCGGGTCGAGAACCGCCGGCCTGCGCTCAGGGGCGTGGACGGCGAGAGCGTCGACAGCGCCCGGGTGCGCGGGCCCATGACCCTGCGCACCCTGCACCGGGCCGTGGTCCCGCACGACTACGAACTCCTCGCCCGCGAGATCGCCCCGGACGCCGCCCGGGTCCACTGCATCCGGGCCGGTACGCAGGACAGCTCGGCCGATCCTGGCGGGGTGCGACTGCTCGTGGTCCCCGCCGGGAGCGGCGACGAGCAGGGCCGGATCGAGTTCGACGAGCTGATCCCGCCCGCGAACACGCTCGCCCTGATCGCCGGACACCTGGACGCCCGGCGGCCGATCGGGGCCCGGCTGGTCGTCGAGCCGCCGTTCTACCAGGGCGTCACGGTCGTGGCCCTCGTCCAGGCGGAGCGCGGGGCGGTCGCGGAGAAGGTCCGCGAGAGCGCGCTGGCCGCGCTGTACGGGTATTTCAACCCGCTCACCGGCGGTCCGGCCGGGGACGGCTGGCCGTTCGGCAGGCCGGTGCAGTCCGGGGAGGCGTTCGCGGTGCTGCAACGGGTGCCGGGGGTCGACCTGGTGGAGGACGTACGGCTGTACCGGGCCGACCCGGTCACCGGCGAACGCACCGACGCGACCGCGAAGATCCCGCTGGACCCGCACGCGCTGGTCTTCAGCTACGAGCACCAGCTCCGGGTGAGGGGGGCCTGAGCCGATGCGCAGCGGAATCCCGGGGCTGCCGACTCCGCACCCCTTGATCGACCAACTTCCTTCCATCTACCTGGAACAGGACTTCCTCCAGCGCTTCCTGGCCGCCCTGGACGACGTCCTCGCCCCGGTCCTCCTCTCCATCGACAACCTGCCCGCACACCTGGACCCGCGCAGCGCCCCCGACGACTTCCTCGACTGGCTGGCCCAGTGGGTGGCCGTCGACCCCCACAAGGACAGCCCGCCGGAGCTGCGCCGGGCGGCGGTGCGGGGCGCGGTCACCCGGCACGCCCGGCGCGGCACGGTGAGCGGTCTGGCGGAGGCGCTCCGGTTGGAGACCGGTACGGAACCGGAGATCGTCGAGAGCGGCGGCACGGCCTGGTCGACCGGCCCGGGCACTCCGCTGCCGGGCCAGGACCGCCCGTGGGTGATCATCCGGATCCGGGCGGCGGCCGAAGGCGGTGAGGGGCAGTTGGACCGGGTGAGGCTGGAGGAGCTGATCGGCGCGGAGGTCCCGGCGCACGTCGGATTCACCCTGGAGCTGCTGTGATCTGCGACGAGTGCGGACACCGGAACCCGGCGGGGCGGGAGTTCTGTGTGGCGTGCGAGGCGTTTCTGGGGTGGGAGGAGGGGGGCGCGCCTGCGCAGGACGCGCGGCGGACGCAGGGCACGCCGCCCACGCCCGCCGGGCCGCCCGCGCCGAGGGGGCCTGCCGGGCCGCCCGTACAGGGCGTGCCGCCAACGCCGGGTGCGCCCGCTGGGCCGCCCGTACAGGGCATGACGTCAACGCCGGGTGCGCCCACCGGGCCGCCCGTACGGAACGTGCCCCCCACGTCGAATGCGCCCGCCGGGCCCGCTCCCGTAACGCCGCCCGGGCCCGCTCCCGTAACGCCGCCCGGGCCCGGCCCCGTAGCGCCTCCCGCGCCTGTTCCCCCTCCCGCGACACCACCCCCGACGACCCCGCCCGGAGCACCACCCCCGACACCCCCGACCCCCTTCGTGACGCCGCCCGCCCCTGCCCCCGTGGCCTCACCCGCACCCATGCCCGTAACGGCTCCCTTGCCCCCATCCCCACCCCCGTCCCCTTCCCAACTCCCACCAACGCCACCGGAGGCGGCAGCTCCCAGGCGTCCAGGGGAAGGCCCGCCCGGTCCGGCCCCCGGCCCCGACGCATGGCCGGACGACGGGCGGCGGCCGTCCGCCGCCGAGCCGTCCCGACCGGAACCTGTGGGCGCGCCGGTCGTCTGCCCCAACTGTCGTACGGAGAACGCCCCGGGCCGCACGCTGTGTATCCGCTGCGCCCTGCTCCTGGACCCCGGGCCCGCCCCCGAGGGCCGGCTGCCGTGGTGGCGGCGGATCCTGCGCCGCCGCCCCCGGCAGGCGCGCGTGGCGGGGGCGCGGCCGCGTGGCGGGTGGCGGCGGCCCAGGGTCGGGCTGCCTCTCGTGCTGATCCTGCTGGCGGTGGGGGTGTGGTTCGCGCTGCCGCATCTCTCGGGGCTGTTCGGCTTCGCCAAGGAGGAGACCGGAACCCCCGAGTCCGTGCCGCCGGCCACGTGCCGGGGATCCAGCGAGGCGGGCGGGCACCCGGCGTCGGCGGCGTTCGACGGGTTCAACAACCGCTACTGGGCGCCGAAGGAGACCGGCGAAGGCGTCGGGGAGCACCTCGAGTGTGCATTCGCACAGCCGGTGCGGCTGATGAAGATCGTGGTGTTTTCCGGGGCGTCGGCGCGCCAGGACGAGTTCCTGACGCAGGGCCGCCCGGCGCGGCTCACGGTGGAGCTGACGTCGAAGGACGGGAAGAAGACGGACCGTACGATCCGGCTGCGCGACCAGGCGGGCCAGCAGACGTTCGACGTACGGGGATCGGACACGGTACGGGCCCGGCTCACGGTCGACTCGGCGTACGGCTCCGGGGAGGACCGGCGTACGGCGGTGGCGGAGATCGAGTTCTTCGGGCGGCGGGAGTGAACGGGCCGGGCCGGAAGGGCTCTTACGGGGCCAGCCGCTCCGCCCGCATCCGCAGATAGCGGGCCTCGGGTTCGCTGAGGGTGGCGTCGGCGGCCGTGCGGTAGGCGGCGCGGGCGGCGGCCGGCTCCCCGGCCCGCTCCAGGAGATGGGCGCGTACGGCGTCGAGGCGGAAGTGCGGCTCCACCGTCCCCGCCAGGGCGTCGACCGCCGCCAGGCCCGCCCGGGGCCCGTGCACCATGGCCACGGCGACCGCCCGGCCCAGCGCGGCGGCGGGGTCGGGGGTGCGGTGCACGAGGAGGTCGTAGAGGGCGAGGATCTGCGGCCAGTCGGTGTCCTCGGCGCGTTCCGCCTCGTCGTGGAGGGCGGCGACGGCGGCCTGGAGCTGGTAGTCCCCGGCGGGCCCCTGGGCGAGGGCCTCCTCGGCGAGCTCGGTGCCTTCGCTGATGGCCGTACGGTCCCAGAGAGCGCGGTCCTGTTCGTCGAGCGGGATCAGCTCGCCGTCGGGCCCGGTGCGCGCCGGGGTGCGCGCCTCGGTGAGGACCATGAGCGCCAGCAGCCCGGTCACGCGCCCCTCGTGGGGGAGGAGCCGGCGTACGGCCCGGGTGAGCCGGATCGCCTCGCGCGCCAGGTCCGTGCGGTGGAGGTCGGGGCCGGCGGTGGCGGTGTAGCCCTCGTTGAAGATCAGGTAGAGGACCTGGAGCGCGGCGCCGAGCCGCTGGTCGAGGTCCTGGGCGTCCGGCCGCCGGAACCGCGCCCCGCGCAGCGTCCGCTTGGCCCGGCTGATCCGCTGCGCCATGGTCGCCTCCGGCACCAGATGGGCGCGGGCGATCTCGGCCGTGGTGAGGCCGCCGACCGCGCGGAGGGTCAGCGCGATCTGGGCGGCGGGGGAGAGCGCGGGGTGGCAGCAGAGGAAGAGCAGGGTGAGGGTGTCGTCCTCGGAGGGGGCCCGGTCCTGCCCGGAGGGGCCTTCCCCGGGCGGCGGTGCGACGAACGCGTCGGCCGGGGTGAGGGCCGCCGCCGTCTCCTCGCGCCGCCGCCGGGCCTCGTCGCTGCGCAGCCGGTCGGTGAGGCGGCGGGAGGCGACCCGGATCAGCCAGCCGCGCGGATTGTCGGGGATCCCGTCCCGCGGCCACTGCTCGGCGGCCGCGATCAGGGCCTCCTGGACGGAGTCCTCGGCCGGGTCGAAATGCCCGTACCGGCGCACGAGCGCGCCGAGGACCTGCGGCGCGTGGCGGCGCAGCAGGTCCTCGATGATGACGTCGGTCGTACGTTCCATCCGCGTCCTCGGGGTGGTTCCTGTCAGTCGTCGATCCCGCCGTCGACGGGCCGGATGAGCACCGGGTAGTCGGGCGCCCCGGCCGGCTGCGGACAGCGTGCCACGCGGGCGGCGATCTCGGTCACCCTTTCCAGGCTCTCGCAGTCGAGCACCCAGAACCCGGCGAGCAGCTCCTTCGTCTCGCTGTACGGCCCGTCCGAGATCACCGGACGGCCCTCGGTGTCGAGGCTGACGGCCCGGCCCGACGCGGGCTCCCGCAGCCCGTACCCGGTCACCAGCTCGCCCGACTCGGCGAGGTCGTCGTTGATGCTGCCCATGTAGGCGAACATCTTCTGCATGGCCTCCTTGTCCCAGGCCGGGCTGTCGGGGTTCCCCTTGCCGGTCTGCGCGTCGTAGTCCGCCTGGCTGCCCTGGACCATCACCAGATATTTCATGACTGTCGCCTCCTGTGTCGTTCGTCAGCTCGGTGTCATTTCTTCCTCTTGCACAGGGGACGTCGGGGCCGGGGCGGGGTTCTCGACACCACGCGCGGTTCTTTTTCGGATTCACTCCGGATGCGCCCCCGGATTCACCCGCTGGAGGGGTCGGAACGGGGCGTTCAGTAAAGTTCGGCAGCGTTGCCCCGCGCCTTCCCCGCCGTTTCTACCCCCTCCGCTGAACGAGGTCCCGACCGTGTCTGCCGCCCCTGCCCCTGCTGCCCCGCTTCCGCACCCCGTCTCCGTTGTGGGGATCGGCGCGGACGGCTGGCCCGGCCTGTCCGGTACGGCGCGGGGGGCGCTGCGGGAGGCGGAGGTGCTGATCGGCGGGGCGCGCCAGCTGGAGCTGCTCCCGCCGGAGTGCGCCGGTGTCCGGGTGGGCTGGCCGTCCCCGCTGAGGCCGGCCGTCCCCCGCCTGCTCGCCGAGCACCGGGAGCGCCGGATCGCGGTGCTGGCGAGCGGGGACCCGATGTTCTACGGGATCGGGCGGGCGCTCGCGGAGGAGCTGGGCCCGGAGTCGCTCCGGGTACTCCCGCACCCGTCCTCCGTCTCGTACGCCTGCGCGCGCCTCGGCTGGCCGCTGGAGGACACGGAGGTCGTGACGCTGGTGGGCCGCCCGGCGGCGAGGCTGGCGGCGTCCCTGTACGAGGGCCGCCGAGTGCTGGTCCTGAGCGCGGACGCGAGCACGCCCGCGACGGTCGCCGCGCTCCTCACGGCGCACGGCTTCGGCCCGAGCCGACTGAGGGTGCTGGAACAGCTGGGCAGCGAGGACGAGGGGCATGTGGACGGCATCGCGCAAGGCTGGGCCCACCCCCCGGGGGACCGGCTGAACGTCATCGCGATCGAATGCCGGGCGTCGGCGGAGGCCCTGCGGCTGGGCACGGTCCCGGGTCTGCCGGACGAGGCGTACGAGCACGACGGCCAGCTCACCAAGCGGCACATCCGGGCGGCCACGCTCGGGACCCTGGCGCCCGCGCCCGGAGAACTGCTCTGGGACGTGGGCGGCGGCTCCGGCTCGATCGCGATCGAGTGGCTGCGGGCGCACCCGTCCTGCCGGGCGGTGAGCGTGGAGCGGGACCCGGTGCGGGCGGAGCGGATCACGCGTAACGCGGAACGCCTGGGGGTCCCCGGGCTGAGGGTCGTCACCGGCCCGGCCCCGGCGGCACTGTCCGAACTGGCCGAACTGGAAGCGCCGGACGCGGTGTTCATCGGCGGCGGCCTGACCGCGCCGGGCCTGCTGGACGCGTGCTGGGAGGCGCTGCGGCCGGGGGGCCGACTGGTCGCGAACACGGTGACGCTGGAGTCGGAGGCGCTGCTGGCCGAGCGGCACAAGGCGCACGGCGGCGAACTGGTGCGCCTCGCGGTCGCCCACGCCGTCCCGGTCGGCGGCTTCACCGGCTGGCGCCAGGCCATGCCCGTAACGCAGTGGTCGGCAATCAAGCCCTCGGGTTCCGGGGCACGTTCGCACAAGGGAGATCGATCATGACGGTGTACTTCATCGGCGCGGGCCCCGGCGCGGCCGACCTGATCACGGTGCGCGGCGCGCGTCTGCTCGCCGCCAGCCCGGTCTGCCTGTACGCGGGCAGCCTGGTCCCGGTCGAGCTGCTGGCCGAGTGCCCGAAGGACGCCCGCCTGATCGACACGGCGAACCTCGACATCGGGCAGATCACGGCGGAGCTGGTCCGGGCCCACGAGGACGGCCACGACGTGGCGCGGCTGCACTCGGGCGACCCGTCGGTGTTCAGCGCGGTGAACGAACAGATGAAGCGCCTGGACGAGGCGGGTGTGCCGTACGAGGTCGTCCCCGGCGTCCCCGCGTTCGCGGCGGCGGCCGCGGCACTGAAGCGCGAACTGACGGTCCCGACGGTCGGCCAGACGGTGATCCTGACCCGCATCGCGCAGCGCGCCACGGCGATGCCGGAGGGCGAGGACCTGGCCACGCTGGGCCGCAGCGGCGCCCTGATCGTCCTGCACCTGGCGGCGCGCTACGTGGACCGCGTGGTCGACGAACTGCTCCCGTACTACGGGGCGGACTGCCCGACGGCGGTGGTGGCGATGGCGTCCCGCCCGGACGAGATCATCCTGCGGGGCCCGCTGGACTCGATCGCCGAGCAGGTGAAGGCGGCGGGGGTGATCCGGACGGCGGTCATCATGGTGGGCCGGACGCTGGGGGCGGAGCAGTTCCGGGACAGCTATCTGTACTCGGCGGGGCGGGACCGGGGGGAGTGCTGAGGGGCGGGGCCCCGGGTTTCCAAGAACAGGAGCCCGGGTTCGATCGCGTAAGGGTGAATACGGCGAGAGTCCCGTACTGATCACCACGGGTGGGCCAGTCTGTGGGCTGTGACCTCGACTTCCCCGACCGCTGGGCCTGACCGCTGGCACCACTACGGAGCAACTTCGCACGGGAGCCGTTCCACCAGCGGCCTCCACTGGGACTGGTACCAACGGATCGGGCCGGGGGACGAACTGCTGGGCGACCTCACCGGTCGCACCGTCGCGGAGCTGGGCGCCGGAGCGGGCCACCAGGCTGCTTATGTGGCGGCCGAGTTGGGAGCTGCGCGGGTCGTCGCGATCGACAGCTCAGCCGCTCAGCACGCCCGCAGCAGCAACGTCTACGGAGACGTGTGCGGCCTGGACTTCGTCCACGATGACGCTGCCGCCTACCTCCAGGCCCACCCGGGCTGTCTCGACGTCGTCTACAGCATCTTCGGCGCACTCGACTTCAGCGACCCACGGACGCTGCTCCCGGCAGTCGCGGCGGCCGCCTGCGTCAGGCGCTGCGGTACTGGCCGTCGGCGCCCTGGGCCATCGCGAGACTGCATACAGGAGTGCTAATCCGCTTGCAGTACGAAGAACAGGAAGCACAGGAAGCGCGGCTCGGCCGCGATGGCCTCGGGGAACAGCTCGCGGGCGGCGGGATCAGGCTCCGGCTCGCTGATGACCGTAATCCGGAAACCGGCCCCGGTGAAAGCCTCGATCATCGCGTGCAGCGGCCTGTTCCAGCGACTCACCAGGGTGGTCTGGCCGCCCATGCTCCACTCCACGGTCCAGTTGGTGGTGTCGAAATAGTTGCACTCGCCCTCGCGACCGGCCTCGCGGTGAATGAGGTTGACGGCAAAGGGATGGTCGACAGACGCGATCAGCCGACCGCCGGGCCTGAGTACGCGTCGCAGCTCGGCCAGTGCCGACTCCCAGTCTTCCAGGTAGTGAAGCACCAGGGACGCCACTACATCGTCGAACGTGTCATCAGGGTAGGGAAGCGGGCTGCCCAGGTCTGCCACCTGCAGATTTGCACCATCGCCGAGCCGCTGCCGGGCCAGCCCCAGCATCCCGGCACTCGAGTCGAAGCCACTGACAATGGCGCCACGGTCGCGCAGCGCGGCAAACAGGAGCCCCGAGCCACAGCCGGCGTCGAGGGTCCGCCGGCCAGCCACGTCTCCAGCGAGGGCCAGCATCGCGGGACGCTCGTAGTAGGCATTGACCAGGTTGGTTTCATTCGCGGCCGTGTACGCCTCGGCGAAGCTGTTGTAGTCGTTGACCTTCGACGGATCCACACTCACCGAGGACGGCGAGACCAGCCTGGTGGAAATCGCGTGCTCTTGGTGCTCGCTTGAGATCATGGTGCGGGAGACGTGTGCTGCAGCAGTTCGGTTCCTGGCCCGACCATCAATATGTCTGCCCACAGAGCCCGCCTGCAACTGCGGGTCGACTCAACGATCTTCGGGCAGGTCCGGGTGCAGTCGACCCGCACGTGATCACGAAACCACACTGGAGTATTAGAAGCCCTCCCAGGACACAGCGGGCCGAGGGCCGCAGGTTTCCCCTGTGGCCCTCGGCGCACGCGCATGGCCCCTCGCGGCGGTCGCTCGATGCGGCGAGCGGGCTTCAGCCCGGCCTGCGGTGCTCACGCCAGGCGGTGGCGGCCCCCGCCAAGCGCCGGGTCCACGGGTTCGGGTCGGCGGTGCTGATCTCGTCCCAGAGGTTGTGGTTGGCGGAGGCGAAGGCGGTGATGCCTTCGGCCGGCGCGACGCGCCAGGCGGGGATTTCGGACGCCCAGTGTTCGGCAGAGGAAGGGGTGTGGCCGGAGGCGATGAGCCAGATGATCCAGTAGCCGGCGTCGAGCCAGGCGGCGCCCCGGGTGGCCCAGGCCCAGTCGACGATGCGCGCACGATCAGCTTGCGGAGCACGGTCGTTGACGAGCACGTTGGTGTTGTTGAGGTCGGTGTGCAGGAGGTGGTCACCGGCGAAGAAGTGGAGATCGTCGGGGGTGGTGGCGCACTGCTCAAGGCGTTGCTCGGCTCGGCGCAGTTCGATGTCGGGGCATGGAGTGGTGCCGAGCCGGCGCAGAAGGGCTGCGACTTCGGGGAGGTCTGGCGAGCCGGTGCCGTAGTCGGCGTGGTGGCCGTCGAGGGCTTCGAAGCCGAGGAGGTCCCACCCGGCGGTCTCGGCTCGCCAGCGCAGGGCGGGGGCGAGTCCGGTGAGGAAGGGGGCGATGTCGGCTTCCCGGCGTTGCGTCCAGGCGCGGGGGTGGTCGGTACGCAAACCCTTGACGTGCCAGGTGCCGGTGGCGGAGGTGATGCGGGCGGCGACCTCGCTGTTGAAGCCGCCGGCGGACTCCGTGACGGTGAGCAGCGGGCCGGTGTGCTGCTCGACGGCGGCGCGGGCGGCGGCGGGCAGCTGGTCGAGGCCGATGCGGGTGGTCGCCATGGACCTCCTCCTTCAACGAGACAGCGGTGCGCTGTGTGGGGGCTCCGGTGAGAAGAACGCTCCGGAGCCCCCGCGGTTCTGTGGGGCCGACCGCCTATCGGTAGGGGTTGTCGTCGTTGCAGCCCGGCGTGGCTCCCTCGGTCAGCGATTCCAGGTCGCCCAGAAGTGCGACTCCTTCGGGATCCTCCGTGACCGGTGGCCGGGGACTGATCTCCACCATGACAGTGGTCATTGTGTTTCCTCTTCTCCGTGTTGGCAGTAGGTGTTCAGCGGTGCCTTCGCCTCCTGGTTGGTCTTGGCGAGCGGTCGGCAGACCCGGCAGGCGGGCGATCAGGAACGTTCCGTTGCACGGGGTCGCGATCAACTGGTGCACAGGACCTCCTCCGAGGCGTCTTCCCAGGTGTGCTGCTCGGTGTGGCCGGCGAACAGACAACAGCCGTCACCGTCGGGGCCTGGGGCGACCGCCGGGCAGTCCCGCAGTACGACCAGGTCCACGTAGGCCCCGCGCCGGCGGAGCCAGAGGGCGGTGCCGTACGTGTCGAGTTCGGCCAGGAGTCCGTAGTGCTCGTCGCCCTCGTGAGCGGGCAGTTGGCACTGGACGGCCCTGTCGACGCATCCGGACGGGGCCTTCTGCCGAGCCTCCTGCGCCAGGTCCAGCGACACTCGATGCCAGTGCTTGCACCGCATCACGACGCCATCCGCAGGCAGTCGGCGGCGGCTTCCCGCTCCGCGCACCGAGTGCATGCGCAGGGCGGGAAGCCGCCGGGGTTGTCGGGGAGCACGGGGTCGTCGCCCACGCGTACTTCCGTGAGAGATCCCCATGTCCGGCCCGAGTCGCGCGAGACCCGCAGCGTCATCCGTACCTCAGCAACCTTGATCGACGGCATGAACACCTCATATATAGGAGACGATCTCCTTCGCTCATGTACATGAGTGATAGCCGAAAGAGTGCCCCACTCCTGTGCATGAGTCAAGTGGCAGTCAACGGCGGCGCCGTCAGGTTGTCGGCCCCTGATGTCGCCTCAGTCTTCGGCTGCGAAACGGTAGTCCAGGACGAACTGGTCGGCAGCCATGATGGTGTCGCACACCTCCACGGCACGTCCGGACTTCGTTTCCGCGTTCCGTACGAGGTGGATCACGGGGGAGCCCGGACTCAGTGCGAGTGCGGAGGCCTCGGCCTTGGTCGCGAGGCGCGCCCGGACGGTTTCGCTGAACTCCGCGAGGGTGTGGCCGTGTTCTTCGAGACGGGCGTAGATCCCGCCGCCGCCCGGGTTCTCGGCGAACATCTCCGGGATGTCCTTCGCGACGTCCCACGGGAGGTACGAGGTGGCCTCTTCCGTGGGCACGCCTTCCCGGAAGTAGCGGCGCTTGCGGGCGAGGACCTGGGAGCCGGCGGGTACGCCCAACCGTTCGGCGATCTCCGCAGGTGCCTCGGTGGGGCCGATGAAGAGGACGGTCACGGACGGCTTGCCGCCGGACTGCTCCGCTTCCGCGAGATAGGCCGCCCTGCCTGCCTTCCGGTGCGTACGGCGGAACCGGTCGGACGACTTCCGCTGTACAGGCGGCCGAGACCGGACGAACGAACCCCGCCCATGGTGGGTCTCGATCAGCTGAGTCGCTCGTAGCTCCGCTACCGCCTTGCGTACGGTTCCCGAGGCGACGCCGTAACGTTCCATGAGCGTCGTCTCGCTCGGCACGGCGTCCCCGGCCCCCAGGACGCCGGACCGAATCTGTGCGGCGAGATCGTCGGCAATCTGGAGATACTTCGCCTTGGCCGAAGAGGTTACGTCGCTGTTCGCCATAGTCCTTCAGAGTCTCCTATTCTCATGTACATGAGTAACATCCGCCCCGAGAGCTCGTCAACGCCGCTCCACTCCGTGTCCGTAGCCGGAATCGTGGTCCGGGAGGACGGCCGCGTACTCACGATCAAGCGGGCCGACAACGGGACCTGGGAGCCGCCCGGAGGTGTGCTCGAGCTGGCCGAGGCCCCCGAGGACGGTGTCCGTCGCGAGGTCTACGAGGAGACCGGCATCAAGGTCCAGGTCGACCGGCTGACCGGGGTCTACAAGAACACCTCCCGTGGCATCGTCGCCCTGGTCTTCCGCTGTCGCGTCGAAGGCGGTCACGAGCAACTGTCCGACGAATCCGCGGCAGTCGAGTGGCTCACCCCCGACGAGGTGACCGGGCGCATGGCCGAGGTCTACGCGGTCCGGGTCACCGACGCCCTGCTGGACGGTTCGCCCCGGGTGCGCACGCATGACGGCCGAAAGTTCGCTCAGAACCTGTGAGTTGGATCAGAACTACGGCATGAAGTCAGCGGGTTGACTCTTCCAGCCCGACGAGTTCGGCTTCCTGAGCCGTGACCACCGTGTGGCGGAGCTGGGGGCGGAGATCGCCGCGCTGAGTACGCCGTGACGAGAGGGGATGGCATGTCGCAGACCGAGGGTGCACGACTGTTCCGGGAAGCCTGGATCGCGGGCGTGCGCCGGCACTTCCCCGGTGAGCCGAAGGCCGGTTACGTCACCCCGTGGGAGGACACCCCGCAGTGGGAACGTGAAGCGGCCGGGGCCGTGTACGAGCAGGTGCGTCAGTTCGTCGAGATCAGTGGCGGTAGTGCTTCCCGCCTTTCGCGTGAACAGCGTGGGCGCTTCGTCGCGATCTGCTGGACAGCCCAGATGTTCAGGCACTTCGATGACCCGAAGCCGGGCTACGTCGCGGACTGGCCCGGTCTCCCGGCCTGGCAGCAGGAGACCGACGCCGACATCTTCGAGGCCATCGAGAAGGCGCTCGGCTGACATCGGAGGCTCCGCCCCGACACCGGCTCACCGGATGGCGTATCCGTCCCACAGGGCGCCACCGGACCGGTCCAGCACCCCCGCCACGACCTCCGCGAAGTCCTTCGTGTCCCCGGTGATCGCCTGCGCGGCAGATTCGGACAGCGCGCGGTGCGTCTCGGGGGCGGCCGCGGCCAGCCGTCGTGAGAGCCACTTGCCTGTGCCGAGCCAGTGCCCGTCGACCAGCAGGACCAGCTCCGAGGCGCGCTGCAGCATGTGCGAGACCAGGTACACCCGCTCCGCGGGGTCCGTGCAGCCCCGCAGGTCGTCGAGCAGGTCGGTCAGGATGTAGCGCTGGTAGTCGTGCTCATGCTCCGAGAGCGGCGGCGGGCCCGCGGCCCAGCGCGTGCGTGCCTCGTCCTGGAGCGAAGCGCCCAGCCCGTCCGTGTCCACCAGGAGCATGCCCTCGGCGCACATGGCGAGCAGAGGCGAACTCCGCTTCGCGGTCTCCTGGTCGGCGAAAGTGTGCCAGCGGGCCTCTGTCTGTACGAACAGCTCCACCGGCCATCCGCGATACACCAGGTTCTGCCGGCCCGAAGCGAGCGGGTCGTCCAAGAGGACCACGACGTCCAGATCCGACGTGGGTGTCCGGCGGTCGGTCAGTACGCTGCCGGCGAGGAAGGCAGCCCGGGCGGCGGGAAACCGGTCCCGCACCAGTTCGCGGGCTGTGAGCACGGGGTCATCCATGATCGCAGCGTACGTGCCGGCGTCGGTGCCGTGCGGGTCGTCTGCGGACGGACACCGGGCGATGCCGAACGGAAGATGACAGCTGCGCCCAGAGCTGCCTCCTCCGGTACGAACGCGTCGCCCGACGGTGTCTCCCGCACCCGCACGCCGTTGCTGCGCAGCAGGTCGCGGGTGAGGGCGGAGCGAACAGGCTCAGGGCGCACGCCGCCGGAAATACGCGGTAGCCACCCGACCCGTGGTTCTGTACGTTGCCCCCATGACTGGCAACCGAAAGGGCAATGCCGCGTAGGCGCCCATCAGCCCTGCGGGGCGACCTCCCCACCCGCCTCCTGCGGCGGCGACGGTATCCGTTCATCGATCAACTCTCAGGGGCCTGCGCGGCTGACCTGCGTCGGCTGGAGCGGACCCGCTTCTGGCCCGAAGCTACGGAAGAAGCGTTCTGGCACTGGAAGGCTCTGGCCCACGGCCCGCTCGGGCAGCTTGTGGACCCGTCCATGAGTCTTGATTGCGGCCTGCCTGAGTGCGGGTGCCATGGCGCCGGGTTTCGCGAGCATCTCGAAACCGTGTTCCACGCACTGCCCAGGAAGAGCGCCCGTGAATTGCGTGCCCTCGTATGGGCCCTCGACAAGAGGATTCTGGCGAGGGTCGAGGTCATCCCTGCTGACAGCCTGGATACGCACTGGTGGCCGGCGCTCCAGAGGTAGGCCGTGATGCTGCCATCATGAACGTCTCCGAGCAGGAGAGGGACGACACCCACCATGACCAGTACGACCGGTGAACAGGGGCATGAGCGTGCGCCTGCCGTCCCGGAAAGTGCGGCGTGGCTCAAAGGGCAGCTGTTGGAGATCGCTTCCGCGCTGTATCCGAGCCGCCGCCCGGTGGTGGTCCGTGAGTGGACCGACCCGGTACGGCTGCGCGACCCGGCGCCGGTCGGTCACCGTTTTCTGTTCCTCGTCTGCGCCGGGAGGGACGATCACCCCTCGTCTCCCGGCTTCGACGACGCCCTGAACGCCTTCGATGTGGCCGGATGGAACCTGCACCGACGGTCTTCGGACCTCCCCGGTGAGAGTGGGGCGACGGTCCGGCGCGGAGATTTCGAGGTCAGGATCCACGAGGGCAAGGGGCCCGGAATCCTGTCGTTCACCGGATGGACGCCGGTCGTGTACACCGAAGGGCAGCCGGGCCAGCCGCCCTTCACCCGCAGCACGTCCAGTGGTGTGTTGTGCGACGACTGCCATGGGTGGGGGGTGTGCATGATCTGCGAAGGCAGGCCCTACAGCGGCGGCAGCGGCGGCAGCGGCGGCTACGGCGGCTACGGGAGATGCTGGTGTTCGGGAAACAACGCGGGGCCCGGCCTGTGTCTCGAATGCGCCGGGCAGGGAGTTTTCACCGCCGAGGAGGCTTCGTGGAAGCGGAGGCAGTACGGGCTGCCTGATGACGACAGCGGCGACGCCTTCCCGTGGCCGGCGGCCGAGGGCGGTCACGACTCCAACATCAGCGCGTTCACCGATGTCAGCCACCGGGCCTGTTCTTGCGGGGAGTTCCGCTGCTTCTGGCGCAACAACCTTTCCCGAGTGGACGATCACCTCCTCTCCCGGTTCGCCGGCACCTGCCAAGGATGCGCCGCGCAGCGCGCCTACGTGTTCACGCTTCCCTTGGCGTAGCTGCCCCGCGGCAGTGCCGCTCACGCCGGGCGCGGTGACCAGCCGCATGGCCGAGGTCTGCGCGGTTCGGGTCACCGATGCGCGGCCCCGTGTGCGTTCGGACGGCGGCCCGGAAGCTCGCCCGGGATGCCTGAAGGCTGCTGCACCCGCCCCCGGCCGGCTCGGCATTGTGCCCTGTTTGCGGGACTATGGGCTTGTGGGGGCGGCGATGCCTGAGGCGGGCCGGAGAGGTGCGCCGGGGCCGGCGCCGCTCAGCGGGGGTTCGCGGGTGAAGGAGTGTGCAGCGTGCGGGACATTGCTGTCATCGAGGCGCCGTCCGTGCTCGGGCTGTGGCCGTCCGGTGTCCAGGAGCTTCCGGGGGCTCTGCTCGGCGCCGGCCTGGCGGATCATCCCGGAGTGGTCCGGGCCGGCCGGGTCGAGCCGCCGGCCTACGACGCGACGCGGGATCCCGGCACGGGGGTCCTCAATCCTGACGGCATCGCGCGGTACTCCGTGCACCTGGCCGACGCCGTCGGCCGCGTCCTCGACTCCGGCCGCTTTCCCCTGGAGCTCGGCGGCGACTGCAGCATCCTGCTCGGCAACCTCCTCGCCCTGCGCCGCCGAGGGCTGTACGGCCTCCTGTTCCTCGACGGGCACACCGACTTCTACCAGCCGTCGGCCGATCCGGCCGGTGAGGCGGCCTCGATGGAACTCGCCCTGGCCACGGGCCGCGGACCTCGGGTGCTCACCGATCTCGAAGGCCGTGGGCCCCTGGTCCGGGACGAGGATGTCGTCGCCTTCGGCTTCCGTGACTCTGCGGAGTCCGCCGAGGACGGGATGCAGCCTCTGCCGCCACAACTGCACGCGGTCGGCCTCGACGATGTGCGTGCGGCCGGGGCCCCGGCCGCGGCGCGTCACGCGGTCGACCGGCTCACCGGTGGTTCACGTGCCGGGTACTGGGTCCACCTCGATGTCGACGTCCTGGACGACGCGATCATGCCTGCCGTCGACTACCGCCTCCCCGGCGGGCTGACCTGGGCGGAGCTGGAGAGCGTGCTGCGGACCGCGCTGGCCGACAAGCGAGCCGTCGGGCTGGACGTCACGATCTTCAACCCCCGCCGTGACCCCGAAGGGACGATCGCGGCCCGCCTCACCGAGTGCCTGCGCCGAGGGCTGGCGGTGCGCACGGTGGCTTAGTGCCTCAGTCGTCTTAGTTGTCTTAGTTGTTTCAGTGTGCCGTGGTCACCCGCCCGGGCGGTCACGGTGCTCGACGGGGCTCGGCTCCGCGGATGGTCTCCACGGACAGGAACGGGGCGGTAGGCGGTGCCAGTTCTCCGGTGGCGACCTCTACCAGGTGTGCCGGAGCGTCGCCGTTGCGCAGGGCGGTCACGTACTCGATGGTCTGGGCGTGGGAGAGCACCGGCAGTCTTCGGCGCAGGATGTGCATGGCGTAGATCCTCCCGCGGGCATCTGCCACCGCCCGGATCTCGTCGTGCAGTTCGTCCACCGCGGTCCGCGTGACCTGCCCTCGAATGCGGGATCGGTAGTCCGCCTCCCACGCGTCGGTCACTGCGGAGACGACACCGATCCAGTGCAGGCTTCCGTCGACGCGGTCGACCAGGTACGGCCCGTTCCCGGCCAGAAGGAGGTCCGGATTCCGGGTGCGCAGGTACTCCTCGGATGTCCAGGAAACGATCCATACCAGCTCGTGCTGTTCGGTGTGCGACACAGCCATGCGCATCGGGTCCAGCCCGGCCGACAGCTCTCGTTGGTATGCGCGTTCCAGCTCTTCCTCGACTATCCGAACCGCGGTGTCTCGCTCGATCATTCGACCAGTCCTCCGTCTTCCGTCGTCCGCAGGAGGTCGCGTGCGAAGTCGGTGAGGGTGCGGAAGTCGTCGTCGCGCAGGCCCAGTCGTGGGTTGACGTGGTGGAGAAGCGCGGGGCCTTCGTGGTGCGTGGCCACGTACGTATGGTCCGGAGCGCTCTGCTCGTCGTCCACCCAGGCGAAGGGGCGGCCGGCGGCGTAGGCCACCAAGGGGCCCGTCTTCCAGTGGACTTCGTCGGGGCGGTCGCGGAACAGGGCGTCGCCGAAGTCCACGAAGGGGAGTTCGGGGAGGCCGAGCGTCGGGGCGATCCACCGGTTCGCCTCGGCCATCCATGTGGTGGCCCAGCAGAGCTCGTAGTCGAGCCGCAGCAGTGCCGGTCCGTGCTCCGGGTTGAGCCAGAGCCGCAGTGGCCGTCGTCGTGCCGAGAGGCCCCCGCGGTTCCCTGAAATCCCGCTCTCCACAGGGACCCTGAGCGTGGTGTAGCCGCTGGGGCGTCTCTCCGGCTGTGCGGCGTACGGGTTGAGCGGGCCGTCCACATCGAGGAACAGCAGCGGTCGGCTCATCTGTCGCTCCCCTTGGTCAACGTCTGGTGGAAACGCCCTCTCGGCGCTACTACTGCTCCGGGTCCCAGGCCACCAGCTGGTCGAAGATGTGCCCGTTGCCCTCGATCTTCAGGGAGTCGAACGGGATACGGCCGTAGAAGCCGAGGACCAGTTCGTTGGCCGTGCCTCGGGCGGAGGCGTCGGCCGTGGGCCCTGTGCCGGGTTCGGGCAGGCGGTCGAGCCGTGCGCCGTCGGCGGAGAGGCCGTTGCGCCAGGAGCGGCCCTCGGTGGAGTGGTAGTCGACCTTGGCCGGGTCGTGCGGCCAGGCGACCGTCGTCGTGCAGATGGTGGTCAGGAACTCCTCGACACCGTCGAGTGCCACCTCGTCCGGCAGTGGCTGCGGTGCGCCCACCGTGAGTTGGGCGTCGTAGGTGTGCACCGCTATCTCGTGGAGCTGGTGCCGGGCGACGGCACCACAGGTCCGCGGCGACTGAGACGTGCCCCACCAGACCCAGCAACCGCGGTCCGGGCCGGCCTCCCGCAGTGCGTCCAGCATTTCTTGTGTCGACGCGGCCAACCAGGCAAGCAGGGCCTCGCGTTCCCGAGGCGCGGACGAGTCGTCCTGCGGGGCGGACTTGGCCGTGGCGTCAGGTCCTGCGGCGATGGTGGCGGCCCAGGCGCGGCGGCCCTGGCCCAGGTGCTGCACCAGGTCGAACAGCGTCCACTCGGGACAGGTGGGCACCCGCACATCGAGGCTGGGGGCGGCGGCGACCGCGGCGCGGAAGGCGGTCGACCGTTCGTCGATGAGGCGCAGCAGGTCAGGGAAGTCCAGGGTGTTTTCCACGCCGGAGGTCTATCACTGTGCCCCGGCGACCGCATGCGGATTTTCGCAGACGCTGTCTTGAGCATGCGGCTTCGGAATCAGTAAGTCACCTGGTCGGGTGGGGTGTTCCGGCTTTTGGCCCTTGCGCCTTCTCGGCTGCGGTACCGTGATTTCGCCATCACGCTCTGTGTGTACCCGCGCACAGGGCGGCCCCCGGGGGTGTTCGTAGCACCACACCGGAGGCCTTCACCCTCTAGTGGAAAGACAGGTCCCACCGGGATGCTTTGGCATGCTATCGCGCCCTCTCGGCGCTACACGAAGGCTTCGCACGACGTCGTGCGTCATCCGCGTCTGGGCAGTGACGCGAAGATTCTGATCCTTTACGTTCAGGGGTTGCCCGACGACGGCACCGATCTGGCGTTGTCCGAGCATGCCCGCAAGCTGGGCATCAAGGGGCGGGCGTTTCAGCGGGCCAAGGAGCAGTTGGTCATGTGCGGGTTCGTGCATGAGGAGCGGACCGTCGGCGAGCGGGGGCGCTGGGTCACCCATCAGCTGTTCGCCAACGTTCCGTTGGGTGAGGCCGAGGCTCATGCTCTGTGGTCCGATGCGGGTGTCTGTTTCGGTGGTGGCTCGTCTCCGAGTGCGCACTCTCCGACGGTCGGTCAGCCGACTACTCGGACCGTCGGTCATCAACTACCGGTAGACGAAGAACAGGGGAAGAACTCTTCCCACCCACCTGTCGAAGCTCCGAACGCGGACCCGGCTACGGACGCGAAAGTTCCCGTGGGGGCGTTGACCGCTGAAGAGGCCGAAGCCGAGCGGGTGTTGTTGTCGCTGCGGCATGCCAGTGCGGAGCTTCGTCTCGGCGTTCTCCAGGCCCGATCGCTGGTCGCGCAGGCTGTGGAGTGGATGCGGCGCGGGGTGTCCGGAGGTGAGCTGCGGCGGGTGCTGAGCAGCAATCTGCCGCCGGACGGGGTCCGGTCCGCCGTCGGGTTCCTGCGGTACCGGATGGAGCTGATGATGCCCGAAGCCGTCCTGCCCGCACCCGCACGGGGTGTTGAGCTGGAGGCGAAGGCCGAGCCCCCGTCGGTCCCGCCTGCCGGTCCTCGGTACGTTGCGCCTCTCGTCACCTGCGCCGGGCCCGGCACCGAGCATGTCTTCCGGGCCATGGCGGAGGAGACCGAGTGCCCGGACTGTCAGCAGGCCGCCGCCTGGGAGCGCTGGGCCGAGCACCGTATCGCCGACCTCGGGGGCGATGCCGACGACTGGCAGGCACAGGAACAGCTCGGCGGGTGGCGGGGGCGGTTGGCCGCGGCCACCCGTGCCGCTGCCGGCCGTGCTTCCGCCGCCCAGCAGGCGGAGGGAGCCAAGCAGGCGGAGGGAGCCGAAAAGGACGCGGACGCGCCCGTGCCCGGCGGCGAATATGTCGCTGCCGGGCACGGGCACGGGCACGGGTAACGGGTAACTGGTGACGGGATCGGGCTCAGCCTCTTGCGGAGGCTCAGCCGTCAGCCGTCAGCCGTCAGCTGTCAGCCCTTGATCTCGATCTCGCCGTTCTTCGACGTCGAGGTGTCCGCCTCCGGGGCGTCCGAGGTCGCCGGAGCGGGCACCGTGCCCACGCGGCTCTTCAGGTTCTGGAGGAGGGCCGTCATGTCCACGCCCGTCGTCGACGTGAGCAGTTCCATGCCCTGCGCGACGTTGTCGGTGACCGTACGGGCCAGCTGGCTCGCGCCGTCCGTGGAGATGACCGTCATCTTGTCGATGGCGCTCAGCGGCTCGGAGGCCTTCGCCACGACGCTCGGGAGGACCTCGACCAGCATCTGGAGGACGGCCGCGTCGCCGTACTGCGCGAACGCGTCGGCCTTCTTCTGCATGGCCTCGGCCTCGGCCGAACCCCTGGCGGCGATCGCCGCGGCGTCCGCCTCACCCTCGATGCGGACCGCGTCGGCCAGCGCCGAACGGTGCAGCTTCTCACCCTGACCGGTCAGGCGCGAGCGCTCCGCGTCGGCCTCGGCCTCCTTGACCTGGGCGATGCGGCGGGCCTCCGCCTCCTGCTCGGCCTGGTAACGGGCGGCGTCGGCGGGCTTACGGACCTTCGTGTCCAGCTCGCGGTCGGTCAGCGCGGCCTGGCGCTCGGCGACCTTCTCCTGCTCCTGGAGGACTTCCTGCTGGCGTGCGGCCTCGGCGAGCGGACCGGCGGCGTTGGCCTGGGCGGCCGCGGCTTCCGTCTCGGCCTTGATCTCGGCCTGCTTCAGGTAGTACGTCCGCTCGGCGATGGCGATTTCCTCGGCCGCCTTCAGCCGGGCCTGCTCCGAGGCGCGCTTGGAGATCGCCTCGGCGATGTCCGCCTCCTGCTTGGCGCGGGCGGCCTCCGGGCGGCCGAGGTCCTCCAGGTAGGAGCCCTCGGTGGTGATGTCCTGGATCTGGAAGGCGTCCAGGATGAGGCCCTGGCCGGAGAGGCTGGCCTCGGCCTCCTCCGCGACCTGACCGGCGAACGCGGCCCGGTCCCGGATGATGTCCTCGACCGACATGCGGCCGACGATCGCGCGGAGTGCGCCGGAGAGCACTTCCTGGGTGAAGCCGACGATGCCGTCCTGCTGCTGGAGGAAGCGCTGCGCCGCGGCGCGGATCGCGTCCTCGCTGCCGCCGACCTTGACGATCGCGACGCCTTCGAGGTTCGACTTGACGCCGCGCAGCGTCACGGCGCCGCGCACCGCGATCGGGATGTGGCGGCTGGACAGGTCCAGGGTGAACTTCTGCTGGACGAACGGCACGACGAAGACGCCGCCACCGACGACGACCTTCTGGCCGCTGTTGTCGATGCTGGTCTGTCCGGTGACCGGATCCGTCGACTTCTTGCCGCGACGGCCGGTGATGATGAATGCCTCGCTGGGCCCGGCCACCTTGTAACGCGTGATGACGACGAGGCCGAGCAGAACGAGGAGTACGACGATGCCGATGACGGCGATGACAACTGGACTCATGAGAGGTGTCCCCCCTGCCTCCCGTGGGGGGACGGCAGATTGTTGTGGAGCGGGGCGGTGCTATGGAGTTGATCGGTGCGGTGTGTTGCGTAACCGCGGAAACGGAACGGTGGGTCGTAACGGGTGGTTGCCGGGACGGGCGGATGTGTACGGCGGATGCGTGGTCAGCGCTCCACCGGGCGGACCGCGACCGATGTGGTCGACAGCGTCTCTTCCACCCAGATCTCGGTCCCGCGTGCGACGGGCGCGGCCGACTTGGCGGCGTACTTCACGGGCTGGTCGCCCAGCCGCAGCAGCACCTCGCCGTAACCCTCGGCCGGGATGGCCGTCACGACGGATCCCGAGGTGCCGACCAGGTCGCTGTCGCGCGGGGTGGCGTGGGTCTGGTCGCGCATCAGGGCCTTGCTGAGTTTCCAGGTCAGCCAGCCCGCCGCCAGGCCGGCGGCGACACCGATGACCGTGGCCACGAACGTCCCCGCGCTCGTCGCGCCGAGCACGATCGCTCCGCCGAAGCCGAGCATCGAGATGAAGCCGGCGATCACCGGGAGCGAGAGCAGCCCGTCGAAGAGGCCGTCGAGCGCGCCGCCGAAGAGGCCTTCGAGGACCCCGCCGAAGATGAGCGAGAGCGCGAGCAGCACGATCCCCGCAATGCCGAGACCGAGAAAGAAGGTCACGCGATCACTCCCCTGTTGTCGACTTCCCCCGAGCATTTTCCGTCGATCTGGCTGGATGATCCCATACACCACCCGCTTCGGTCACTGCCGGGTTCCGGCAATCTTTACGCTTCTTTGATGCCGGACAACCGGTCGGTGAGTGTGGAGAGTGACTGGAAGGTCGCTCCGAGCAGCGCCACGTGCTTCCAGCGCAGAACGCCGTCCGGACCGATGAGGAAGACCGCCCGCCGTACCCCGATGCCCGGTGCGGAGACCCCGTACGCCTTGGCGGTCTCCCGGCCCTCGTCCGCGAGCAGTGGCATGCGCAGGTCATAGGCGCGGGCGAACGACTCGTGGCTGTCCACACCCTGTGGACTGATTCCCCAGACATCGGCGTCGAGACCCTCGAAGGCCTCCATGCCCGAGGAGTACGAGCACAGCTGCTTCGTGCAGACGCTGGTGTTGTCCCCCGGGTAGAACGCCAGCACCACGGACCGGCCCCGGGCGGACGACAGCCGGTAGTCGGCGCGTTCGAACGTGTCGCCCGAGCCCGACTGCGCTCCGCCCGACAGTACTCCGCCGGGGAGGGTGAAGTCCGGTGCCGCGCTACCGAGTTGAGGGCCAGATGCCATGGAGGGCTCCTTCGGTGTCGTATATAGGGGATGCCGTGGACGGCACGGATGGTTCCGTGGTCGTGACCGTACAGTGGACGGCACTTCACCCATCCGGAGCGGCCGCGGCGCCGAATACGGGGCGAGGGGCCCCGCGCCCCACACCCTGACCTGGAGGTACGCGTGGCCCAACGACCGCCGTCGGCAGCGGTTCTCGTCCTGCACGGGGGCCGCGAGAACGGTACGGGACCCCCGCCGCCCGGTCCGCTGAACCTGCCCGGGGTCCGGATGCGCCCCTTCGTCCGGGCTCTCGCCCGGGCCACCCGCGCCGCAGGTGAGGACGTCCTCGTGGTGCCGGTGCGGTATGCCCACCGGGGCTGGAACGGCACCCGCGCGGATCCGTTCCACGACGCCGTCGCCGCCCTCGACGCGCTGGCCGAGGAAGCGGGCGACGAGCTGCCCGTGGTGCTCCTGGGCCACTCCATGGGGGCGCGCGCCGCCCTCCGCGCCGCCGGGCATCCCCTGGTGCGGAGCGTCGTCGGGCTCGCGCCCTGGTGTCCGCCGGGGGACCCGGTCACCCAGCTCGCGGGCCGTGACGTCCTCCTCGTACACAGCAACCGGGACCGGATGACCAGCCCGCAGGCCACCCAGTCCCTCACCGCCCGGGCCCGCCGCGCCGGAGCACGTACCTGCATGGTCACCGTCCGGGGCGGCGACCACGCCATGATCCGCCGGGCCGCCGTCTGGCACCGTCTCACCACCGGGCTGGTCACCGGGCTGCTCGGTTCCGGCAGTCTGCCGGGGCCGGTCGACGCGGCCCTCGCCCTGCCGGCCACCGCCGAGGCCACGGAAGGCACCCTCGATCTGGACCTCGATCTGGATCTCGGTTCCGGCCCCGGGCCGTTCCGTGACCGGACGGGCGCCCCGCGCTGACCGGCCCGCCCGCTCCCGCTCCTGTCCTCCCGTCCTGCGGATGCGGTACGGGAACGGGCGGCCGACGATGGAGGCTCGGGAGTCGACGAGCGGCAGGAGGCATGCTCTTGCAGGCCGAGACGTGCGAGGACGGCATGCCGTCGTTCTTCGACCCGAAGACCGTGGCGGCCCTGTTCGACGGCAATCCGGCCGCCGTCGCGGTCCTCGACCACGATCTCCGTTACACCTACGTCAACCCGGCCCTCGAACGGCTCAACGGTCTCGCCGCCGCCTCCCACATCGGGCGGACCTTCGCCCAGGTGCTGCCCGATCTGCACGGTCAGGCCGCCGCCCTGCACGACGTCCTCGCCGACGGAAAACCCCGCGAGGAGACGATTCACGGGCAGACCTGGGCGGCGGCCGAGGCGGAACAGCGGTTCTGGCGGGCCACGTACCACCGGCTCGACGTGGACGGCGAGGGCTGCGGGCTGATGGCGATCGTCGTCGAGATCACCGACATCGCCCGGCAGCGCGAGGAGCTGGAGCAGGCCCGCGGGCACGTCGCCCTGCTCTCCACCGCCGCCGTCCGGATCGGTACGACCCTCGACATGGACACCACCTGCCAGGAGCTGGCCGATTTCGTGGTGCCGGCCTTCGCCGACGTCGCGGCGGTCGACGTCTTTCCGCCCGAGGTCGGGCACTCCGTACGCCGTCCGGCCCCCGGCGTCGTACGGCTCCGGCGGGCCGCGCTGCGGGGTGACGGCGAACTCGACGAGCAGGTGCAGCGGTTCGGCCATCCCGGGGAGTACGTCGACTTCGCGGCCGACTCCGCGGTGACCCGCTGCCTGGCGGAGAACGAAGCGGTGCTCGACGACTGGGAGGACCACGAGCGGGGCCGGAGCGTCCGTACCTCCGGGCGGATCGCCGCATCCCGGGCCCTCGGGCTGCGCCAGGCGCTCGTCGTCCCGCTCACCGCCCGCAGCCGGCCGCTCGGCACGCTCAGCCTCGCCCGGGCCGAGGGCGCCCCCGCCTTCAGCGACCAGGACGTGGCCGTCGCCCGCGAACTCGCCGTCCGGGCCGGCGTCGACCTCGACCACGCCCGCCGCTACGACCACGAGCACAGCATCGCCCGCGAACTCCAGCGCTCCCTGCTCTCCGAGCCCCGGGGACCCCACCCGCACGTCGAGATCGCCACCCGCTACCTCCCCGCCGACCGGGGCGTCCTGGTCGGCGGCGACTGGTTCGACGTCGTACCGCTCCCGGACGGCCGGCACCTCAAGGCGATGGGCGACGTGATGGGCCACGGGGTGGAGGCGGCCGTCGCCATGAGCCAGTACCGCTCGCTGCTACGGCTGTTGGCGGGCGAGGACCTGCCGCCGCACCGGATCCTGGAGCAGCTCGACACCATGGTGGAGCGGTCGGGCCTGGACCGGGCGGCGACCTGTCTGCTCGCCGTCGTCGACCGCTTCGGCGGAGTGTGCGAGGTGGCCAGCGCGGGCCATCTGCCCCCGGTCTTCATCGACCCGGGCGACGCGGGGGCCCGGGTCGTTCCGGTGCCGGTGGGGCCGCCGCTCGGCACCGGGTTCGGCGGCTACCGGACCGCGTCCGTGCCCTGCGGCCCGGGCACCGTGCTGTTCATGTACACCGACGGTCTGGTGGAGCGCCGGGGCGAGGACATCGATGTGTCCGTGCGGCGGCTCGCCTCGCTGACGCTGCCGCGGGGCGGGCACCTGGAGGACCTGCTGGACCAGGTCCTTGACCGGTTCGGCGAGGACGCGGAGGACGACATCGCCGTCCTGGCCTCCCGGATCCGCGAGGGGCCGCCGGTGCTGCGGCCGACCCCGGCGGAGTGACGGCCGCTGTTTCCATGAGCACCGGTCAGCCCAGCTCCAGGCTCGTGATGCCGTACAGGCCCGGCCGGTCGATGGCCGGTTCCGGGCCGCTGTACATCCGTGCCGTGTCGAACGACGGGGCCAGGCCCAGCTCTTCGGCCAGCCGCACCGCCGCCGGGTTCACATCCGGTACGTCGACGGCGACCGGGGTGTCCGGGGCGGTGGCCGCCAGCGCGCCGACCAGGGACGCCGCCACGGCGGGGGACGTGGCGTACAGCGGGCCGATCCGGGAAGCGGCGCGGCAGGCCCGCAGCACCCCGAGTCCCTGGAGCTCGCCGTCCCCGACCGCCGCCAGGGCCGTGCGGCCCGGGGCGGTGATCCAGGAGGCGAGGAAGGTGTCCCGGGCAGCCGGGAAATACCGCCGGTCGTAGGCGGCGAGCAGGTCGAACGGCACGCTCCGGGCGTCGACCAGGGTGGTGCCCGGCGGGGGTGCGATGTCCGGCGGGGGCGTGCCCTCGAAGCGGGCGTTGCTCCAGCAGGTGCGGAAGCCGGAGCGGCGGTAGTTGTCCTGTTGCGCGGGCACCCCGTCCAGTCCGACGGTGCGCCCGGAGAGCCGGGCCGTCCCGGCCTGCCAGGTCCGCAGCCCGTAGCCCTGTCCGCGCAGGTGGGGGCGGGTCAGATAGAAGCCCAGGAAGCCGTACGCGCTGCCGTAGCGGACGACGGAGACGGAGCTGACCGGTTCGCCGTCCAGCCGGCCGAACAGGAAGCCGCCGGGGTCGGTCGCGAAGAACACCGCGCCGTCGTGCAGGCCCGGGTTCCAGTTCTCCTCGTGGGCCCACTCGCCCAGGGTCACGATGTCCTCGGCGCGGGCGGCGGTGATCTCGAAAGGGTTCGGCACGGCACCTTCGTACCCCGGCCGGGCATCGTTCAGTGATCGACGATGGGGCGATTTCCGGCCTTTCGGGCGGGGCTGAGCCTTTCGGACGGGGCTGACGTGGGGTCGGCGCTCAGGCCGTTTCCGGGTTCTCCCGCTTCCGGCCGCGCAGTTGTCGCAGGACGAGGGCGGCCGAGGTGATCAGCGGCAGCAGCCCCGCCACCGCGTCGGCGGTGTTCAGCTTGTCGTGCGTGCCCTTGGCCCGGCGGACCTGCTTGGACGCCCTGATGACCGCGAGGGCGCTGCTGCCCAGGCTCAGCACGAGCCCGGCCTTGCTGCCGCGCAGGCCCTTGACGGGCGCGGTCCGGTTCTTCGCCATCGGGACACCTCCAGCCGGTGGGGCCCGTCCGTTCGCGGGCGCGCCCTCCCCGTCCACGTAACCGGGTGTCCGCCACCCCCGCAAACGCGGGCGGTCCCGTCGCGGCACCCCGGCGCCATCCCTCGTTCACATCGCGTCCGCGCGGGGGTCGTCGCGCCTTGCGATGGTCCCCCGGGCATGACCATTTCGCGGGAGGGGACGTTCATGAAGAGATCGAAAGCGCTGCTGCTGGCCGGGGTGCTGGCGGCGGGCACGGTCGTGGCCGGGGCGGGGACCGGAGCGGCGGCCGGGGATCCGTGCGCCGGGAGCGGGCCGCTGCCGCGCATCTGCGCGCAGCCGGGGGACCTGATCGACGTCACGCTCGGCGAACTCCACCCGACCCAGGCCGTACTCGGCTTCGACCAGGTCTTCTACAAGCTCGGCCGGTACGGCAGCGACCGCGACGAGGCGGCGGGAGACGTCAACAAGCGCTTCGACGACTGGTGCGAGACCAACGGCCAGAAGGAGGCCGCCTCGGCCGGTCCCGGCGCCACGCTGGGCGATCCGTCGAGCTTCTCCTGCGCCGTGCCGGTCGGGCAGGAGACGCCGAAGACGATCGCCGCGATGAAGACGGCCGTCGTCGGACCCGGCGGCAAGCTGTACCTCACCGACGGGCACCACACGCTGACGTCCTTCCTGGAGGGGCCCGACGGCTCCACCGACCTGCCCATCCGGCTCCGCGTCACCGACAACTACAGCTCCCTGTCCACCCCGGCCTTCTGGCAGCGGATGACGGCCGAGAAGAAGGTGTGGCTGCGCGACGAGAACAACCGGCCGCTCGGCGTGGACCGGCTGCCGGACCGGCTCGGCATCACGCACTTCCGCGACGACCCGTACCGCAGCCTCGTCTACTTCACCCGGGACATCGGTTACGAGGTCCCCGACGGGGCGACGGAGTTCCTGGAGTTCTCCTGGGGATCCTGGCTGCGCGGCGAGCACGACGCGTCCGCGTACGACCTGACCGCCCCGGGCCCGTACCTCGACCTGGTGAAGCGCGCCTCGAAGTCGATGGCCGCGCTGGACGCCGACGCGGTCGTCGACGACGGGAAGACCGCCGCGCAGCTCGGCCGGATCGACGAGTGGAACGGCGGGAAGAAGGAGACCGGCGGGGAGTTCGCCAAGCTCGGCAAGCCCCTGAGCGACCCCAAGCCCGGCAAGCTCGCCGAGGCCCTGGACTACAAGGCCCGCGTCCTGCCCGTCCCGGCCTGCACCACCACGGTCACCGGTCCCCGCAACGGGCCCCTGGTCGTGACGAGCGGGGTCACCTGCCTGGACCGGGCCGCCCAGCGCGGGCCCGTCGTCGTCCGCCCGGGGGCCGCCCTCGTGGTCACCGGCTCCACATTGGACGGCCCGCTCCAGGCGGACGGCGCGACGGCGGTCCACCTGTGCGGTTCGCGCGTCAGCGGGCCCGTCGTGGTGACCCGCAGCTCCGGCCCCGTACGGATCGGAGGCCCGGGCTGCACCGCGAACACGATGGACGGGCCCGTGGTGGTCCAGTAGCCCCTCAGACGAATACGTACGCCACCGTCGTCGCCGCGCCCAGGCCCGCGCCCGCCAGGGTCTGGGCGACGGTGTGGTAGCCGAGGGCGACCCGGGACCAGCAGACCGCCGCCGTCAGCGCGTACGCGGCGATCCACCAGGGGGAGTGGACGACGGCGAGGAGGGAGACGGACGCCGAGGCCACCGCCGAGTCGACCGAGATCTTCCACACCGTGTTGACGGCCAGCAGGCCGATCGTCATCACCCAGAGCGCGAGCATCGCGACGAGGATCCCGGTGGGCGCGTTCCCCAGCACCATCACCACCGAGCCGGCGCCGATCGAGCCCAGGATCACGAAGAAGATCGGCGCCCGCTTCGTGCGGTCCACCACATGGCGGTCGCCCCAGGTGCCGCGCCCGCGCTCCCACTCGATGTATCCCGCCGGGATCAGCCCGGCGCAGAGCGCCCCGAGGAAGCCCCAGAGCAGCCCCGTCCAGTCGCCCGCCGCCGCGAGGCCGATGCCGAGCATGCCCGCCAGCAGGACGTTGCGCGGCTGGAGGACGTCGGTGACGGTGCGGGCCACGGAGGCCGTGCGGGCGGAGGCGGTGGGGATCCCCTCGCCGGTCGAGCCCTTGCCGGCCGCGCCCCCGCCGGTCGTGGCTCCGCCGGTCGTGGCGCCGTCGGTGGTGTCCGTGCTGCCGGTCATGCGCTCGTCTCCGTCGTGCGGGTGGTTTCGGTCGTCGTCGTCGCCGCCGTCGCCGTCGCCGTCGCGGCCGCGAGGACCGCGCGGGCGCGCTCCTCGCCGACCGTCCGGTACGCGGCGGCGACCCGGACCAGCCGGGCCACCTCGCCGTCCTGGTCCGCCGCGTGCTGGGAGGCGACCGGCGCGGCGCCCCCGGCGGGCGCGCCGGAGGCCTTCGCGAGCAGGGCGGCCCGGATCCAGTAGGCGTCGGTGAGGGACGCGGCCCGGCGCGGGTCGTCCGTGTCGCGGGCGGCGGCCCGTCCGGCGGCGTCGAGCAGCCCGTCGGGCACGTAGTGGCGGAGCTTCTCGGCCGCGTCCGCGATGTCGGCGGCCCAGCGGTCCACCCGCAGGTCGGCCGGGACGTTGAACCGGGTCAGCTCGCGGGCCAGCGAGGCGGGCGGGTCGAACGGCTGGTCCGGGAACACGGTCATCAACTCGCGCCAGAGGGCGTGCAGCCGTACCTGGGCCCGGCACAGCCGGGCCCGTCGCAGGCCGGCCGCGAACGCGGGCACGGACGCGCCGAGGGCGAAGAAGGCGAACAGCACGAGCTGCGCGGCCTCGGTGATCTGGTCGAACCGCAGGGCGAACGCCTCGCTCGGCTCGTCCACCGCGCTGATCCACAGGAAGAGGGTGCGGCTGACGGTGTAGCCGACGCCGATGAACATCGCGAACGTCATCATCCCGAGCCCGATGCGCAGATGGCGCCGCCGGGCGTCGAGGGTGGCCAGGCCCCACTGGAAGGCGCACACGGCGGACGCGGCCCCGAGGTAGAGGTAGAAGACGCTCATGTAGAGCGTGGCGCCCCACTCCCCGGCGTGGTCGGAGACGAAGCGGTCCGAGGGCTCGGAGCGGTCGACGACGGTGAAGAACAGGACGGTCAGCAGGATCAGCGTGGCGACGGATGCCTTGGCCGCCAGCTTCTGGACGAACCGCGCGAACCGTACGTGGCGGGGGACCGCGCCCTCTTCGGGGTAGCTGCCGTAGATGGCCACGATGTAGCTGAGGATGGCCAGAATTGCCACGGTGGCGGTGTAGTGCTTGATGAGGACGGCGAGGTCGGTGACGGCGCTGTTGTTGAGGCCGATGCGGACCGCCTCGGTCTTCGTCCACAGCGCGACGGCGAATCCGGCGTAGCAGCCCCACAGGGCCCGCCGTCTGCGGTCCTCCTCGTCACCCCACAGGGCAGCGGGCATACGCCACAGGGCAACGGCCGTCATCAGGCCGGCTATCAGGTAGCCGGCGAGATCGAGGGGGGTCACGGCGGTGTTCGTCCTCGGGGTCGTGAGCGCGGGGTGGGGCCCGCGGGCGGCGCGGTGGCACGTGTCAGGCGTCGTCGGACCGTCTTCCGGGGAAGAGGCCGCGCCGTCGGTTGGCCATCGGGCGGGACAGGGAGTTGTCCAGCCGCCCCACCATGTCATCGGTGGTGAGGTCCCGCGCCATCCGAGGGATCAGGGAGGCACCGAATTCGGCCATGCGTTCGTCGTGGGTCGCGTACTGCGCACGGGCCTGGACGGTGCCGCCGCCGGAGGCGAAGGACTCGGCGGCGGCCGGGGAGATCATCCGGGCGATCAGCGAGGTGTCGAAGACCGGGAGGAGCGTGCGCAGTTGCTCGGCGTCGAGCGTCGTCCCGTGGTCGAACCACTCGTGGCACAGCTCGTGCAGGATCACGTGCTGGGTCTGGTACGCGGTCGGCCTGCGGCGGTAGAGGACGAGGCTGGTGCCGCCCGCCTTCAGGCGCAGCCCGCAGGCGGCGTTGACGCGGGCGAGGCGGTCCGGCATCTCGTGCAGCCGGATGGTGCGCCCGCCGGCCTCCTCCATGTTCGCGACGAGTCCGTCCAACGAGAAGGGAACCGGGATGGGCAGGTCGGCGAGCCCGGCCTCGCACTCTTTCCGCAGTTTCCGCAGGGACATGACCAAGACGCTACGCTGCCGGACCCGTGGGGCGGTGGTCCACGGCGGAATCCCTTCCGCCGCCCTCCCCGCCGGTCCTCCCGTCGCCCTCCCTGCCGGGGCCCTCCTTCTCCCGGGCCGCGTCCTCCAGCAGGGACAGGGCGAACCGCAGCAGTTCCGGCGGGAGCCCGTCGTCGTCCAGGCCCCGGCCGGCCAGGCCGCTGATCTCGCCGGTGCGCCGCTTGGCCAGGAACTGGAGTCCGGCGACGACGTCGTCGACGACCTCGGACTCCTCCTTGAAGAAGCGCCAGTCCACGCCGAACCCCAGGCCGAGGGCCTTGAGGATGTCCTCGGACGGCTGGGTGACCTTGCCGGCCAGGATGTTGGAGAAGTAGCTGTGCGACAGCGAGCCGCCGCGGTCGCGGACCAGCTCGGCGAAGACCCGGCCCGAGATCTTCTGGCCGGGGAAGGTCTTCTCGACCATGTACTCGACCTTTTCCCGCAGCGAGCCCAGCCGGGGAAGCTCGTCCGGAGCAGGGGGGCCGACGGGTTCCGGACCGCGTTCGTCGCCGTCGTCCATGGCCATCCGGGCCTCCACGATCACCTCGGAGTCGGAACTGAGCTTGCGCAAACACTCTACGTCACTGTTAACTCGAAAAAACACGGGCAGGGGACCACGAGGGGAGTCCCTTGCCCGTGAATGATCCTGTGCCCCGCGACGCCCGGAGCAGGCTCCGGACAGGGGTGTAGCCCTTCACGACGGGGGATGCGTGAAGGGCTACGCGTGCATTATGGCCCCGCGGTCCTCCCGACGACAACTGACCGGTCGGTCAGTGATCCGCGGCGGCGGATCCGCCGCGCCCTCCCCGGTGGCCCAAATCTGTTCCGGCCGCGATAGACATGGCCCTGCCCGGCGATTAGGGTTTCTTGTGCAGTCACGTGAAACAGCGGTACGCGGCAGAGGCGCACCCCGCAGGCGTAAGGCCCCCGGCTCATCCGGTCACGCGTGACGGAAGAGGTGCAGATGCCCCCGGAGACCCCCTCGCACGCCACCGACCGGCTCGACGACGACGATTACCCCGCCTACACGATGGGGCGAGCCGCGGAGATGATCGGTGCGACGCCGGGGTTCCTCCGGGCGATCGGCGAAGCCCGCCTGATCACTCCGCTGCGGTCCGAGGGCGGCCACCGCCGCTACTCCCGCTACCAGCTGCGCATCGCCGCCCGCGCCCGCGATCTGGTCGACGCCGGCACGCCCATCGAGGCCGCCTGCCGCATCGTCATCCTGGAGGACCAGCTCGAGGAGGCGCTGCGCCTCAACGAGGAGCTGCGCGGCCGGTCCGCCCGCTCCGGCGGTCCCGCCGGGCGCTGACGGCCGCCGCGGAAAATATCTGTATTCGCCAGCACAGAATTTTGTGCAATCCGCGATGAGGGTTTTATGTTCCGACACGGCCGGTGATATTAGGCACCCTCCTCTCCGGCCCCATCGTGCTAGTGTTGATCTCAGTTGCAGTTGTGGTTCCCAAAAACTTCAAGTGTTCTTGCCGGTCGGATGTCGGCGGGCACACTTTTGTATTTCCGGTGTTCTTCCGGACGGGGTAATCATCGCGGCGACGTGGGGTCCGCACAGTGTGGGCCCGCGGGCTCTGCCCCTAAGGAGATATGACATGGCTACTGGCACCGTGAAGTGGTTCAACGCGGAAAAGGGCTTCGGCTTCATCGAGCAGGACGGCGGCGGCGCCGACGTCTTCGCCCACTACAGCAACATCGCCGCCAGCGGCTTCCGTGAGCTGCAGGAGGGCCAGAAGGTGAACTTCGACGTCACGCAGGGCCAGAAGGGCCCGCAGGCCGAGAACATCACCCCCGCCTGATCACTCAGGTAGTACTGCGCAGCTGGGGCCCGCACCTTGGGGTGCGGGCCCCGGCTCGTTGTCGTTTCCGGGGCCCGCTCTGCGCGCCCCCCGACGAAGCCGCGTCCGGTGCACTGATTCCCGGCGGCCGGGCTTCGTTTTCTTTTGTCATTTCATCGGCTCGTTCTTGCGATTCTGGGTGCCGTTCACGGTCGCTTCCCGAAAAAGAATCCCTCGATACGTGCCCCATCGAGGAAAGGTTCTGCATGAACCGCGAACGCACGCCCCGCTCGAACGACCGTTTTTCCCGCACGCGCTCCTCCGGTGGCGCCCCCCGCTACTCCGGTGGTGGTGGCGAGCGCCGCGCCGCCGGCTTCGGCGGCGGCCCCAAGCGCTCCGGCGGCTCCGGCGGCTCGGGCCGGTCCGGTGGCTACGGCCGCCGCTCCGCCTCCGGCGTCAAGGGCGAGTTCGCCCTGCCGGTGACCGTCACCCCCGCCCTCCCCGCCGCCGAGACCTTCGGCGAGCTGGAGATGCCCGCACCGCTGAAGGCGGCGCTGGTCGCCGAGGGCATGACCGTGCCCTTCCCGATCCAGGCGGCCACCCTGCCGAACTCGCTGGCCGGCCGGGACGTCCTGGGCCGGGGCCGCACCGGCTCCGGCAAGACCCTCGCCTTCGGCCTCGCGCTGCTGGCCCGCACCGCCGGCCGCCGCGCCGACGCCAAGCGGCCGCTCGCCCTGGTCCTCGTCCCCACCCGGGAGCTGGCCCAGCAGGTCACCGACGCGCTCACCCCGTACGCCCGGTCGCTGAAGCTGCGCATCGCCACCGTGGTCGGCGGCATGTCCATCGGCCGCCAGGCCAGCGCGCTGCGCGGTGGCTCCGAGGTCGTCGTCGCGACCCCGGGCCGTCTCAAGGACCTGATCGAGCGCGGCGACTGCCGGCTGGACCGGGTCACCATCACCGTCCTCGACGAGGCCGACCAGATGGCCGACATGGGCTTCATGCCGCAGGTCACCGAGCTGCTCGACCAGGTGAACCCGGACGGGCAGCGGATGCTGTTCTCGGCCACCCTGGACCGCAACGTCGACCTGCTGGTGCGGACCTACCTGAAGGACCCGGTCGTGCACTCCGTCGACCCGGCCGCCGGTGCGGTCACGACGATGGAGCACCACGTCCTGTACGTCCAGGGCTCGGACAAGTACGCCACCACGACGGAGATCGCCGCCCGCGACGGCCGCGTGATCATGTTCCTGGACACCAAGCACGCGGTCGACAAGCTCACCGACCACCTGCTGCACAGCGGGGTCCGGGCGGCGGCGCTGCACGGCGGCAAGTCCCAGCCGCAGCGCACCCGCACCCTGGAGCGCTTCAAGACCGGGCACGTCACCGTGCTGGTCGCCACCAACGTCGCGGCGCGCGGCATCCACGTCGACAACCTCGACCTGGTCGTCAACGTGGACCCGCCGAGCGACCACAAGGACTACCTGCACCGCGGCGGCCGTACCGCCCGCGCCGGCGAGTCCGGCAGCGTCGTCACGCTGGTGCTGCCCAACCAGCGCCGCGAGATGACCCGGCTGATGTCGGATGCCGGGATCACCCCGCAGATCGCCCAGGTCCGCTCCGGCGAGGCCGAGCTGAGCCGGATCACCGGTGCGCAGGCGCCCTCCGGCGTCCCGGTCGTCATCTCCGCCCCGGCCAAGGAGCGCGGCAGCAGCCGCGGCGGCGCGTTCATGGGCCGTGGCACCAAGCGCGGCGGCAGCGGGGCTCCGTCCCGGGGCCGTCGTCCCGGAGTGCCGACGCCCGAGGCCCGTGCGGCCGCCTCGCAGCGCCGGAACAACCGCGCCGCGTGATCCCGTGCGGCCGGCGGTTCCGCCGCCGGCCGCCCCGTACGCCCGGTGACCCTCTCCGGTGCGTGCACCGAGCCCCCGTTCGGGGCTCCCGTACGTCCCTCCCCCGTGCACTCGACACGTCCCCCGTGCACTCGACCCCTGTTGAGGAACCATGCGCTGTGTCATCGCCCGCTTCCCCTTCGATCTGTTCAAGAACGAGGTGGAGGACTCGATGAAGGGCATCAAGCCCGAACCCGTCACGGGCGACGCGGTGGTCATCAGCCGCCGGGTCTACCCCGTCAAGCAGGTGGGTGAAGTGATCACCCGTCAGGACCGCCGGGACTTCAGCTCCGCCGAGGTCGTCCGGGCGCTGTCCAAGCTCGGATTCACCTGCCGTACCGCCGAGACGGCCGTGCCCGCCCCGGCCCCCGCCCGTACCCCGCTGGAGACGGCCTCCGCGCTGCTGGGCACTCCGGCCGAGGTGCGGGCCGAGGCTCCCGGAGCCGTGTCCGCCCCCCGGGCCGACGGGGTCTGAGACCCGCTTCCACGCCCCGCGACGCCGGACTTCGGGCGTCGCGGGGCGCAGTCATGTCCGGTACCGAGCCCCGGCCGTCCTGCTCCTCAGGGTGAGGGGGCGGCCGGCGGCGGCTTCTGCCGGGCCCACTCCATGCGCGGCTCCAGCAGCGGCTTCAGCAGCCGCCGGACCGGGGGCGTGCAGAGCAGGGTCACCATGACGGCGGCGCCCGCGGTGACGGCGACCGTGCCCATCGTGGTGTCGAAGAACGCCTGGTCGTAGAAGCCCTCGTAGCGCAGGGCCCGGACGACGAAGCCGTGCAGCAGATACCCGTACAGCGTGCAGGTGCCCAGTGCGGTCATCCAGTTGCGCCCCCGGGGCACCCAGGCGAGGAAGCAGGCGCCGAGCACGACGGCGGCCAGGAACAGCAGCAGCGTGGCCGCCGGACCGGTCCACTGGGCGGTGTCCAGCTCCTGGGCGCTGTTCTTGCGGAAGAACCACGACGTCGAGGTCCGGGGCACCAGCCAGTACGCCAGGAGCATCCCGGCGACGAGGACGGGCACGGAGACGACACGCACCCAGGTGCGGCGGACCGCCTCGAAGTGGTGCGGGCCCAGCCGCAGCCCCAGGACGTAGAACGGCAGGAACTGCAGGATGCGCTGGACCGGGAGCGTTCCGTCGGCGGCGGGCGAGACCGTCGCCACGGCGGCGACGGCGAGGGACACCAGCACCGGGAAGCGCACGGACTGCCACAGCGGGGTGGACAGCCGCCAGAGGAACAGGGCGGGCAGGAACCACAGCAGCCAGTAGGGCTCCAGCAGCGACAGCGCGTAGTCCGGGTCGCGCAGGGCGCGGTGGAAGAGCGTGTAGAGGATCTCGAACAGGATGTAGGGCACCAGCAGGCCGGTGACCAGCTTCCACACCCGGTCGGGCCGCAGTTCGAAGTTCCGTGAGAAGTAGCCGGCGATCAGGATGAACACCGGCATGTGGAACGTGTAGATGAAGGTGTAGGTCGCTTCCACGAGGCGGCCGGACGGCAGCGGTTCCCAGGCGTGTCCGATCGCCACCAGCACGATGGCCAGGTACTTCGCGTTGTCGAAGAAGTGGTCCCGGCCGCCGGTGTCGGGGACGCCGGTCCCGGGGGAAGCGGCCGCGGTGGGGCGCGGCAGCTTCGAAGTGAGGAGCCTCGAAGGGAGGGGGGAGGGCATCCTGACACCCTAAGGGGGCTGTGGCGCGCGTCACTTCGTCCCGGTGGATTCGGCCGGTTCGGCCGGCCGGCCCGGTTCCGGGCTTCCCTCGGCGTCCAGGTGCGGCAGGATCCGGTCCAGCGGGCCCGGGATCCACCAGGCGGCGCGGCCCAGCAGGGTCATCACGGCGGGGACCAGCAACAGCCGTACGACGGTGGCGTCGATGAGCACGCTGGCGGCCAGCCCGAGGCCCAGCATCTTCACCACGATGTTGTCGCTGATGACGAACGCGGCGAAGACGCTCACCATGATCAGCGCCGCGCAGGTGATGACCCGGGCGGTGATCTCCAGCGCGTGCGCCACGCTCGCCCGCGCGTCGCCGGTGCGCCGCCAGGCCTCGTGGATGCGGGAGAGCAGGAAGATCTCGTAGTCCATGCTCAGCCCGAAGACGATCGCGAACATCATCATCGGGACGTAGCTCTCGATCGGCACCTTCCCCGACACCCCCAGCGCCGGGCCGCCCCAGCCCCACTGGAAGACCGCGACCACGACCCCGTACGAGGCGGCGATCGACAGGACGTTGAGCACGGCGGCCTTCACCGCGACGAGCAGGCCCCGGAAGACGGCCAGGATCACCAGGAACGCCAGGCCGACGACGACCGCGATGATCAGCGGCAGCCTGCTGGAGACGATGTCCAGGAAGTCGACCTGGGCGGCCGTCGTGCCGGTGACGTACGTGCTCGCGTCGGTGCCGGAGACGGCCTGGGGCAGCACGTCGTCGGTGAGGCGGTTCGTCAGGGACGTGGTCCGCTCGTCCTGCGGGGCGGCCACCGAGTACGCGGTGGCGGTCAGCACGTCGCCGTCCGAGGTGGCGGTGAGCGGGGTGATCACGGCCGCGTCCGGGACGTTCGCCAGGGCCTTCTGCGCCTGGTCGGCGAGGGCGGAGCGGTCGGAGGAGGGCACCTTGCTCTGGTCGATGACCAGGGTCAGCGGGCCGTTGGAGCCGGGGCCGAAGGCGGTGGACATCAGGTCGAAGGCGCGCCGGTCGGTGAACGACTTCGGGTCGGCGCCGTCGCCGATGTGGCCGAGCTGGATGAACAGGACGGGGAAGGACAGGACGGCCAGCAGCACCACCCCGCCGGCCAGGAACCACCAGGGCCGCCGCTCCACGCGCTGCGCGTACCGGTGCCAGCCGCCGGACGCCGCCCCGTCCCGCGCCGGTACGGTCTCGGCCACCGGTTTCCGTACGTGCACCCGGTCGATGCGGCGGCCGATGAGACCGAGGACCGCCGGTACGAGGGTGAGCGCGCCGAGCACCGCCGTGACGACGGTGACCGCCGCGGCCAGGCCGAGCTTGCCGATGAACCCGATCCCGGAGACCCACAGGCCCGACAGCGCGATGATCACCGTGCAGCCGGAGAGCAGGACGGCGTGCCCGCTGGTGGCGGCGGCGTTCCCGGCGGCGGTCACCGGGTCCTGCCCGTCGACCAGGTTCTGCCGGTGCCGGGTGACCAGGAAGAGGGCGTAGTCGATGCCGACGCCGATGCCGATCATCGTGGCGAGCGTCGGGGAGACGGTCGCGAAGGTCGCGGCGGCGGCCAGCAGCCCCAGCAGCGCGAGCCCGCACAGGGCGCAGATCAGCGCGGTGAGCAGCGGCAGCACGGCGGCCGCCAGACTGCCGAAGCCGATGAGCAGGACCACGATCGCCACCCCGAAGCCGATCGCCTCGCTGGTGCGGTCGCTCGGTTCGGGGCGGGCGAGTTCGCCGAGCGGCCCGCCGTACTCCACCTCCACCCCGGCCGAGCGCAGCGGCTGCACCGCCCGGTCGACCCCGTCGAGGTAGGACGGGTCGAGGGTGGAGGGCTGCACGCTGAAGCGGACGGTGATGTAGGCGGTCTTCTGGTCGGTGGAGAGCGGCCCGGTGTTCGGGTCGGGCGGCGGAGGCGGGGTGGATCCGGAGGGCGGCAGCGGGTTCTGCGCGGACAGCACGTCCGGGAGCTTCTGGAGGTCGGTGACGGCCGTGGCGACCTGGTTGGAGAAGGAAGTGAGCGGCTTGTCGGCGTCGTGCAGCACCACTTGGGCGCTGTAGCCGCCCGCCTGCGGCGCGTGCGCCTTCAGGACGTCGAGGCCGTCCTGGGACTGGGTGCCGGGCAGCGAGAAGTCGTCGGAGTAGTCGCCGCCGTACGCGTGCTGGAGGACCTGGAGCCCGGCGAGCGCGGCCACCCACAGGACGAGGACGGTCACGAAGTGCCGGGCGCACCACTCGCCGGTGCGGCGCAGTGCGCCCTTGCGGCGCGGGGCGGCCTCCCGGTCCGGGCGGGCCAGTGACGACGGCATGCGGCTCTCTCTCCTGCCTTCCGCCCCGTTTTCCGTTCCCGGAGAGGCGCTTCCGGGCTACCTCGGTCTCCCGGCTTCCCGGTCTCCCGGCCTTCCGCCGAGGCGCCTCGGACTTCGCATTCAACGGCTCCGGCCGCCGCCCGGCACGCCGGTGCGGGGGAACGGGTGACGGGGGCGGCCGGAGCGCCCGTCCGGGTCCGAGCGGGGGAAGGCCCGGGGGAAGACCCGGGGGACGGGCCGGGGGCTGTCCCCCGTTCGGTCCACCGGGCGCCCGCATGGGCAGCGGGCCGCGTCCCAACAAGGCTGTGTCCATGACGACTTGGACCCGTAAAGCCTTGCTCCTGACCGTCTCCGCCGCCGCCGCGGCCGGGACTCTGACCGCCGTCGGCGCGCCCGTCGCGCACAGCCGCCCGGCGGGAACCACACCTCCGCTCGCCTGGGGGCCCTGCGCCCCGATCCCGGGCACACCCGTCCCCGCCGGGCAGCAGTGCGCGACGCTCCGGGTCCCCCTGGACTACCGCGCCCCCGGCGGACGCACCGTCGACGTGGCGGTCACCCGGCTGCGCACCGACCGGCCGGAGGCCCGGCGCGGCACCCTGCTGGTGCTGCCCGGCGGCCCCGGCGGTTCGGGGGTGCAGCGCCTCGCGCAGAAGGGCGAGGCGCTGCGGGCCGCGACCGAGGGGGCGTACGACCTGGTCAGCCTCGACCCGCGCGGGGTCGGCGGCTCCACCCGGGCCGGCTGCGGGATCCCGGAGGCGGACCGGCATCTGGTGACGCTGCGGTCCTGGCCCGCGGCGGACGGCTCGGCCGCGGAGAACATCGCGGAGAACACCGAGCGCTCCCGCCGCACCGCCGAGCTCTGCGCCCGCGACGGGGGCCCGGAGGTGCGGTCCTTCAGCACCCGGAACCAGGTCCGCGACATCGACCGGCTGCGCGCCGCGCTGGGCGAGCGGAAGGTGTCCGTCTGGGGTTCCTCGTACGGGAGTTACGTCGGGGCGGTGTACGCGCAGGAGCACCGGGACCGCGTCGACCGGCTGGTCCTGGACAGCACCGGCGACCCGGACCCGGCGCGGGTGGCGTACGGCTGGCTGGCGAACATGGCCCCGGGCGCGGCCGACCGCTTCCCCGACTTCGCGGCCTGGGCGGCGGACCCCGCCCGGGACGCCGAGGGGCTGCGGCTGGCCCCGCGCGCCGGGGACGTACAGCCGTTGTTCCTCGCGCTGGCCCGGGAGCTGGACCGCGCGCCGAAGGAGTCGGACGTGCCCGGCGTCCCGCTGACCGGGAACCGGCTGCGGCAGGCGCTCCAGAACGCCCTCTACAGCGATGCGGCGTTCGCCCCGCTGGCCCGGCTGATGAAGGCGGCCCGGGACCCGGAGGGCCGCCCGGTGCTTCCGCCGGAGCTGGCCGGGCCCCTGCCGGACGAGGACGCCACGCTGACGATGGCGGTGGTCTGCAACGACGTGCGCTGGCCGGGGCCGGACTCCGGGTACGCCCGCCGGGTCGCCGCCGACCGGGCGCGGTATCCGCTGACGGCCGGGATGCCCGTGAACATCACGCCGTGCGCCTTCTGGACGTACGACGAGGAGCCGAGGCCCACCCGGATCACCGGCGAGGGCCCCTCGAACGTCCTGATGATCCAGAGTCTGCGTGACCCGTCCACCCCGCTGGCCGGGGCCCGGAAGATGCGGGCGGCGCTCGGCGAGCGGGCCAGGATGGTCACCGTGGAGCAGGGCGGTCACGGGATGTACCTGGGCAACGGCAACGCCTGCGGCGACCGGGTGGTCACCGACTTCCTGGTGACCGGGAAGCGCCCCGCCCGGGACACGCACTGCCCGAACTGACCGGCGGCCCAGGACCCGGAGGGTCAGAGGGTGTCATAGCGGCTGATTCCGGGGCGTTCCTTGCTATACACGAGCGATGGAGTACCCGGGCACCCTCGTCCTGATCATGGCCCTGGCGGTTCTCGCCCCGCTGCTCGGTTACGCGACCGGGCGGTGGCTGCCCGTCCCCGTCGTCATCTTCGAGATCGTGCTCGGGGTCCTGGTCGGGCCCGATGTGCTCGGCTGGGCCCACCACGACCAGGTCATCGACACCCTGTCCGATCTCGGGCTCTCGATGCTGATCTTCCTGGCGGGGTACGAGATCAAGTTCGCCGAGGTCCGCGGCGACACGCTGCGCCGGGCCGGCGGGGCCTGGGTGCTCTCGTTCGCCGCCGGGCTCGGCGTCGCGCTGCTGCTCAGCGGGGCGGACCTGGCGAAGAGCCTGGTCATCGGCACCGCGCTGACCAGCACCGCGCTGGGTGCGGTGCTGCCGATCCTGCGGGACTCGGGGCGTCTCGAGGGGCGGTTCGGGTCGGTGGCGATGGCGTTCGGGTCGGTGGGGGAGTTCGGGCCGATCATCGCGATGGCCCTGCTGTTCAGCGGGCGCAGCCCCGGTGCGGCGGGCGTGGTGCTGGCCGTGTTCGCCGTCATCACGGCGGGCGCGGTGTTCTGGGCGATGCGGCCCAGGCCGCCGTGGTTCGCCCGGATCATCGCCGTGACCCTGCACTCCAGCGGCCAGTTCGCCGTCCGCTTCGTGATGCTGCTGCTGGTCGGGATGCTGGGGCTCGCCCATGTCTTCGGCCTGGACACCCTGCTCGGCGCGTTCGCCGCGGGCATGCTGACCCGGCTCGTCCTGCAGGGGGCGGTGCCCGAGCGCAGCGACGCGATCCTGGAGCGGGTCGAGGCGATCGGCTTCGGCTTCCTCGTGCCGTTCTTCTACATCGTCACGGGCATCGACTTCGACCTCGACGCGCTCCTGGACGACGGGCGCCCGCTGCTGCTCCTGCCGGTCTTCCTGCTGCTGTTCCTGCTGGTGCGCGGCGTTCCGGCGTATTTCCTGGCCCCGCGCGACCTGACCGGGCGCGCGCCCCGGGCCGCGCTCGGGCTGTTCGCGTCCACCTGTCTGCCGCTGGTGGTCGCGATCACCGCGATCGGCCTGGACGAGAAGGTGATCGGTGCGGGCGAGGCCGCCGCCCTGGTCGCCGCCGCGATGGTGTCGGTGCTGGTCTTCCCGCTGCTGGCGTTCCGGCTGCTGCGCCGCGGGGAGGACGGCGGGGGCCGGACCGTCCCGGACCGTGCGGCGGAGAGCGGCGAGGCGTGGTGAGGTTCCGCGCTTTCCGGGTCCGTACTTCTGGAGTCTTCTGGAGACTTCTAGAGCGTGCCCTCCTCCGTGGGGACGCACAGCACGGGGATCCTGGACATGTGCAGCAGCTTGTGCGGGGTCGAGCCCAGCAGGGCCCCGCGCATCGGGCTCTCGCCCCAGGTGCCGACCACGATGACCCGGGCGCCGTGCCGTTCGGCGGCGTCCAGGAGTGCCTGTGCGGGGCTCTCGTCCAGCACCTCGACGGTCGCCGGTACGCCTGCCTCCTCGGCGGCCGTGAGCGCGTGCTCCAGACCGGTGCGGCCGGCCTGCCGGATCGCGTCGTAGTGGCTGCGGTACTCCGCGCCGTCGCGGAGTCCGGGGGCGGCGGCCCCGTAGACGAGGACCAGCCCCTCCCCGTACGCCGCCGCCACCTCGATGGCGATGCGCAGGGCGCGGGCGGCGCCGGGGGACTCGTCGTAACCGAGGACGACCGGCATCTCAGCGCTCCTTCCGGGCGGGGGCGTGCACCAGGTCCGGGTCGGCGACCCCCGGCCGCTCCTGCCAGAACACCGCGTCCCGGAGCCGCCACACCACCATCAGGACCACGCCGACCAGGGAGATCACGATGCCGATGACGAGCGGCGGGCCGAGCCCGAACCAGGAGGTGCCGCTGTAGGAGTTGGCCGGGTCGGACATGTCGATGACCGAGCGGACCAGCAGCCAGGTCAGCAGTCCGGCGCCGACCACCGGGCCGAGGCCGATGAGCAGGAAGTTGCGCACGCTCTCGGTGAGATGACGCCGGTAGTAGACGGCGCAGGCCACTCCGGTGAGCGCGTAGTAGAAGGCGATCAGCAGGGACAGCGCGGTGAGGGAGTCGAAGAGGGCGTTCGTGCTGATCTGGTTGACCACCAGATACCAGGCGATGGCGATGCCGGCGACCCACCACGTACTGACGTCCGGGGTACGGAACCGGGGGCTGATGTGCCCGAAGTGCCGCGGCAGCGCCTGACGGCGGGCCATGGACAGCGCGGTCCGGGACGCCGGGATGATCGTGGTCTGGGTGGAGGCGATGGCGGAGGTGGCCACCGCCAGCAGCAGGATCCAGTCCCAGCCGCCCAGGACGTCCCCGGCGAGCTGGGCGAAGATGAACTCCTCCTCGCCCGCGTTCTCCGCGAGGAACGCCGTCCCCGCGAAGGCGACGACCGCGATGGCGACCGACAGGTAGGTCACCAGGAGCACCACGGTGGACCACAGGCCCGCCTTGCCCGGGGCGCTCGCCGAGTTCTCCGTCTCCTCGGTGAGGTTGACCGCGGACTCCCAGCCCCAGTAGATGAACACCCCGAGCAGCAGCCCGCCGGTCAGCGCCGCCCCGCCGGCGCCGAACGGGTCCAGCCAGCCGATGGACGGTTCGATCGAGTCGAAGCCGGTCGTGCCCGCGTACACCCGGTAGAGCGCCACCACGACGAAGACCAGCAGGAACGCGATCTGGAGGAGGATCAGCACGTTCTGCACCTTCGCCGACAGCTCGGTGCCGATGACGCAGAGACCGGTCATCACGATGATCAGGAGCACGGTGAGCAGCTGGCGCGCGAAGTCGTTCTCGACCCAGCCGTCCAGACCCACCGCCAGCAGCGTGAAGCTCACCGCCACATCGGCCAGCGAGCCCACCACCAGGACGCCGGTCATGGTGATCGCCCAGCCGCCCAGCCAGCCCGCCCACGGGCCCATCGCCCGGGTCACCCAGGAGAACGTCGTGCCGCAGTCCTGGTCGACCTTGTTCAGGTAGTAGAACGCCGAGGCGATCAGCAGCATCGGCACGAACGAGGCGAACATGACGCCCGGGGCGTAGATCCCCACCAGGGCGACGATCGGGCCGATGACGGCGGCCAGCGAGTACGCCGGGGAGGTCGCGTTCAGACCGATGACAAGGGCGTCCACGAACCCGATCGCGTTCGGCTTGAGGCCGACGTCCGGTTCGTCCCGCACACGGTCGTGGGACATGTTTCCTCGCTCCGCCGGGCACCCCCGCCGGGAGCGGGCGATGATCCGGATCTCATCGTAGGGAGACCCGGCGATACCCGCATTACGGGCGAATCGCCCCTGCCGGTGAGCGCGCTGCGGTGGGTGCGGTGGGGCGTCACCCGATCGGCCCGCTCCTCTGCGAAGGCGGAGGCAGGGGCGCAGGGTGGAGTCCATGTGGTCCCGCCGACTCCTCCTGGGCGTTCTGGTCCTGCCCCTGGCCCTCCTGGTGTTCGGGGACGGCCCGGCGTTCCACGGGCCCCGGACGGAGCTGGCCACCGGACCCCGCCCGCCGCGCGGACTGCCGCAGCCGGCCGTCGTCGGCCGCCGGGACTGGGGCGCGGACGAGGACCTGGTCCGGGAGGGGCCGCACTACACGGCCCCGGCGCGGGCGGTGTTCGTGCACCACACCGGCAACCCCAACGACTACGACTGCGCGGACGCCCCCGACCTGATCCGCGCCGTGCAGCGCGACCACATCCGGCAGGACGGCTGGGACGACATCGGCTACAACTTCCTCGTCGACCGCTGCGGCACCATCTACGAGGGCCGCGCGGGCGGCGTCGGCCGCTCCGTGCTCGGCGCGCACACCAAGGGGTTCAACACCGACACGGTCGGCATCGCGGCGATCGGGAACTTCGGCGCGGGGGTCGAGGTGCCGAAGCCGATGATGGACGCGCTGGTGAAGCTCGCCGCCTGGAAGCTGCGGCCCGGGGCGGATCCGCTGGGCATGGTCGACCTGGTCTCGACGAACGACGAGAGCCGCTTCGACGAGGGGCAGGTGGCCCGGCTGCACGTCATCTCCGGACACCGCGACAGCTTCGAGACCCGCTGCCCCGGCGACGCGCTCTACGACCTGCTGCCCGCGCTGCGGGAGCGCGCCGCGAAGCTGCGCGCCGCCGCCCCCGGGCACTCGGCGGCGGCCCGGCTGCGACCGTCGTTCTGACCGGCCCGGCCGTGGCCGTCTAGCGGGCGACGAACTGCGTGAGTATCGCCTGCACCTCGTAGATGTCGACGCCCTTGGTGAACGTCTTCTGCAGCGGGGTCGCGTCGCCCGAGATCCAGATCTTCAGCTCGGCGTCGAGGTCGAACGTCCCGGCCGTCTCCACGGAGAAGTGCGTGATGCTGCGGTACGGGACGGAGTGGTACTCCACCTTCTTGCCGGTGATGCCCTGCTTGTCGACGAGGATCAGCCGCCGGTCCGTGAACAGGATGGTGTCGCGGATCAGCAGGAACGCGGCGTGCACCTGCTCGCCCTGCCCGAGGAGCCGGGCGTAGTCCTGCTGGGCGGTGGCGGGCTTGATCGTGTGGGCGTTGCCGAACAGTGCCATGGGTCCCCGTATCTCGGTCGTCGTACGTACGGAAGGTCGTCGTCGTCTGTACAGAAGTACGAGTCGGCGGGGGGTGATGGTTCCCCCGCGGCCCGGACCCGGCTCCCCGGCTCAGAGCGGGACGACCGTCGCCTCCGTGGCCTTCACGCTGGTCCAGACGGCCGTTCCGTCGGCGATGCCCAGCTCGGCGGCGGCCTGCGGGGTGATCTCCGCGACCAGGTCCGGGGCTTCCGCCGAGGTGATCAGCAGCCGCAGCCGGCTGCCGCCCGAGGTGATCTCGCGGACCGTGCCGGGCCAGACGTTGCGCGGGGAGCCGGTGGGCCGCTCCCGGTGTACGGAGACGGCTTCCGGGGCGATGACCGCGAGGGCGTCCGTGCCCGCCGGGAGGGGCTCGGCGACCACGAGGTGTCCGCCGCCCTCCAGCGTCAGACCGTCGGCGGTGGCGGTGCCGGGCCAGGCGTTGCGGCCCAGCATCCGGGCCACCCACGGCGAGCGCGGGTGCCGGGTGACCTCGGCGGGCGGCTCGTCCTGGAGGGCCCGGCCGTCCTCCAGCACCAGGACCCGGTCGGCCAGCGAGACCGCCTCGACCGGGTCGTGGGTGACGATCAGACAGACCCCGCCGAAGTCCGCGAGGTGCCCGCGCAGGGTGTGCCGCACCCGGGCCCGGGTGGTCTGGTCGAGGGCGGCGAGCGGTTCGTCCAGCAGCAGGAGGCGGGGGCGGGCGGCCAGCGCGCGGGCCAGGGCGACGCGTTGGGCCTGGCCGCCGGAGAGCTGGGCGGGCTTGCGGTGGGCGAGGTGCCCCACCCCGAGCCGGTCCAGCCAGCCCTGGGCCTCGCGCCGGGCCTCGGCGCGGGGCACGCCGTGGGCGCGGAGCCCGTACGCCGTGTTGGTGAGCGCGCTCAGGTGCGGGAAGAGCGCCCCGTCCTGGGGCACCCAGGCGACGCCCCGGCGGTGCGGGGGGAGGCCGGTGACGTCGTCGTCGCCGAGGCGGAGTTCCGCGTGGGCGCGGGGGGTGAGGCCGAGGAGGGCTCGCAGAAGTGTCGTCTTGCCCGCGCCGTTGGGGCCGACCACCGCGATGGTGGTGCCGGGCGGGGCGTCGAGGGTGAGGCGGGTGAAGCCGGTGACGTCCGCGTGCAGCGGCCAGGGTTCCGGGGCGGTCTTCTTCAGGAGGTCCGGGGGCGGCTCGGGGAGAGGGTCCTGGGCCGTGCCCGCCGGGTCCTCCGGGCGGTCCGCCGGCGCCCGGCTCGCGAGGTCGCGGTGGTCGCCCGGGGTGCCGGTCCACCGGCCGCGCAGCGCGATCAGCACGATCATCGCGATGGCCAGGAGCAGCAGCGACACGGAGGTGGCGGCCTCCGGCGAGTCCTGGAGCAGCAGATAGACCTGGAGCGGCAGGGTCTGTGTGGTGCCGGGGAGGTTCCCGGCGAAGGTGATGGTCGCGCCGAACTCGCCGAGCGCCCGCGCCCAGGTCAGGGCGGCTCCGGCGATCAGCCCGGGGGCGACCATCGGCAGGGTCACGGTGAGGAACACCCGTACCGGCGAGGCGCCCAGGGACGCGGCGGTCTCCTCGTACCGGGGGCGCAGTCCGCCGAGCGCGCCCTCCAGCGAGATGATCAGGAACGGCATCGCCACGAACGTCGCCGCGAGCACGGCCCCCGAGGTGTGGAAGGGGAGCGTGATGCCGAAGGTGTCCTCCAGCCAGGGGCCGAGCAGCCCGCGCCGCCCGAACGCCAGCAGCAGCGCGACACCGCCGACCGTGGGCGGCAGGACCATCGGCAGCAGGACCAGCGAGCGGACGAACGCCTTGCCGGGGAACGGCACCCGGGCCAGCAGCCAGGCCAGCGGCACCCCGAACAGCAGCGAGAGCCCCAGCGACCAGAGCGAGACCACCAGGGAGAGCCGCAGCGCCTGGGTGGTGGCCTCGGCGGTGAGGTGCGCGCCGATCTCGCCCCAGGAGGTGCGGACCAGGATGCCGACGAGCGGCAGCATCAGGAACGCCACGGCCAGCAGGGCGGGCACCGTCAGCAGGAGCGGGGCGCGGGCCCCGGGCGTACGGCGGAGTGCCGGGCGTTTCATGGGTGACCTCGTCGGGCGGCTCGAAGTGCGGGGCCCGGCAGGCCCGTCGGACGGTACGGGCCTGCCGGGAGCGGTGCGGTTACGGCTGCTGGAAGCCCGCGCCCTGGAGGATCTTCTGTGCGGCGGGGGTGGAGAGCCAGGCGACGAACGCGGCGGCGGCCTCGCTGTGCTTGGAGCCCTTCAGCGTGGCGGCCGGGTAGGAGGCGACGGCGTTCTCCGCGTCCGGGATGTCGATCGCGTCGACCTTGTCGGTGGCGGTCGCGGCGTCGGTCTTGTAGACGAGCCCGGCGTCCGCCTCGCCCAGTTCGACCTTGCTGAGGACCGCGCGGACGTTGGGCTCCTGGGAGACCGGCTTCACCTCGATCTTCTGCGCGTCGAGGATCTCCTTGCTGTAGCGGCCCACCGGCACCTCGGGGGCGGCCAGGACGACCTTCAGCTTGGAGTCGGAGAGGTCCTTGAGGTTCTCGACCTTCTCCGGGTTGCCCTCGCCGACGGCGATGACCAGGCGGTTCTTGGCGATGACGGTGGGGGCGCCGGTCTCTCCGGTGAGGCCGTCCATCGTCTTGGTGTCGGCGGTGACCAGGGCGTCGGCGGGGGCGCCCTGCTTGACCTGGGCGGCCAGCTCCTGGGAGCCCGCGAAGGAGAACGTGACCTTCGTGCCCGGGTTCTCCTTCTCGTAGGCGGCTCCGGCCTCCTTGAAGACGTCCGTCAGCGAGGCGGCGGCCAGCACGGTCAGGTCGGCCTTCGGGGCGCCCGAGGCGGAGGAGGTGGCCTGCGAGCCGCTGTCCTTGTCCTTGGCCTTGTCGGCTCCGGAGTCGTCGCCGCAGGCGGCGAGCGGGATCAGGAGGGCGGTGGTCAGGACGGCGGCGGCCGCACGGCGGCGGTTGATCAGCGGGGACATGAGGGTGGAGGCTCCTTGGATGCGTGCGCGACCGGCGGGCGCCGGGCGGGCGGGGCTGCGAAACGGGGGCTGCGCTACGGCGGCAGAGGCGGCCCGGGGTGCGCGCTCAGGTGCGGTCGATGTGCACGCTGGTCGACTTCACCCGGGCGGTCGCCTGCATGCCGACCTCCAGGCCCAGCTCCTCCACCGCTTCCCGGGTCAGGAGCGAGACGAGCCGGTGCGGACCGGCCTGGATCTCGACCTGGGCCGCGACGTCGCCGAGTTTCACCGCGGTGACGATGCCCGGGAACGCGTTGCGGGCCGAGGTGTACGGGGTCTCGTCCTCGCCGCCCGCGCCCTGGCCGACCTCGATCGAGAAGGCGGCCAGCGCACGGCCGTCGATCAGACGCCGGCCGGCCTCGTCGCGATGGGTCGCGACCCGGCCGGCATCCGCCCAGCGGCGGGCGGTGTCGGGGCTGACCCCGAGAAGTCGTGCTGCCTGGCCGATTGTGTAGGACTGCATGTGCGACACGCTAGAGCAATCAGCCTGGCATCTGCCATTCTCTGGACGATGATCCATCGCAGATGCGAGAGGTCTCGGAGGAATGTACGGGGCACGCGAACGGGCCGCGCCGGTTCTCCGGTCGCGGCCCGTGGGAACGGTCGGCCCCGGGGCGGGGCCGGTCGGTCGGTCAGGTCAAGCCAGGTCGGGTCAAGCCAGGTCAGGTCAGGTCGCCGGGGTCATCGTCGGCATCTCGCCCTCGGTGGTGGTCACGTCGATCACGGCGAACGAGGCGCCCTGCGGGTCGCTGAGCGCCGCGAACCGGCCGAACGGGCTGTCCATCGGCCCGTAGCGCAGCACCCCGCCGCGCTCGGTCGCCTTCGCCACCGCCGCGTCGCAGTCCGGCACGGCGAAGTACACGTTCAGGAACGAGGGCAGATCGGGCGGGAAGTCGTCGCCCATCGCCATCCGGCCGAGGACCGTCTGCCCCTGGACGTCGAACACGGAGAAGTCCATCGACGCGTCGTCGATCTTCTGCGAGGTGTACGAGAAGACCGCGGGGTAGAACGCGTCGACCGCCTTCGGGTCCCGGGTGAAGACCTCGCCCCAGCAGTACCCGCCGGGCTCGCCCATCGTCGTCTCGAACCCCTCGTGGGTGTTCGACTGCCAGATGCCGAACACGGCCCCGCCGGGGTCGCGGGCCAGCACCATCGTGCCGAACTCGCCGACCTGCATGGGCTCCATCAGGACCTCGCCGCCGTGTTCGCGGACCTTCGCGGCGCTCGCGGCGGCGTCCGGCGACGCGAGGTACAGGCACCACGCCGCCGGGGCCCCTTCGGCACCCGGCATGGGCGGGGAGACGGCGGCGGCCGCCTTGCCGTCCACGTACGCCTGGGTGTAGTTGCCGAACTCCGGCCAGCTCTCACCGAACGTCCAGCCGAGCACGTCTTCGTAGAAGCTCTTGGCGCCCTCGATGTCGGCGAACATGGCGTCCGCCCAGCACGGGGTGCCCTCGGGTTGTACAGCCATGGTGCGCCGGTCCTTCCCTGGAGTCCCTGTCGTCGGCCCCGCCCCGTACGGGCTCCCACCCGCAGGACCAACGCTAGTCAGCCGGGGGCGGGTCCGCGCGTCGGACGACCAGGAGCCAGTTACGTACTAGTGCATAACCTGTGTGCGCTAGTGCGAAAGCGTGAAGGGGTTAGGATCACCGTCATGACCGCACTTCCCCCTCGGCCCGTGACGCTGACCGGCCGGCACGTCGAACTCGTCCCGCTGACCGTCGGCCATCTCGACGACCTCTTCGCCGCGGGAGGCGGCGACGAGGAGGTGTGGCGCTGGCAGGGCGGTCCGGCGCCGCGGACCCACGAGGAGCTGCGCGGCCGGATGGAGCGGGTGCTCGGGGACCCGGGGTACGTGCCGTTCGCCGTCGTGCACCGCGCGAGCGGGCGGGCCGTCGGCTGGACCACGTACATGGACGTCGTGGTGCACGACGAGCGCCTGGAGATCGGCTGGACCTGGTACGGGCGCGCCCACTGGCGCTCGGCGGTGAACAGCGAGACGAAGCTCCTGCTGCTGACGCACGCCTTCGAGGAGCTGGGCATGGGGCGCGTCCAGCTGAAGACCGACCATCTCAACGAGCGCTCGCAGGCGGCCATCGCCCGGCTCGGGGCGCGGCGCGAGGGGGTGCTCCGGCGGCACCGGCGGCGGCCGGACGGGACCTGGCGGGACAGCGTCTACTTCTCGCTGCTGGCCGACGAGTGGCCCGCGGTGAAGGCGCGTCTCACCGCGCGCCTGGCCGCGGGCTGAGGGGGCTCGCCCGGGCTGCCCGGGTCACCCCCGGGACCGGTGCCGGGCGGGCCGTGCCTCGGCGGCGTACTCCGCACAGTCGGGGTTCTCGCAGGGGCCCGCGCGCCATACCGGGACGAAGATCCCGAGGGACTTGTGGCGGTGGATCTCGGAGGGGACGGGCTGCTTGCAGGTCGGGCACATGAAAGCGGCCCGCTGATGAAGGTCACGCTTTTTGCTGTCCATTTACTCACGATAGGCGGGGCGGAAGACTTTGGAAAGTCTTGCCCTTTGCTTTTCCTCTGCTTTACTCCGACGTGTCGTGGCCCGCTTGGTCGCTCTTCGGCGGACGGCGCACGCTCAGCGTCACCGAAACCGCCAGGATGACGACGATCACCGCCAGGCTGATCGGCGAGGGAATCTCCGGGATCGAGGTGCTGATCATCTTGTGGCAGGCCTGGAGAATGAGCTTGACCGCGATGAAGGCGAGGATGATCGCCAGGCCGTGGCTCAGGTAGTGGAACCGGTCCAGCAGCCCCGCCAGCAGGAAGTACAGGGCCCGCAGCCCCAGGATCGCGAAGGCGTTGCTGGTGTAGACGATGAACAGGTCGTCGCTGACCGCGAGCACCGCCGGCACGCTGTCGACCGCGAAGATGAGGTCGGCCGCCTCGATCGCGGCGACCACCGCGAGCAGCGGGGTGGCGACCCGCCGCCCCTCCTTGTGGACGACGAAATGCGTGCCGGAATAGTCGTCCTGGACCGGCATGATCTTTCGCAGCAGCCGCACCGCGAAGCTCTTGCCCGGGTCGAAATTCTCCTCCTGGCCGCTGAGGATTTTATAGCTGCTGTAGAAAAGGATCGCGGCGAAGAGGAACAGCACGAACGTGAAGCGGTTGACCACCGCGACGCCGGCCGTCAGGAAGATCGCGCGGAACACCAGCGCGCCGATGACGCCGAAGAAGAGCACCCGGTGCTGATACTCCCGGGGCACCTTGAAATAGGCGAAGATCAGCGCGAAGACGAAGAGGTTGTCGACCGACAGGCTCTTCTCCAGCAGCCAGGCGGTGGTGTACTCCGTCCCGGCGGTCGCCCCGAGGGTCAGGAAGACGACCGCGCCGAAGATCAGCGCGAGGCCGACCCACAGCGCGCTCCACAGTCCGGCCTCCTTGAAGCCGATGACATGTGCCTTGCGGTGCGCCAGGAGGTCGATCGTCAGCGAGACGACGACGGTCACGGCGAACACGATCCAGAGCCACACCGGTACGTCCACGCCGGAGACCTCCCACTCGGGTTTTTACGAGTGTGACCCGCCCGTCCTGGCGCCGCCCGCCGGAGTGCGCCGGGTGGCGGCCGCGACCGAGGCCATCAGCTCCGCGTCGAGGAACGAGGGGTCGGCCAGCCGGGTGGCGGCGGCGTAGGAGTTCAGCAGCGCCTTGGTGACCCGCAGCGCGGCCTCCGGGCGGCGGACCACCGGCTTCGCCCAGGCGGCGACCGCGTCGTCCAGCTCCGCCTCGGGCACCACCCGCTGGAGCACGGACAGCTCGCAGGCCTCGGCGGCGCCGAAGGACCGGCCCGTCAGGATCAGCTCACGGACCCGGGCCGCGCCCACCTCGTGGATCAGCCGGGGCAGCAGCCCGCCCCAGGCGGTCGGCAGCCCGAGCGCCAGCTCCGGCAGCCGGAAGGAAGCGTTCTCCGCGCCGACCCGCAGATCGCAGGCCAGGGCCAGGGCGAACCCGGCGCCGACCGCCTTGCCCTGCACCCGGGCGATGGTCACCGCCCGGCCGCCGGAGATCGCCTCGCAGACCCGGCGGGCCTTCTCCCCGGCGACCCGGATGCCCCGGCCGCCCGGGTCCTCCTCCAGCCAGTCGGCGAACTCGGCGCGGTCGCCGCCCAGGCAGAAGTCGTCCCCGGCGGCGCTGAGCACCAGGACCCGCACCTCCGGGTCCGGGACGGCGACGATGTCCAGCAGCTCGTCGAGCATCGCCTCGGTCACCGCGTTGCCGGACTCCGGCGCGTTCAGCTCCACGTACAGGACGGGGCCCTCGCGCCGGGTGCGTACCGTCGGCGTCGGCGTCGGCGCGGGGGCGTCGGGCCGGTCATCGGAGCGGTCGCCCGCCGTCAGGAAGTCGGGCAGCGAGAGCTTCACAGGGCCACGCCCAGCGAGGTGATCCGTCTGAAGACCATCCGGGGCGCGTAGACCGGCGGCGAGACGGCGTGCAGGGTGGGGAAACGGTCCAGCATCCGCGCCAGCAGCGTCCGCGCCTCCAGCTTGGCCAGCGCCGCGCCCAGGCAGTAGTGCACCCCGCCGCCGAAGGTGAGGTGGCTCCCGCCACGCAGGATGTCGAAGGCGCCCGGGTCCGGATTCCGCCGCGGATCGTGGTTGGCGGCTCCGTACAGGACGTGGATCATGCTGTCCTTCTTGATCGGGACCCCGGCCAGGACGGTGTCCTCGGCGGCGATCCGGGTGTTGATGTGGATGGGCGGGTCGTAGCGCAGCGCCTCGTCGACGGCCGCGTCGATGTGCTCCGGGTGCTCCCGCAGCCACGCCCACCGGGCGGGGTCGGTCAGCAGGGCGGTCATCGAGGAGAGCAGCGTCGCGGTGGTCTCCAGCGAGGCGATGGTGACGAACATGGTGAGCCGGTAGAGGATCTCGTCCGCCTGCTCCCGGTCCGGCTCCATCGCGTCCCAGGTGTGGATCCAGCCGGTCAGCACATCGTGGCGGGGCTCCGCCCGGCGGCGGGCGACCAGCTCGGTGAAGTAGGCGCGCAGCCGCACGGTCGCCTCGGCGGAGACGGCGAGCTGCGACTTGGTGGGGAGCAGCTCCTGGGCGAACACCTGGTTGTGGGTGATCTCCAGGATCGTCGGATAGTCCTCGGGCGGGATCCCCAGCCAGGCGCCGACGGTGCTGATCGGCAGCTGCTCGCTGACGGTGGAGACGAAGTCCGCCTCGCCCCAGCGGAGCTTCTCCGCCAGCTCGTCCAGCAGCCGGTCGGCGTCGCGCTCGACGTCGGGGGTGAGGCGTTCGATGGTGGAGCGGTCGAAGAGATTGCCCAGCGAGCGGCGCTGGCAGGTGTGCTCGGGGGCGTTGAGCCGGGCGAGCGTGGTGGTCATCTCCCGGGTCGCGATCGCGTCCCACTGCTTGGAGTCGTCCTGCCGCTCCTGCCAGGCGAGGTCCGGGGCGAGCCAGTTGCGGCCCCGGAGCACCTGGCTGCAGGCGTCGAAGCCGGTGACGAAGTACCCGTTCCACGGAGCGCGGACGACGTCACCCATCGTCCGCAGCTCCGCGAGTATCCCGTACGGATCGGCCTGTCCTTCAGGTGTATTGAGCCGGCGGAGCAGCCCGATGACCGCGCGCCGACCGTCGGGTGTCCTGCCAGTACCGCCTGTGATGCTCACGCAGAGTTCCTTGACCTAGGCCCATGGTTACCGACCTGAACCTACCCCTCCGGATATCTGCGCCAAGCATCGATCTCTGTTGCCCCCGTCACATGCAATCGTCACAAATGCCCGTTGTCATATGCGAATTGTCGGGCTGTGAGTCATACGCGGAAGACGTCGAGGAACGAACTCCACCAGCCCTTCTGCTTCTTGCCGGCCTCGGATTCGTGACGGTGCGTCACGGGCGTTGTGGCGGGGGCGTTCCGGTACGGGTCGGGCAGCTGGGCCGACGTCCGGTCCGGGGTCTGCACGCCGCTCGCCGCACGCCGCGCGGCGGTCGGGGTGAACCGGACGGGCAGCGCGACCAGGGCCCGGTGGAAGGGGCCGGGCCGCCAGGCCACACCCGATGCGGGCACGGCCAGGGCGAGGTCCGGGACGGTGTTGAGGATCTTCTCGATCGCGGTCAGCGCGATCAGCGTGGCGGGCGACTTGGCCGGGCACACGTGCGGGCCCGCGCCCCAGGCCAGATGGGCGCCCTTGCTCAGGGTCTGGCGGGCGTCGGTGAGCCCCGGGTCGCTGTTCGCGGCGGCGAAGCTGATGAGGACCGGGGTCTCCGCCTTCAGCACCACCCCGTCCAGCTCGATGTCCCGTACCGGGTAGTGCGTCGCGTAGTTGGCGATCGGCGGGTTGTTCCACAGGACGTCGTCCAGGGCGTCCTCGACGAGCAGCCCCGAACCGCGCCGCTCGGGCCCGCCCGGCTGGTCTCCGGCGAGCATCAGCAGCAGCGCGTTGCCGATCAGGTTGCGCTCCGGCTCCACGCCCGCGCCCATCAGCATGACCAGCTGGTCCTTCAGCTCCTCGTCCCGCAGCCCCGCCGGGTGCTGGATCAGCCAGGAGGTGATGTCCTCACCGGGCTGGCGGCGCTTGATGGCGACCAGCTCCATCAGGCACTCGGTCAGCTCGGTGTTGGCGCGGAGTACGTCCTCGCCGTCGAAGATGGCGGACATCGAGCGGGTCAGCCGGTCGCCGATGTCGCCGGGGCAGCCGAAGAGCTGGTTGAACAGCAGCAGCGGCAGGAGCTTGGCGTACTCGTTGAGCAGGTCGGCGGTGCCGCGCTCGATGAACTGGTCGATGAGATAGTCGGCGATCCGCTCGACGTCCCGGCTGAGCCGGCTGCTGTTGAGCCGGGCCAGCGACTCGGTGACCGCCTTGCGCAGCCGCAGGTGCTCCGCGCCGTCGGTGAACAGGCAGTTGGGCCGGTACACCATCATCGGCAGCACCGGGCTGTCCATCGGCACGGCGCCCTCGCGCAGCGCGGCCCAGCGCCGCGAGTCCCGGGCGAACAGCGCCGGGTTCTGCAGCACCCGCAGCGCCGCCTCGTGCTGCACGATCAGCGTGGCGTCCACGCCGGGGGCCAGCTCGATGGGCGCGGCGGGGCCGTGCGCCCGTGCCGCGTCGTAGAAGCGGTGCGGATCGGCGGCGAACTCCGGTCCGTACAGCGACGTCTGCTGCTGGTGCATGGGGCACCCGGCGGGGGCGCTGTACGGGGTGGCTCCCGGCGACGGGTCCATGTCGGCTTCCTCGGTGTGATCGCGGGGCCCGGTAACGGCCCCGGCTTCGGTATACGTTTCTGGGTGCGGCGGACCGTGTGCCTCGGGCCGCGTGCGTCAGGCCGCGTGGGTCAGGCCGCGTGCGCCAGCAGGTGGCGGACCAGGGTGATCAGGGCCTGTGCGGAGGACTTCTGGTCCCGGGCGTCGCAGAAGACGACCGGGGTGTCCGGCAGCAGGTCGAGCGCCTCGCGCAGTTCGTCCTCGGCGTGCTGCGAGTACGGGTCGAAGCTGTTGACGGCGACCGCGTACTCCAGCCCGTACGTCTCGACCAGGTCGATCACGGGGAACGTGTCGGCGAGCCGCGCCGGGTCGACCAGGAGCAGCGCGCCCAGCGAACCGCGCGCCATGTCCTCCCACAGCTCCACGAACCGCTGCTGCCCCGGCGTACCGAACAGGTAGAGCACCAGCTCGTCGCTGAGGGTCAGCCGACCGAAGTCCAGGGCGACCGTCGTCGTCTTCTTGTCGGGCGCCCCGCGCAGATCGTCGACCTGGGCGGCGGCCTGGGTCATCCGCTCCTCGGTGCGCAGCGGGGTGATCTCGGACAGTGTGCCGATCAGGGTCGTCTTGCCCACGGCGAAGTGCCCGACGACGAGGATCTTCGCCGCGCGCTGCACCGCGTCCGGCACATAGATGCTCTCAGCCGAACCGGACTTGGAGTCCATGCAACACCTCTTCGAGGATCTTCCTGTCAACGAGCTGGGCCGGCGGCGGCGCCTTCCGGCGCAGCAGGTGTCCCTGCTGGTTTAAGTCCTGGAGCAGGAGACGGGCCACCCCGACCGGCAGGCCGAGGTGACCGGCGACCTCGGCCACCGACAGATAGCCGCCGGAGCACAGCTCCCAGATCGCCTTGACCTCGGGGCCGGGGTTCGGCGGCGGCTGGCTCTCGGGGGCGAGGGTGACCAGCGTGACGAGGGAGAGATCCTCCGCGTCGGGCAGCCCCCGTCCGCCGGTGATGACATAGGACCGGACGAACCCGCTGCTGACCTGCTGCTCCTCGCCCGGCGCCGTCATATCTCGCTGCCGGCGTTCTGGCGGGGCGGCGTGGTCATCGCCTTCCCCAGCGCGGTGACCTGCTGCTGCATCCGGAAGGACATCGCCTCCATGTCCACGTCGGCGGCGGCGGTGGCGGCGAGGTAGGCGCCGGTGCCGGCGGCGATCAGGAAGATCCAGCCGTCCTCGTACTCCAGGAGCGTCTGCCGCCAGCGGCCCGGGTTGCGGGTCCCGATGAAGGGGGCGACGGCTCGGCTGAGGGACTGCATGGAGCTCATGGCCGCGGCGACGGTCTCCGCGTCGTCCCGGCCGATCTCGCTGGAGTTGGCGAGCAGCAGGCCGTCGGCGGACACCAGGATCGCGTGCCGGGCGCCGGGTACCTGGAGCAGGTCGTTGAGCACCCAGGACAGATCGGGGTTCACTGGAACTCGGGTCCTTCCGTCGTCGTCGTGTCGCGTCCGGACCGGGTGCCGCGCTGGAACGCGCCGAGTCGGGAGGCGGTCTCCTCGTTGCTGCGCACGGGCTGCGGTTCGGCCGAGGGCACCGCGGAGACCGGGCTCTTGCGACGACGCTTCGGCAGCCCCCCGGCGGTGGTGATCTGGGCCAGCGGCTGGGTGGCGGTGTCCGGCTGCGGGGTGGGCGGGAAGAGCGGGGTGGGCGCCGGGGCCGGCGCCTGCCACTGGTCCGCCCGCGGGACCGGCTGGATCTGCTGGACCGGCTGGGCCTGCTGGACCGGCTGGGCCTGCTGGTGGGTGGCGGCCGTGTCGGGCGCCTCGGCGGGCGCCGCGGCGGCCGGCGGCACCTCGGTGGTGAGCAGTTCGTCGGGGATGAGGACCACCGCGCGTACGCCTCCATAGGGGGAAACGGAGTCCACCGAGACCCGGAAGCCGTAACGGGCGGCGAGCATCCCGGAGACGGCGAACCCGAACTGCGGCGGGATGCCCAGGCTGGAGACGCTGATCGCGGCCTGGGGGGAGAGGAGGGCCGCCGCGCGGTCCTTCTCCTCCTGGCCCATGCCGAGACCGGCGTCGTCGACGATGAGGCAGACGCCCGTCGGCACGGCCTGGATGTTGATCTCCACCGGGGTGCCGGGGGCGGAGTAGTTCGTGGCGTTGGCGAGCAGCTCGGCGAGGACCACGGCGACGGGCTCCACCGCCCGGCTGACGACCGAGAAGTTCACCTGGCCGTTGACCCGGACCCGGTCGAAGTGCCGGATACGGCCCTGGGCGCTGCGGGCCACGTCGAAGACGGAGGCCACGGTCTCGCGCCGGCCGAGCCAGCCGCCGCAGAGCACGGCGATGCCCTGGGCGCGCCGGCCGAACTGGCTGTTGGCGTGGTCCATGGCCATCAGGTCGGCGAGGATGCCGGGATCGTCGCCGTACTTGCGCTGGGCCTTCTCGATCACGACCTGCTGCTCGTCGGCGAGGCCCTGGAGGGTGCGGACGGCGGCCTTGAGGACGGCCTTCGTCTCCTCCTCGGCGTCCTTGCGGACCTCCGCGAGCTCGGCGGACTGACGCTGGAGCAGACCGTTGTGGACGACGTGGAGTTCGTCCCGTTGGTGCAGGAGCGCGTCGCGCTCGCCGCGCAGGTCGTTGTTGTGTCTGCGCAGCTTGACGTTGGTCGCGCGAGCCCGCAGAACGGCACCCACGGCGACCAGCGCTACGACAACCAGCGCCCAGATGACGGGGCCCTGTGAAAATGTCATGAGACTCACTTCAAGTGCCATGGCGGAAACGGCTTGACACCCCGTCAGGCGGCACGCAGCCAGGGCTCGTTCGCCACGACCGTGCGCCGCTTCGGGAGGTGCCCCTCCGAAGGTGGGGCCGAGGAATTCATTCCTCCCGGAATGCCCCCATACGCCATCAGCCCACTGGAAGTAAGATGATCTTATCACCGGCCGCGCGCCGAAATGTCAAGGCCGCCACGCCAGTTGCCACTCGACGCAGGATGTTCACATTGAGGAGACGTGGCGGACGGCGTCCCGCCGTCGCTGGTGCGGCCCGACGGCTCAGAAGGTACGGAATTCAACGTTCCGATTTCTGTTCGGCCCCCGTGGGGCGCTCCCCGCCCCTGCCGTACTCTTCGGTGATTCCTGGTCGGCCGGGTGAAGGGGCGCATCGTGATTCGGGTTGCCGTCGTGGACGACGAGCAGCTGGTCCGGTCCGGGCTGAAATTGATCTTGGGCGCGGCCCCGGACATCGACGTGGTCGCCTGCTGCGACGGGGTGGACGCCGTCGATCGCGTACGGGAAGCACGCCCCGACGTCCTGCTGCTCGACATCCGGATGCCCGAGGTCGACGGGCTGACCGTGCTGCGGCGGGTGGGCGCGCTGACGGCGCCGCCCGCCGTGGCGATGCTGACCACCTTCGACGCGGGCCACTACATCGACGACGCGCTGCGCTCGGGGGCGGCCGGTTTACTGATGAAGAACACGGCCCCGGAGCAGCTCGTCCACGCGGTCCGCGTGCTGGCCGCCGGTGGCCGGATCCTGGCGCCCGAGGCGGTGGGCCCGGTGGTCGAGGGCTATCTCGCCGGGGGCCGGGACACCGGTGCGGCCGCCCGTACGGGGGCCCTGACCGGCCGGGAGGGCCAGGTGCTGGCCCTGGTCGGCGCGGGCCTGTCCAACCGGGAGATCGCCCGTGAGCTGCGGCTGTCCCACGGCACGGTCAAGGACCACGTCAGCGCGGTGCTGTCCAAGCTGGGCGGGGTCAACCGGGTCCAGGCGGCGGTGCTCGCGGACCGGGCGGGTCTGATCGACGGAGCGTCGTGAAGGACGTCCGCAGTTTCTCTTTCACCTCCCGCTTCACTCACCGTTTCACCTCCCGTTTCACCTCCCGCTTCTCCTCCCGTCGGAGGCGGGCCGTGGGACGGGCGGCCGTGCCGGTCGGGATCGCCGTGGCCGACGGGCTCCTCGTCAACGGCTACGAGCCGGGACCCGGTCTCTGGGTCGCGCTCGCCGCGGCGGGCGCGCTGGTGCTGCGGCGGCGCTGTCCCGAGGTGGTGCTGCTCGTCGGCCTGCCCGGGATGTACATCGGACACCTCGCGTTCGCCCCGCTGATCGCGCTGTACTGCCTCGCCGACCGCCGCCGCAATGTCGTCGGCGGGGTCGTGGGGGCCGTCGCGGTCGCCCTCGCGCAGTTCCTGCCCCACCCGGTCACGGATCTGCCGGAGCTCGCGGTGGACCGGGAGACCCTGATCGTGGCGATGGACTCCTGCGTCCTGGCCGCGGGGGCGCTGGTCCTGGGACGCACGTCCCGGGTGCGCCGCGAACGGCAGCGGGAGCTCGCGGAGGGCCGGGAGCGCGAGCACCGGCTCCTGGCCGAGAGGACCCTGTCCACCGAACGGGCCTGGCTGGCGCGGGAGATGCACGACGTCGTCGCTCACCAGGTCAGCCTCATCAGCCTGCAGGCCGGGGCGCTCCAGGTCGGCGAACCGGACACGGCCACCGTACGGGCGACCGCCGGGATCGTCCGCGAGCTCTCGGTGAAGACCCTCACCGAGCTCCAGCACATGGTGGGCGTCCTGCGCGCGGCCGGTGTCTCCGCGCCCGGCCTCGACCCGCAGCCCAGCCTCGCGGACCTGCCCGCGCTGGTCCGCGACTGCGGTCTGCGCGTCACGCTCGCCGCCCCGGACAGCCCCGGCCACTGGCCCCAGGCGGTGGAGCGGGCCGCCTACCGCACGGTCCAGGAAGCCCTCACCAACGTGACCAAGCACGCCCCCGGCGCCGAGGTGGACATACGGGTCCAGCCCCTGGACGGCGGTCTCCGGGTCGACGTCCGCAACACCGCAGCCGCCGGTGGCTCCACCGCCTCCCTCGACCTGCCCGGCGGCGGCCACGGCCTGATCGGTCTGCGTGAGCGGGCGCATCTGCTCGGCGGCACGTTCCACTCCGGGCCCGAGCCGGACGGCGGATTCCGGATCCGGGCGGTCTTCCCTTCCCGGCAGACCTTCTGAGGGTGTGTCCGCACCCACGGAAACGGCTCGTGCGGTCCTTCTCCAGGAGGAGATCCGGTATCCCGGCCCCCGCCGACCGGCGGGGGGTGCCCCCGTCGAATGGCTGGATAATTCGGACGGATCTCCCTTAAATCCATTGCCGCTTGCTGCTATTTACCTGGGAAAGCTAGGATCATGGCGCGCCTGACCAGCGCATGTTGTGCGGGAACGGAAACAGGAACGGGAACGGAAACGCCGTCGAGTACGAGGGGGCCGGGGGGCTCCTTTCGTGCGGAGGAGACCGTCATGGGAAAGAAGAAGGAAGCCCTTCGCTGGGCCCCGGTGGCCATTCTGCTGGTGCTCGCGCTGATCGCGCCGCTCTTCGGGGACAGTCCGACCGGCGTCGTGGTTCCGCTTCTGCTCGCGGTGATGCTCGCGGGCGTCAATGTCACCGCGCGGAAGACCATGCAGAAGTAGGCCGACCGGCCGCGTGGGCCGGCCCGCGGTGCGCGGCTGTTCAGCCGTGCGACCCGGCGGTCGAGGCGCGGGTCTCCAGGGACCAGGCGTGACGGCGGACCGTGTCGGGGGTGGCGCGGTCCGCGAGGATGTCGCAGAGCAGCTCGGCGCAGGCGCGGCCGTACGCGGCGGGGCGCAGGTCGACGGCGGTGACCGGGGGGTCGGCGGCCCGGGTGGCGGTGCCGTCGACGCAGGACGCGACGAGCAGGGCACTCCCGCTCTTCCCGCTGCCGCCGACCTCCCAGCCCAGGGCCGCCGCCGCGCGCAGGACGCCCGGGGCGGAGCCGTCGGGGGCACAGATCACGGCGTCGACGGCGGGGTCCGCGGTGAGCAGTGCCCGGGTGGTCTCCTCGACCTCGCCCGGAGTCGCCGCGAACGGCACCGTGCGTACGGTCACCTCCACCCCGTGGGCCAGGCCCCATGACCGGGCCGTCGCGCGCAACGCGGTCGCCCAGGCGGAGGAGCCGGACGGGGCCAGGAGCGCGGGGCGGCGGGCTCCACGCTCGGTGACATGGTCGAGGAGGGCGGTCAGCGAGGCGGCGTTGTCGCAGACCACGGCGCCGCTGGGGCCGGTGGCCGGGCCGAGGTAGCGCTCGCCGGTCACCACCGGGACGCCCGCGTCGAGCAGCCCCGGCACCGCGCTGTCGCCGACCTCGGGGTCGATCACCAGCAGCCCGTCGACGCGCGAGGCGATCCGCCCGCCCGACGCCCCCGAGGGCGCGAGCAGCACCACGTCGAGCCCGTCCTCCTGGGCGCGCTCGACCGCCCCGAAGGCGAGGTTCATGTAGTAGTCCAGCCGGGTCGCGGTTCCCGGCAGGTGCAGCCCGACGGCCCCGGTGCTGGCGCGGCGCAGCCGCCGGGCGGCGCTGTTGGGGCGGTAGCCGAGCTCCTCCGCCACCGCGCGGACCCGGTCCCGGGTCGCTGCGGCGACCCGGCCCGAGCCCTGGAGCGCGTCGGACACGGTGCTCTTGGAGACGCCGGCGGCGCGGGCCACGTCGAGCAGGGTCACGGTCGGGGAGGTCACGGGGGTGAAGTCTAGGCGGTCGCGATGTCGGCGGCCGTGCGGGCCGGAGGGTTGCCGGAACGTTCCGGCAGGGTTAGATTCGATCCGTTGCCGGAACGTTCCGGCAGTCGTTCGCGTCACCCCGTCTTCCGCATCACCCCGCCTTCCGTGTCCCCCCTGTCCCCGCCCCACGTCCTCCTCCGTCCTCCCCCGTCCTCCTCCCCACGCCCCTGGAACTGGAACTGGTCATGCGTCTGATCACCGCGTACAACCCGCCCGCCTCCCCGACCCGGACCCGCCCCGCCGACCGCGCCCCCCTGCGCGTCGCGGCCGTCCAGCAGCGCTGGCACCGCGACCCGGCCGAGCACCGCGCCGCCCTGCTGGAGGGCATCCGGATCGCCGCGGCGGAGGGCGCCCGGGTGGTCTGCCTCCAGGAGCTGACGCTCTCGCCGTACTTCGCCGTCGTCCGCCGCGCCGACCACCCCGAGCCCGCCGGACCGGAGGAGCTGCTGACCGGCCCCACCTTCACGTTCGCCGCCGAGGCCGCCCGCGAGCACGGGGTGTACGTGCACGCCTCGCTGTACGAGAAGGCTCCGGCGCCCGGCGGCGAGGACGACGGCCTCGGCTACAACACGGCGATCCTCGTCGCCCCCGACGGCACCCTCGCCCAGCGCACCCGCAAGACCCACATCCCGGTCACCGAGGGGTACTACGAGGACGACTGGTTCCGCGCCGGACCGGCGGGCGACGACGCCTTCCCGCTGGTCACGGTCGACGAGGCCCGCTTCGGCCTGCCGACCTGCTGGGACCAGTGGTTCCCGGAGCTCGCCCGCGCCTACTCCCTCGCCGGGGCCGACGTCCTCGTCTACCCGACCGCCATCGGCTCCGAGCCCGGCTTCCCCGGCTTCGACTCCCAGCCGCTCTGGCAGAAGGTGATCACCGGCAACGCCATCGCCAACGCCACCTTCATGATCGTGCCGAACCGCATCGGCGCCGAGAACGGCCTCACCTTCTACGGCAGCTCCTTCATCGTGGACCCGTACGGCCGCGTCCTGGCCCAGGCCCCCCGCGACGAACCCGCCGTCCTGGTCGCCGACCTCGACCTCGACGCCCGCCGCGACTGGCTGGAGCTGTTCCCGTTCCTGACCACCCGCCGCCCCGACGCGTACGCCCCGCTCACCGAAACCCGCTGAGAGAGGGGGGCGGGTCGTCAGGGGTCAACCCGCCCCCGCGTAACGGCTCCTGGGCCGGGCCAGGCCCAGGTGGCCGCGGAGCGTCGTCGCCCCGTACGCCGTGCGGAACGCGCCGCGCCGCTGGAGCTCCGGCACCAGGCCGCGTGTGATCGCGGTGAGGTCGTGCGGCAGGACGCCGGGACGGAGCCGGAAGCCGTCGAGCCCGGCGGCACGCCAGTCCAGCAGCAGGTCGGCCAGGTCGCCGGGCGTGCCGGTGAAGATCGTGGCGTCGGAGGCGAGCCGGGCCCCGGCCAGTTCGTCCAGACGCTCCTTGCGGCGCTCGGCCTCGCCCGGCTGCTCGTCCAGCAGGACCACCAGGTCGGCGAAGCGCAGCAGTGGCCGCTCCCGTATGTCCCGGCCGGTGCGCTCCACCGCCGCGCCGACCTCCGCGAGGACCGCGGCGACCCCCGCCCGGTCGTGCGGCGTGAGGTGCACGACGTCCGAGGCCAGCGCCGCGAACCCGTACGGTACGGAGGCGTGCGCGAGGCTCACCACCGGCGGTGCGCCCTGCGGTGAACGCGGCGTGATCGAGGGGCCCTTGACGGAGAAGTGCGTGCCCTCGAAGTCGATGTGGTGCACCTTGTCGCGGTCCAGGAAGCGGCCCGTCGCCGCGTCCCGTATCTCCGCGTCGTCCTCCCAGCTGTCCCACAGCCGCCGCACCGCCTCCACCACGTCCGCGCCCTCCGAGAACAGCGGGCGCAGCCGGGCGGCGATCAGCTCCGGGTCGGTCACGTCGTCGTCGGTGAGCTGCGGGGTCGGGCGTCGGCCGAAGTGCCGGGCGTCGGCGGCGCGGGAGGAGATCTGCGGCCGCCAGCCCGCCCGGCCCCTGCTCGCATGGTCGAGCGTGGCGATGCCGATGCCGACGTGGAACGGCTCGGTGTGCGTGACGTTCGTGGTGGGGACCAGCCCGATGCGGGTGGTGAGCGGCGCGAGGTGGGCCGCGAGCAGCACCGCGTCCACGCTGCCCCGGACCTGGTCGGTGCGGTCGTCGGGCCGGTGGAAGGCGGCGGACTGGAGGCCGAGGGCGTCCTCGAAGGTGACGTAGTCGAGCAGTCCGCGCTCGGCCTCGGCGACGAGATCGGCCCAGTAGGCGGCGGACAGCAGCTCGCCGGGCCGCGCCCCGGCGGCCCGCCATGCCGCCGGGTGCCAGCCCGCGCCGTCGAGCGCGGCGGCGAGATGCAGCGGGGCGCCGGTCATGCGGTGCTCTCCTTCTCTTCCTCTTCGTTCTCGTAGTTCGGGGACAGGCCGAGGTGGTCCCGCAGCGTCGTTCCCGTGTAGTCCTCGCGGAACACGCCCTTCTCCTGGAGCAGCGGCACCACCCGGTCCACCACGTCGTCCAGCCCGCCGGGGATCAGATGCGGTACGAGGACGAAGCCGTCGGCGCCCTCCGTCCGCACGAAGTGGTCGATGGCGTCCGCGACCGTGCGCGGGCTGCCGACGAACGTCGGCCGGCCGCCGACCTCGATGACCAACTCCCGTATGGACAGGTCCCGTTCCGCTGCGAGCTCGCGCCATCGCCGGGCCGTTTCGGCCCGCCCCTTGCGGAACACCGAGTGCCCCTTCAGGAAGTGCGCCTCGTCCTCCGGCTCGACGTCGGGCAGCGGCCCGTCCGGGTCGTAGGCGGACAGGTCGCGGCCCCAGACGGCCTCCAGATGGGCGAGGGCGGTCCCCGGGCTCACCAGCTCGCGGGCGATCTCCTCCGCGTACGCCGCCGCCTCCTCGTCGGTGTCGGCGACGACCGCGTTGGCGGTGGGCAGGATCTTCAGGTCGTCCGGCGCGCGGCCGTACCGGGCCAGCCGCCGCTTCACGTCCCGGTAGAAGGCCTGGGCCGCGCCGAGTTGGTTGTGCCTGCTGAAGATGACGTCCGCGTCGGACGCGGCGAACTCGCGGCCCGCGTCGGACTCGCCGGACTGGATGACGACCGGGTGCCCCTGCGGGCCCGGCGGGGTGGAGAACCGGCCCGCGATGTCGAAGTGGTGCCCGTGGTGGGCGAACCGGCCCGCTCCGGCCCGTACGAACGCGCCCGCCGCCGCGTCCGCGCGCAGGTCGCCGTCCGCCCAGCTGTCCCACAACGTACGGGCCACAGCCAGGAATTCGGCGGCCCGGGTGTACCGGTCGGCCTCCGGCAGGAAGCCGCCCCGGCGGAAGTTCTCGCCGGTGAACGCGTCGTAACTGGTGACCACGTTCCAGGCGGCCCGCCCGCCGCTGAGCCGGTCGAGGGTCGCGAACCGGCGCGCCACCTCGTACGGCTCGTTGAAGGTCGCGTTGACCGTGGCGGCGAGCCCGAGGCGGGTGGTGACGGCGGCCAGCGCGCCGAGCATCGTGAGGTTCTCCGGGCGGCCCGCGATGTCCAGGTCGTAGATCCGACCCCGGTGTTCGCGCAGCCGCAACCCCTCGGCGAGGAAGAAGAAGTCGAACTTTCCGCGTTCGGCGGTCTGCGCGAGCCGGACGAAGGAGTCGATCGCGATCTGGCTCCCGGACCGGGGATCCGACCAGACGGTCACGTTGTGGATGCCGGGCAGCTGTGCGGCGAGGTGGACCTGTCGGGCGGGTGGTGTCCGTCTCGTGCTCATGCCGGGCCGCCCTCGCTTTCCGCGGTCGTCGTGGCGACCTTCCGCCGGGCCGGGAAGCCCGCGTCACGGGCGTACAGGACGACCGCGATCACCGGCAGCAGGAGCAGCAGGACGGTCCACGGGAAGGACGCGCTGCCGGCGGAGTCGAGGAGGATCCCGCCGACGATGCCGCCGCCCGCCATGGCGGCGTTCCAGAGCGTGACCAGCATCGCCTGGGCCGCGTCGGCGGACGTGCCGCCCGCGTCGCCCACGGCCGTCTGGAGGAGGGTGGGGATGCCGCCCCAGCCCAGGCCCCACAGCGCGGCGGCGGCGTAGACGAGCGCGGTGGTGTCGGAGAGCACGGCCAGCAGGGCGGCGGCGACGGCGACCAGCAGGGCCCCCGCGACGGTGAGGCCGCGCAGCCGGTCGTGGATCAGGGCGCCGGTGATCCAGATGCTCGCCAGCGAGGCGGCGCCGAAGACGAGGAGGACCAGCCCGGTGGAGCCGCCGAGGCCGAGGTCGTCGAGATACGCGGCGATGTACGCGTACAGGACGGTGTGGGCCAGGACGAAGACCAGCGTGACGAACAGGACCGGGCTCACCCCCGGGATGCGCAGGGTCCGCAGCATCTTCGGCCGTTCGCCGCGCCCCTGCCCGGGGAAGTCCGGCACGGCCGCGTGAATCCACCCCAGGAGCAGCACGGTGAGCCCGGTCATGGAGAGGAACGCCACGCGCCAGCCGAGCGCGTCGCCGAGGAACGTCCCGGCGGGCACACCGAGCGACAACGCGACCGGGATACCGGCCATGGCGATGGCGATGGCCTTGCCCTGGAGGTGGACCGGAGCCATCCGCCGCGCGTATCCGGCGAGCAGCGCCCAGGCCAGACCGGCCGCGACCCCGGCGACGAACCGGGCCGCCATGGTCAGTCCGTAGCTGGACGACACGGCGGTGACGGTGTTGGCGAGGGCGAAGCCGGCCATGGCGGCGAGGAGCAGCCGCTTGCGCCGCCATCCGGCCGTGGCCGCCGTCAGCGGGATCGCGGTGAGGGCGGTGCCGATCGCGTAGACCGTGACCGTCTGCCCGGTCGCGGACTCGCTCACCCGGAGGTCGTCGCTCATGGCCGGGAGCAGGCCTGCGGGGAGGGTCTCGGTGAGGCTGGTGATGAAGACGGCGGTGGCGAGGGCGAGCAGCGCGAGCAGGGGGAGCTTCTGCCGGGGCCGGTCCTCGTGCCGGGGTTCCGGGGCCGCCGGGGCCGCCGGGGAGGCTGCGGTGGTGTCGGGTGCGGTGCTCATGGGGTCTGCTCCTGGTCTCCCGGTACGTGGGTGGCCTCGACGGGCGAGCACGACTGTGCGCCGGAGGGCTTCGGGAAACCTTCGGGAGTTCTTCGGAGACGCCCGCGACCAGCCTTTTCCTCGCATGTACGGTGGCGCGTATGCGGTTTGGGGTGCTCGGGCCACTCGTGGTGGGGGACGGCGAGGGGAACGACGTCACCGTCCCCGAGCGCAAGGTGCGGGCCCTGCTGGCGGACCTCCTCGCCCACGACGGCGGCCCGGTCTCCGCCGACCGGCTCATCCACGACCTCTGGGGCGACGCGCCGCCGGGCCGGCCCTCGGGCGCGCTGCAGGCCAAGGTCTCCCAACTACGCCGGGTGCTCGGCCGCGACCGCGTGGTGCGGCAGCCCCCGGGCTACCGGCTGCGCCTGGAGCGCGGTACGGACGAGGTGGACGCCGACCGCTTCCGGGCCCTGGTGACCGAGGCCCGTCCCGTACGGGATCCCCGCGCACGGGCCGCGCTGCTCACCGAGGCACTCGGGCTGTGGCGGGGCCCCGCCTACGCGGACTTCGCGGACGCCCCGTTCGCCCGGGAGGCCGCGCAACGCCTAGCGGAGCAGCGGCTGTCCGTGCTGGAGGAGCAGGCGGAGGCCCGTTGGGAGGCGGGGGACCATGTGCTGCTCGCCGGGGAGCTGGCCGATCTCGTCGCCCGGCACCCGCTGAGGGAGCGGCTGCGCGCGGTCCAGATGCGGGCGCTCTACTCGGCGGGGCGCCAGAGCGAGGCCCTCGCGTCGTACGAGGACCTCAGGGGCCGCCTCGTGGAGGAGCTGGGGGTCGACCCGGGGCCCGAACTGGCCGCTCTGCACCGGGCGGTGCTGCGGCAGGATCCGTTGCTGATGCCCTTGGCTGCGCATTTGTCTGTGCCCTTGTCCGGGGACTCGCACGTGGTGTCCCGGGTGTCCCGGGTGTCCCGGGTGTCCCAGGGGAACCTTCCGCTGCCCCTCACTCCTCTCGTCGGCCGCCGCCGGGCACTCGCCCGGATCTCTCAACTCCTCTCCAGCGAACGGCTGGTGACCCTCACCGGGCCCGGCGGTGTCGGCAAGACCAGGCTGGCGGTGGCCGCAGCCACCGCCGAGAACGACCACGCCGCGACCGGCCGGGCGGGGGAGGGCGTCTGGTTCGTCGAGTTCGCGGGCGTCCGCGCCGGCACGCCCGCCGACCTGGCCCAGATCGTCGCCGCCACCCTCGGCATCCGGGACGACGCCCCGAGCGCCGCGCCGGGCGCGGGCGCCGGGTCCCTCGACCTGCCGCGCCGCCTCGCCGCCGCCCTGCGCGACCGCCGGACCCTGCTGGTCCTGGACAACTGCGAGCACGTCGTGGACGCCGCCGCAGGACTGGCCGAGCTGCTCCTGCGCACCGCCCCCGGGCTGCGCGTCCTCGCCGCCGGTCAGGAGCCCCTCGGCCTGGCGGGCGAGGCGGTGTTCCTGGTCGAACCGCTCCCGCCCGCCGAGGCCGCCCGGCTGTTCGTGGAGCGGGCCGGAGCCTCGGCCCCCGGCTTCCCCCGCGATCCGGACGGGCCCGAGCGCGAGGCCGTCGCCGAGATCTGCCGCCGCCTCGACGGCATCCCGCTGGCACTGGAGCTCGCCGCGACGCGCGTAAGAGCCTTGGGCGTACGGGAGTTGGCGGCGCGGCTGGGTGACCGCTTCCGGGTCCTGACCACCGGACAGCGGGGCGCCCCGGCCCGCCAGCAGACCCTGCGGGCGGTGATCGACTGGAGCTGGGAGCTGCTCGGCGAACCCGAACGCATCGTGCTGCGCCGCCTCGCCGTCCACCGCGACGGCTGCGACCTCGCCGCGGCCGAGGCGGTGTGCGCGGGGGGCGGGGTCGCCCGGGAGGATGTGCTCGACCTCGTCGGGCGGCTCGTCGACCGGTCCCTCGTGGTCGTGGCGGACGGCCCCGACGGGCCTCGCTACCGACTCCTGGAGTCCGTCGCCGCGTACGCGACGGAGCAACTGCACGCCACGGAGGGCCTCGCGGCCGTACGCGACCGCCATCGGCGCCACTACCTCGCGCTCGCCGTGCGTGCCGAACCTCATCTGCGCGGCGGGGGGCAACGCGCCTGGCTGGACCGGCTGGACGCCGAGGCCGGGAATCTGCGGGCGGCCCTCGACGCGGCGGTGCGCCGTGCGCCGGCCGAGCCGGATGACGTGGGTGAGGCCGTGCGGGCGGCCACTGCCCTGGCCTGGTGGTGGCTGCTGCGCGGCCGCCTCACCGAGGCCCGCCGGAGTCTGTACGCGGTGCTGACGGCCGTACCCGAGGGATCGGCCGACGCGGCCGAACTGACGCTCCTGCACCGGGCGTTCGCCCTGCTGACCGGCGACGCCGACGGTACTGGGGACACCGGCGACACCGGCGACACCGGCGAGGTCGGTGAGGTCGGTGAGGTCAGGGAGGTCGGGGAGGTCGGCGACGTGGCCGAGGCCGTTCCGGACCCCGTGCGGCGGGCCCGTGCGCTGTGGCTGTGCGCGTACGGCCTGTTCAGCGCGGGCGACACGGCCGGGGGCGAGGCGCTGAACGCCCGCGCGCTCGCCCTCTTCACCGCCGCGGACGACCCGTGGGGCACCGCGGCCGCGCTCGGCCTGCGGTCGACGCTCGCGCTGGTCGGCGGGGACCTCGACGGACTCGGCCGCGACGGCCTGCGCAGCGCCGCACTCTTCCGCGAACTGGGCGACCGCTGGGGCGAGTTGCAGACCGTGTCACCGCTCGCCGCCCTCGCCGAGATCAAGGGCGCGTACGAGGAGGCCGGGCAACGGCAGCACGAGGGCCTGCGCATGGCGCGGGAGCTGGGCCTGGAGGCCGAGGTGTCGGCCCGGCTCTCCGGACTCGGCCGGCTGGCGTTGCTCGCCCGCGACTGGGACCGGGCCCGCGATCTGCACGAGCAGGCGCGCCGCATCGCCGCCGAGCAGGGCTACACGTACGGCGAGATCCACAGCGGGATGGGCCTCGCCCTCGGCGCCCGCCGCTCCGGCGACCTCGACGCCGCCGAGGCGCACCTCCTGCGGATCCGCGACGGGTTCGCCGCCGTGTCGTCCCGGGCGGGTGACCATCTGCTCTGCGCGGAGCTCGGCTTCATCGCCGAACTCCGGGGCGAGGCGGGCCCGGCCGCCGCGCACCACCTGCGCGGCCTGTACATCGCCCGGGTCCTCGCCGAGCCGCGCGCCCTGGCCCTGTCCCTGGAGGGCCTGGCCGGGGCGGCGGCCCTGGCAGGGCGGCCGGCGGGGCGTAGGCCGGAAGCCGTCTGCGCCGCCCGTCTCCTCGGGGCCGCCGCTGCCGCCCGCCGCAGCGCCGGAGCCCCGCTGCCGCCCGCCGAACGCGCCGACGTCGACCGCGTCACGGCGGCGGCGCGGGCCGTCCTGGGCGCACCGGCGTTCACGGAGGCGTTCGACCGGGGCGGCCGGGAGAGCGCCGAGGACGCGGTGCGTGGGGCCCGGGCGCTGGCGCGGTCGCTGCTGGACGGGCCCGCGCCTCTGCGCACCTGACCCGCCGACCCGCCCCCCCGCCCTCCCCCCGGACCCGCACCGATACGTACCTGAAACAGAGCCGCGCGGTGTTCGAAGCACGCCCCTGACCAGCCGGAAGCGGCGTCCCCCGAGGCTGTCCGCATACCCCGTTCCCGGGGTATGCGACCGTCAGGAGACCTGTGCCGTGCTGAGCCCACCGGAGGCCGCAGCGCCTGCCACGGACGCGGCGCCCCACCCCGGGCCCGCTCCCACCGAGCCCGATCCCACCGAGCCCGATCCCACCGAGCCCGATCCCACTGGGCGTGCCGCCCGCCGCCCATCCGCCCGTTGGGCCGCCGCCGCGGCGGTCGCCTGGGCGGCGGCGATGGCGCTGCACGCGTGGATCCCGAACGCGGGAGTCAACGCGGGCAGCCTCTTCCAGACGCTGCTGCCCTGGACGGGCCTCGGCGTGCCGTTCCTGCTCGTGCTCGCCGCCGTACTCCGGTCCCGGCTCGCCGCCGTCGCGGTTCTCGCGCCCGCCGCCGTGTGGGTCACACTCTTCGGCGGAGCGCTCACCGACAAGGGCTCCGGCGGCGGCAGCGGTGGTGGCGATCTCACGGTGGTCAGCCACAACGTGGACGAGGGGAACACCGACCCGGCCGGCACCGCGCGCGCACTCGCCCGGGCGGGCGCGGACGTGCTGGCGCTCGAAGAGCTGTCCGACGCCTCGGCGGCCGTCTACGCGCGCGAGCTGGCTTCCGCCTACCCGCACCACGCGGTGCTCGGCGGGGTCGGCATCTGGAGCAGGCACCCGCTGGCGGACGTGAAGGAGGTGCCGATCATGCCGTGGACCCGCGCGATGCGCGCCACGGTCCGGGCCCCGGACGGACCGCCCGTCGCCGTGTACGCGGTCCACCTGGCATCGGTACGGGTCTCGGCGGCCGGCTTCACGACGGGCCGCCGCAACGAGGCGGCCCGCGAGCTGGCCGCCGCACTCCGGGCGGAGCCCGCGCCCCGGGTCGTGGTGCTGGGCGACTTCAACGGTACGCACCAGGACCGCGCGCTGGCCCCGGTGACCTCGCAGCTGCGGTCCGCGCAACGGGAGGCGGGCGCCGGCCTCGGGTTCACCTGGCCCGCCGCGTTCCCGATGGCCCGCATCGACGACGTACTGGTACGGGGGATGACCCCGCGCGCCGCCTGGACCCTGCCCGCCACCGGCAGCGACCACCTCCCCGTCGCGGCCACGCTGAGCCGGTGACCGGGTCTCCCGCCCTCCCACGACTACGATGCGACCGATCGACCTATGACCGATGACCTCGAACGCCCAGGTAGGCAGCGTGTCCGAAGCCCGGGGCCCGGCCCCCGTCAGCGTGCTCGTGGTCGAGGACGACGCCACCATCCGCCGCGCCGTCCAACTGGCCCTGGAGCGTTACGGCTACCGGGTCGACGTGGCCGCCGACGGGCTCAGCGGTCTGGAGGCCTTCCGCGCGGGCGCGCACGACCTGCTGATCCTCGACGTGATGCTGCCCGAGCTCGACGGCATCGGTCTCTGCCACCGGATCCGCGAGGAGAGCCCCGTACCGGTCCTGATGATGTCAGCGCGCGGCGACGCCCTCGACGTGGTCGCGGGCCTGGAGGCGGGGGCCGACGACTACATCATCAAGCCCGTCGACACCGCCGTACTGGTCGCCCGGATCCGCGCACTGCTGCGCCGCGCCACCTTCGGGCCGGACCAGGAGGGACTCGCGCCGAAGAAGTCCGACCGGGCTCCCGACCAGGCCCCCGACCACGTCCTGACCTTCGGCGACCTGAGCGTCGACACCCTCGGCATGGAGGTGCGCCGGGCCGGTGAGACCGTGTCGCTGACGCCGACCGAACTGCGCCTGCTGCTGGAGTTCGCCGCCGCGCCCGGCTCGGTCCTCGACCGCCGCCGGCTGCTGCGCGACGTGTGGGACTACGGCTGGGAGGGCGACACCCGGGTCGTCGACCTGTGCGTACTGCGGCTGCGCAAGAAGATCGGCAGCGGGCGGATCGAGACCGTCCGCGGCTTCGGCTACAAGCTCGTCCGCGGCTGAGCGGCCGGGCGTTCGCCGTGGACTTCCTCAACCCCCGCGCCCTGCGCTGGAAGATCGCCGCACTCGCCGCCGCCGCGTGCTGCGCGGTCGCGGCTGTGATCGGCTTCCTGGTGCACGACGCGACCCGCGAACGCGGTCTGCGCGTCGGGAACGACCGGGCGCTGACCCGGCTGATCGCCGCCGAGCGGGAGTTCGACCGTACGGGGAGGGCCCCGGCCGACATCGACGTACGGACCAGGGCGGAGCTGCCGGAGCCACTGGCGCGCGACCTCGCCGACCTCGACGAGCAGCCGGGCACCGGCCGCGGATACGCCACCTGGTACGACGCCGATCCGCCGAACTGGTACTGGATGTGGGGCGCGGTGGCCGTCGGCGACGACCGGATCCTCGTCGTGCGGGACGACATGAGTACCGAGGTCCGCAGCCTCCAGCTCCTGGACCGCAGCATCGTGAAGTCCGTCCTCGCCGCCCTCCTGTTCGTCGTCCCGGTCGCCGCCCTAGCCACGGAACCGATCAACCGGCGGCTGCGCCACGGGGCCCGTACCGCCCGCCGGATCGCCGACGGCGACCTGGACGCCCGCATCGGTCCCGCCGGGCGGTCCCGCGACGAGATCACCGAGATGTCGGCGGCCGTCGACGACATGGCGGACGCCCTCCAGCGCAAGCTGGAGAACGAACGGCGCTTCACCGCCGATGTCGCGCACGAACTGCGCACCCCGCTCATGGGCCTGGTCACCGCCGCCGGGCTGCTGCCCGAGACCGATGAGGCGACCGGTCTCGTACGGGACCGGCTGCGGGCCCTGAACGCGCTGGTCGAGGACCTGTTGGAGATCTCCCGCCTGGACGCGGGCGTCGAGCGGGCCCGCCTCGACCCGGTGCCGCTGGGCGAACTGGTCGCCGACGTGGTGCGGCGTACGGGCACGGACACCCATGTCACCGCGACGGATGCCGAGGCGGACGGCGAGATGGTGGAGACCGATCCGCGCCGGGTGGAGCGGATCGTGGTCAACCTCGTCACCAACGCCCACCGGCACGGCGCGGCCCCCGTCGAGGTGACCGTCACCGGGGCCCGGATCGCCGTACGCGACCACGGTCCCGGCTTCCCGCCCGACCTGCTGGCGCGGGGCCCGCAGCGCTTCCGTACCGGTGCGAGCGAACGCGGCCGGGGGCACGGTCTCGGCCTGACGGTCGCCCAGGGCCAGGCGGAGGTGCTCGGCGCCCGGCTGACCTTCGCGAACGCACCCGGCGGGGGAGCCCTCGCGACCCTCGACCTGGCCCCACCGCCACCCTCGCCCGCCGCCTGATACGGAACCGAAACGCACTCTCGCGGGGGCGGAAACGGCGCTGTACGGGTCCGGAAGAACGACTCCTCGAAGGTGACTGCGGTACGGGAAACCGCGCGCGTCACCTGGAGGAGCCCATGCCCGCAGCCCCCGCAGCCCCCGCAGCCCCCACCGTCACCCCTTCCGCCGGGAGCGGTGTGCGCTTCCGCCGCTCGGTCCTCGTACCGCTGACCGCCGCCGTGGTGCTCGCGGCCGGTACGGGAGGGTGGTACGCGTTCGGCGGCGGCGGGCCGACGACCGGGCCGGCCGCCGCCGGGAGCCCGGGGGAGGAGGTGGCGCCGCTCGCCAGGTCGATGCACCTGCCCTGGCCGCGCGAGGGCCAGGCGAGCGTGGCGGTCGAGGGGATCGGCAGCCTCGGCACCCGGGGCGAGCAGAAGCCGGTCCCGATCGCCAGCGTCACCAAGGTCATGACCGCCTACGTGATCCTCAAGGACCACCCGATGCGGGCCGGCGCCCCCGGCGCGACCGTGGTCGCCGATCAGCGGGCGGCCGACGAGTCGTACTCCTCCGTCGAGACGACCGCCCCGGTGCTCGCCGGGTGGGAGTACACCCAACGCCGGTTGCTGGAGCTGATGATGGTGCCGTCGGGCAACAACGTGGCCCGGCTGCTGGCCCGTTGGGACGCGGGCGACGAGAAGGCGTTCGTCGCGAAGATGAACCGGGCCGCCGCCGGACTCGGCATGCGCGCCACCACGTACACCGGGGTGAGCGGCATGGAGACGAGTACGAGGAGCACGGCGGCCGACCAATTGAAGCTGGCCCGCGCCGCCATGAAGGACCCGGCCTTCCGGCAGATCGTGGCGACCGGCTCCGTCACGGCCCCGGGCGCCGGGGTGACCTTCCGCAACACCAACAAGCTGCTCGGGCACGACGGGGTCATCGGACTGAAGACCGGCTCGTCCACCCCGGCGGGCGGCAACCTCGTCTGGGCGACCAGGCAGAAGGTCGCCGGGGCCGATCGCCTGGTCATCGGCGTCGTGCTGCACCAGCGCGCCGGTACGTCGCCGGCCGAGGGCAGCGCCGCCGCTCATGAGGCCAGCCGCGCCCTGATCACCGCGATCCGCGCGGAGCTCCCGGCGGCGGCGAACAGGGCGTAGCGGCAGGGGCCTTGCCGGACGTCAGCGGAGGGTCTTCAGCGCAGGGTCTTCAGCATCTCCGCGGAGAACGGGGTGATGTCCGCCGTACGCCCGTGCAGGGTCTTCGCCGCCCACTCGGGGTCGGAGATCAGCGCGCGGCCGACGGCGACCATGTCGAACTCGTCGCGCTCCATCCGGTCCAGCAGCTGCTCGATGCCGGTGACCTTGGAGTCGTTGCCCTGGAAGGCGCTGAAGAAGTCGCCGTCCAGGCCGACCGAGCCGACGGTGAGGGTCGGCCTGCCGCTGATCTTCTTCACCCAGCCGGCCAGGTTCAGGTCGGAGTCCTCGAACTCCGGCAGCCAGTAGCGGCGGGTGGACGCGTGGAAGACGTCGACGCCGGCCTCGGCCAGCGGCGTGAGCAGGGCGTCCAGCTCCTCCGGGGTCTGCGCGAGCTTCGCCTCGTAGTTGTCCGACTTCCACTGGGACATCCGGAAGAAGAGGGGGAAGGCGTCGGAGACGGCGGCGCGGCAGGCGGCCACGATCTCGGCGGCGAACCGGGTCCGGGCGACCAGGTCGCCCCCGTAGGCGTCGGTACGCCGGTTGCTGCCGGACCACAGGAACTGGTCGATCAAGTAGCCGTGGGCGCCGTGCAGTTCGACGCCGTCGAAGCCGAGGCGCTCGGCGGCGGCGGCCGCGTCGGCGAAGGCGGCGATGACGTCGTCGAGGTCCTTCTGCGTCATGGCGCGGCCCTTGGGCTCACCGCTCAGGGACACACCCGAGGGGCCGACGGGCTCGGCGTCCGGGACGGGCCCGGCGCCCTCGGTGCGGGTGACGCCCACGTGCCAGAGCTGCGGAATGATCGCGCCGCCCGCCCGGTGCACGGAGTCCGCGACGTGTCCCCAGCCCGCGAGCGCCTCCTCGCCGTGGAAGCGCGGGACCCGGTCGCTGGTTCCGGCGGACTCGTGGTCGACGTAGGTGCCCTCGGTGATGATCAGCCCGACGTCACCGGCGGCCCGGCGGGTGTAGTAGGCCGCCACGTCCTGCCCCGGAACACCGTCCGGCGAGAACTGCCGGGTCATGGGCGCCATGGCGATCCGGTTCCGGGAGGTGAGGCCGCGGACCGTGAACGGGCGGGAGAGGGTGTCCGCCGCGCGGGCTGCTGCGCTCGCTTCCGCCGGGGCCGTCACATCTGTCAGGTCTGTCACGTCGGGGTCCTGTTCATTGCGGGGGTGGTCCACCCGGCCCCAACGCGCTCGCGCGGCGTTGCCATCCCGGCATCGGCTCCGATCAGGGTAAAGAGTAGGCAAAGAACGGAGTCCGCCTCCGGTGCCCCCCGGGGCGGGCGTACTCGACCCCGCCCCTACTCGGACCGCTCCGGCTTCTCCGGCTTCTCCGGCAGTTCGAGGTCCGTGCAGGCCCCGCGCCGCATCTGATCCGCCCCGAACGCGGACACGTACTCGCGCAGCAGCACGCGCTGCTCGTACCGTTCGGCCTCGGTCGGCGGCACGTACGTCGTGCCCGGCTTCCGGTGCCGGTCGGGATAGTCCTGACCCCAGCGCGCGGCGAAGCCGACGTCGTCCCCGTCGCATCTGGCGACGGCCCACGCCCGGTGCTCGGTGAGGGCGGGCCTCCGGGCGGCGCCCCGGCCCATCGGCAGAGGGTCGGGGTCCGAGCCCATCTCGTGGACCCGCGGGCCCCAGTCGCCGAGCCAGGAGGTCAGCTCGACGATCGACATGCCCTTTCGCGCGTCCGGGTACGCCTCCGTGGCGCGCAGGGTGCACCGGCCGACGATCCCGCCGTCGGCGATGGCGATGCGCACTTCACCGTCGCGCCCCGCCGCCGGGACGCGGCCGGTGGCGAGGGCGTCGCAGGCGGTGCCCTTCGCCCGGGCGCGGGGCACCAGGGCCCCCTCGTCCGGTACCGCGCCGTCCGCCGGGGCGGGCAGCGGCTTCCCGCCGCAGCCGGCCTTTTCGGTCACGACGTTCGTCATGCGGACCGCGAGCCGCAGCATGGCCGCCTTCTCCGCAGGGCTGTGGACGGAGGGGGTCCGGGTGCGCACGAGCAGCCTGCGGCGCTCCGGGACCGCCTTCTCCTCCGCTTCCCTCTTCTCTGCTTCCCTCTTCTCCGTCGCCGACAGGACGCCATGCGGGCATTCCGGCATCAGATGGACGATGCCGGGGTCCTCCTCGAAGCCGGGCAGACCGCCCGGCAGCACGGCGTCCGGCGGACGGGACGATCCCGCGAACCCGAGCAGCTGGTCACGGTCGTGACCCGCCGGGTAGGTGTCGACCGAGATCACGGCTCTGTCGTTCTCGTTCCTCAGCACACAGCTGTACGTGCCGGTCTCGGCGTCGAAGGACTCCTCCGTCTTCCCGAGCCGCAGGTCCGTCCGTACGATCTCCAGGTCTTCGGTGGGCAGTTGGCCCCCGCACGCCTCGCGCGCCAGCCACCAGTCCTTCACCGGCTCCCGCACCGAGTAGCCGACGATCAGCAGGACGATCACCGCCCAGAGCGCGACCACCAGCCCCGTGCGGTGCCGGGAGGACCAGTCCTTCACCTGGTCCTCCAGCCGGGTCCCCGTCCGATTCCCCGCGCTCAGCTCCACTTCCGCATCCCCCGCTCGCCCGTACGCCACATCCGTACCAGTGTGATCAATGGCCCGAGGCCCTGGCCGCCCGGGTCACTCGGAGGGCTGGGCGCCGGCGGATTCGGCGGCGCCGGCGAACGTCGGAGCCAGCGCCGCCCGCAACCGGTCGGCGAACTCCGCCTCGCGGTCGGCGAACTCCGCCTCGCGGTCGGCGAACTGCGGGTACTCGCCGGCGAAGTGATGCCACTCGACGTAGCCCAGCGCCACGTCCAGGTCCTCGCTCCCCACCCACTGCCGCCCGGTCTCCGGCCACTCCCCGCTCAGCCGGAACACTTCCTGGAGCAGGGCCGGGGGAAGCGGGTGCCGCTCTGCGAGCAGGGTCGCGTCGTAGAGGTCCTTGCCCTGCGCGTACGCGTCGTTGACCAGCCACATCACCTTCCAGGCCAGGGACAGCGCGGGGGTGGCCCCGTACAGGACGCCGCCGGACGGCAGCAGGATCCGCTCGGGCGGGTCGGGCAGCCGCTCGCCGAACACGAAGTCCAGCTGCACCCAGCCGCCCGAGGTGCCGGGCGCCTCCCAGGGCAGCATCATGCGGCGGCCCGGCACGCGTTCGTACGTCCAGATGTCCTCGCACACGGCCCCGGCGGCATGGATCCGCACCCCGTCGGAGCTTCCCGCGGCCCGCACCTCGGCCGCCGCCGCGACTCCGGCCAGCAGCTCCGCGGTCCGCTCCTCCTCCATCCGCCACGACGCGGGAGTCACCACGAAGTCCAGATCACCGGGCTCGCGCGCCTGCTCGCCGAACCACAGGGCCATCAGCACACTGCCGCGCACCACCAGCGCCTCCGCCCACGGGGACGCGGCCACTCCGTCCCGTACGGCGGTGAGCGCCGCGGCCCGGGCGGTCTGCCAGGCCCGGGTCGTGCCGGGGGACGGGAAGACCGGGTCGGCGACGCGGAAGGCGTTCGGGAACTGCTTGAGCGCCGGGTCGAAGACGGTTCGCTGGACGGCCTCGTCGTCCAGCACCCGGAGCATCGTCCCGGGCGCGGCGTCCAGGAAGGGGCGGCGCGCGTCCAGCCCCGCCGTGGACGGAACGGGCGTGGCCGCGGGCACCACCGTGGGAAACGGCGGTCGCTGTTCGGTGCTCATGCTGCGTCCAACCATCCTTCGTCCAGCTCCGGACCGCTGTCCAGGAGCACGTACTCCCGCTCCACGTCGACCACTTCGTACGCCGTCAGCTCCGCGAGGAGCGCGTCCAGCAGCAGCGCCGCACGCCGGTCGCCCGTCCGGTGGCAGCGCTGGGTGACGAAGCGCTCCACCCGGCCGTCCGCCCGCTGCCGGCGCGCGTTCCACGAGACATGCGCCCCGTGCCGTACGGCCACCGCGACGAGGGCCTCCCGGCCGTCGTCCGCCGGGTCGAGCAGCAGCTTCACGTGGTGCTCGAAGTGCCGCCCGGCGTACGGGTGGTCCGGGCCGCCCGGTACGTCGGCGTCGTCCCGGGGCACCTCCGCCGCCCACGGCGCGCACTCGACCTTCACGCGCGCCACGGCGAACCCGTCCCGGGCCAGCGCCGCCCCGGCCTCGCGGACGGCGGCGAGCTCGTCCTCGTACGACGGCCGGCTTCCGCGCAGCGTCAGCATCGGCTGGGAGGCGGTCCGTCCGCGGGCCAGCGCGATGTGCGTGAACTTCACGCCGGGCCGGCGGCCGGCCCAGCGCTCCAGCCTGCGCAGTTCGTCGCCCTCGCACAGCAAGGTCATATGGCTCTCGTACACCGGGCCAGCATGCCGCAGCCCGAGTCGAACGGGCATGCGGATTACCGGGGCGGCGCTCGGAGGCCCACTGTCAGACCCTCGGGGGACAGAGGCCGCTGACCCCGAAGCCGCCGCTGCCGGGCGAAGCCCCGCGTATGTCGCCGGCTCCCTGCAGATGTGTCCGTAGTCGGTAACCGAGGCATCCCGCCGGGGCGTCCGCCTGTCTGGATGGGTGCACGGCATCGGTGGAGACGGCATCGGTGGAGACGGCGGCAGTGGCGACGGGCAAAGGGGCGGGCGGACATGGCGAAGGACAGGGGAAGGGCCTGGCACAACCGGTTCCTCGCGGCGGTGATCGGCGTGACGGCGCTGGCCGCCGCCTCGGTGTGGACCGCGCAGGCCGACACCGCCGGAGGGCAGCAGCCGCAGGGGCGTGTCTCGTCGCCGGACGCCCGGGACCGGCCCGTGGCCAAAGTGGCGGCGGACATCGCGCACGCCTCGGACCGGGGGGCCCGGGGCGTCAACATCACCATCGACGACGGGCCGGACCCGGTCTGGACGCCGCAGGTGCTGCGCCTGCTGAAGGACCGCGGTGTGAAGGCCACGTTCTGCATGGTGGGCACCCAGGCCCAGGCGTACCCGGACCTGGTCAAGGCGGTCGTGGCGGACGGCCACCGGCTGTGCAACCACACCGTCTCGCACGACACCACCATGGACACCAAGTCCGAGGCCTACCAGTCCCAGCAGATCCTGGACGCCGAACGCATGATCACCAAGGCGTCCGGCGGCGTCCGCTCGCAGTACTACCGGGCCCCGGGCGGCGCCTTCACCCCGTACAGCCGGCAGCTCGCCGCGTCCCACGGGATGCGCCCGCTGGGCTGGAACGTCGACACCAAGGACTTCGAACATCCCGGTGCGGACACCATGGTCGCCACGGTCAAGCGCGAGATCTCCAACGGGCCGACCGTCCTCTTCCACGACGCGGGCGGGGAACGGTCCGAGACCGTGGCCGCCCTGCGCGAGGTCCTGCCCTGGCTGAAGGAGCAGGGTTACTCGTTCGGCTTCCCCGTGCGGTGAGCGAGGCCGGCCCCGTCGGAGTCGTGCGCGTTCAGCTGGCCCAGACGACCGGATTGTCGCTGTACGCGTCGCCCTCGTCGAACTCGGCGCCCGTGATGGGCGCGGTCTTCGTGGCGCTGAGCGAGCAGGTCTCGAACGACGCGCCCTTGGTGGTGAAGTCGCGGGGCGCGGACTCCCGGTCGCACTTGTCCGGGAGGCCGCCGATCAGGATGACGCCCGTGCCCGCGCCGCCCTCCAGCACACCGTCCAGCTTCAGCGACGCGTACGACAGGTCGGTGCCGCCGACGTTCTCCACCTTCATCTTGATGTAGTAGGGCGTCATGCCCTTCGCCTTGTCGCCGAAGGCGGCCATGTCGGCCTCGGTGCCCTTCTCGATCGCCGTGACGGTCACGGCGATCGTGCCCTTCTTGTCGCTCGTGTACTCGAACGGCAGAACGGCCCGGTCGCCGACCTTGAGCTTCGTGCCCGGGGCGGTGACGTCACCCTCGGCCGGAGCGTCGCCGTTGCCGGTGTCGTCCCCGCTGCCGTCGGCCGGGCTCTCGCTGCTCGGCTCGGACGAGGAGGGGGCCGGGTCCGACGCCGATGCCGATGCCGCCGGTGTGTCCTTCGCCGCCGGCTCACCGTCGTCGCCGCTGCAGGCCGAGAGGCCGAGTCCCATGGCGACCGCGGCAGCCGCGATAACGATTCGTCGCTTGTGCACTATGACTACCTCACTGGTTACGACAGCCGCCGGTGCGGCAGCTTCGAACGTTCGATTGGAGCTGCGTTCCGACGGGGTTCCGTCGGGTTGACGGGCACTGTGTCACACCCCGGAATACGACCGGCACACGGTGGGCACACGTCAGCAGACCGGGCACACGCCGAACACATGCCGGGCACACCCGGGGCGACACATGCCGGGCGCACCCGGGAGCGCTGACCGCCGCGGCACGGCTCAGCGGATCGTGTCCCGCACGATCGCCGCCTCGTCGGCCAGGCGCTTGGCGACGGCGGTATCCCCCGCCGCGGCGCGCAGCCGGGCGAGCTTGTCCAGTACGCCCGCGAGCAGGTACGGGTAGTCGATCCCGCGGGCCACCCCGACCGCGTGCTCACCCTGGGAGATGACGGCCGGCAGCTCATGGAGGCCGTACAGGCGGGCATCGAGCAGGTCGACGAAGACCCGGGTCTCGAACATGGGGTCGTGGAGTGTGCGCGCGACCTCGACGCCTTCGAGGAGACGGCGGCGCGCCGCGGCGTACTCGCCCCGGGCCAGGTGGAGACAGCCCCAGGCATGGGCGGTGTAGAACGCGCCCGACGACCCGATGCTCAGGGTGCACTCGGTCAGTTCGGTGAACGACTCCTCGGCCTCCGCGTACCGGCCGCGGGCGAGCTGCGCCTGGCCGAGCCAGTAGGTGTCCCGGGCGACCAGGGTCCGGATCCCCTGCTTCCGCGCCCCGGCGACGATCTCCGTGAGGACCTCCTCCGCGAGCGCCGGCCTGCCGGCCTGGAGATGAGCCAGGCCGACCTGGGAGTACGCGTGCAGGGCCGCCGCCTCCTGCCCGCCGGCGGTGAGCCGTTCGTAGGCCTCGCGGCCCGCCCTGATCGCCTCGGTCAGCCGGCCGTTGGGCACGAGGAAGAACGGGGCGTTGCTCAGCGCCTCCAGATAGCCCCGCCGGTCCCCGATCCGCTCGAACAGGCCCATGGCCTCGGTGTTGGACGCCTCGGCGGGACCGTAACGACGCCGGGTGTAGAGAAGTCCGGCCATCGAGATGAGCAGTCGGGCCCGGCCCCGCAGGTTTCCCGCGGCCCTGGCCAGGCCCATCGCCGTGTCGTAGCACTCCTGCCAGTCGTCGAAGTACCGCTCCGTCTCGAACAACGCGTGCCCGCCCACGGCCAGTTCCCAGCAGAGCTCGTCCCTGCCCAGCTCCGCGGCCTGCCGCACACCTGCCACCAAGGGGACGCGTTCCGCGTCCAGCAGGGCCATCGGCGGTACGGAGGACGGCAGGCTCGCCTCCACCCGCGCGGGCTGCCACCGGTCGGCGTCCCGCTGGAACATGTTCTGCCCCATGTGGTCACGGTCGGCGATGTCCGTGAACGCCAGGAGCGCGCTGAGGACGCGGACGACGGACGCGTCCCGGCTCTCCACGGGCTCCTCCGCCTCCGCGCGTTCCCGGGCGTACGCGCGGGTCAGGTCGTGGAAGCCGTAACGGGCCTGGCCGTTCGGCGTTCCGGTGACGTCGAGCAGGTGGACGTCGACGAGCTCGTCGAGGAGTTCCTGGGCCTCCCGCAGCCCGGTGTCGACGGCGGCAGCCGCGGCCCAGAGCGGAAAGTCGGGCGCCTCCAGCAACCCGAGGAGCCGGAACAGCCGCCGTGCCACCGGCCGGATCCCCTCGTAACTCAGCCCGAAACTGGCTCGCACTTCGAGGTCGCGATAGCGCAGAGCGTCCAGCCGGTGCTGTTCGTCCGCCAGCCGGGACACGAGATCCGCCAGCCGCCAGTGCGGCCGCGACACCAGGAGCGACCCGGCGATCCGCAGCGCGAGCGGCAGCCGCGCGCACAGCCGGACCAGGCCGGACAGCTCCGCCGGGGCGGCCGAGGCGAGCCGTCCGTCCGTGCTGTTGCGCAGCATGGCGAGGCTGTCGGTCTCGGACATCTCGCGGAGCTCGACCCGGTGCGCACCGCCCAGACCCCCCAGCCGTACGCGGCCGGTGGCGATCACGCCGCACGTACCGCTCGCCGGCAGCAGGGGGGCCAGCTGCTCCTCGTTGAACGCGTCGTCGAGCACCACCAGGATCCGCCGTTCCGCGAGCAGGCCCCGGTAGAGGTCCGCGCGCTCCTCCGGATCGTCCGGCACCGCGGTGGCGGGCACTCCCAGCGCGCGCAGGAAACGGCCGAGCACCGTGGCGGGGGAGACCGGCTGGGTCCGGGCGCCGGCCAGCGCCGCGAACAGCTGGCCATCGGGGTACGCCGACCTCAGCCGATGCGAGGCCTGCACGGCGAGGGCGGTCTTGCCGACCCCGCCGGGGCCCGAGACCGTCACCATCGCGGCCGGTCCGTCGGCGGCGCGGTCCGCGCGGAGCACTGCCCCGATCTCCGCCAACTCGGCCTGCTGTCCGCTGAAGTCGCCGAGCGCCGGAGGCAGCATCCGGGCGACGGCGGTGTTCGGCCGGCCTCGCTCCTGGGCCGTGACCGAGGCCGCAGTCGAGGCCGCGACCGACGGGGCAGGGTCAGGGGCGGTGGAGGTGGAGGTGGAGGTGGAGGTGGCGGTGGCGGTGGCGGGGGTCTCACCGAGGGCGGCCGCCCGGTCCAGCGCGGGGTCCTCGCCGAGGACGGCCCGGTGCAGGTCACGCAACCGGTGCCCGGGCTCCAGACCGGTCTCCTCGACCAGGACGTCACGGACCTGGCGATAGGCCAGCAGCGCGTCCGCCCGTCGGCCGCAGCGATACAGCGCGAGCATGAGCTGCGCCCACATTCGCTCGCGGAACGGGTGCTCCATCGTCAGCGCGGTCAGCTCGCCGAGCACCTCGCTGTGCCGGCCGAGCCGGAGATCGATGTCGACCCGCTCCTCCACCACCCCGAGCCGCAGTTCGTCGAGGCGAGTGGCCTCCGAGCTCAGCGCCGGTACGTCGGCGATCCCGGCGAACGCGGGGCCCCGCCAGAGGCCCAGAGCCTCGTCGAAGAGCAGGCGCGACCGGTCCTGTTCACCGGCCGCCAGCGCCGCCCGCGCCGCGTCCGCCAGATCCTCGAAGCGTGCCGCGTCCAGCTCGTCACGGCCGGCGCGCAGCAGATAGCCCCGGCCCTCCCGGGTGATGCGCCCCGGGTCCCCCAGGCGCTGCCGGAGCCGGTGGACGTAGGTCTGCACGTTCTTGGCGGCGCTCTTCGGCTGCTCCCCGCCCCAGACCGCCTCCACCAGCGCGTCTTCGGTGACCGGTCGGCCCGGCCGGCTCAGCAGGACCGCCAGGAGCAGCCGCCCTTTCGGCGTGCCCAGTTCGAGCGGCACGCCGGCCCGCCACACGGCCGGCGGACCCAGTACCCCGAAGTCCACAGCTGCCCCCCGTCTTCGACGGCAACTCTAACGACCGGGCACGGTCGGGCCGCTGAAGACCGTCCGGCTGACGACCGTCCCACGTGGTGGGGCTGCGGGACCAGGAGCTGCGGCCAGCAGTAGAGTGCGATGCTTGTTCGATTCGCTGCGAGGTGGGGGGATGGCTGGTGGGGGCACAACTGAGAAGCACCGCACAGGAGTTGGCGGACATGTTGTGGCGGGAGCACACCGTGTACCGGGAGCGGTCCGGCGGGATGGTGATCCGGGGGGAGCACGTGGAGCGGTGGATCAGCCTCGCTCCGGCGGGCGGCCGGGGCGAGGTCCTCGTACGCGTGGGACGCATTCTGGACGGTGGCACCACCGCTCCGGCGCGCTCGGAGGCCGTCGTGCCCCTCGACGCCGGTACGGCCGTGCTCGCCGCGACCTGCCGTCGCCTGCTGGCCGAGGCGGCGGCGGACGCGGTGCGGGTCCCTCCGGGCCGGGCGGCGTCGGGCCGGTCCGAGCGGAGCCCCCGCCGGTCCGAGCGGACCCGTCGGCCCCGGAGGTCCGGGCGGCGAAACGCCAAGGGAAGGCACACCAGCTTCAGCTCCTGGGTGATCATGGCCTGCGTCGCGGGTGTGATCGCCCTGTACGTCTACAGCGCCTACGGGCCCGCGATGCACGGCTGACGCCGGAACCCGGAGATCAGGCCCGGCCCCGGCCGGGAGCCTCCAACTCGCTGGTCTCCAGGGAGTCGAGCCAGTGGAGCAGCCGCGCGCCCTCGCGGGTCATGATCTCCGGATCGCGCAGGGCGTTGGCCAGGAGTGACATGCCCTGGTAGCCGGCGACGAGGGTGACGGCGAGGTCGTCCGGCTCGGGCAGGCCCAGGGCGCGGAACTGGTGCCCGGTCCAGTCGAGCAGCCGCCGGATCACCGCGCCGGCCTCCACGTCGAGCGTCCCGTCGGCGCGCTTGTCGAGCTCGACGGCCAGGGTGCCGGTGGGGCAGCCGTACCGGGCGGCGATGTCGCGCCGGCCGACCCAGGCTTCGATCAGGGCCTTGAGCCGGTCGAGCGGGTCCGGCAGTTCGTCCAGCCGACGGGTGAGCTCGTCCAGATGCGCGCTGTGCTCGGACAGTGCGGCCTGGACCAGTTCGTCCTTGGTCTTGAAGTAGTAGTAGACGTTCCCGACGGGGACGTCGGCCACGCGCGCGATGTCGGCGAGGGTGGTCCGTTCGACGCCCTGCTCGTGCAGGACCTGGGCCGCGGCGGCGGTGAGCCGCCGCCGCTTGTCGGCCCCCCGGGCCCCTCGGGGGGCCCGTGCCCCCTTGGGCTCTACTGAGTCAGTCACCCAACCAACTATAGACAGGGCCCCGGAGACCCGTGCTAACTTCGTTTAAGTCAGCCAACTAACTCACCACTCCAGGGGAAGCCATGATCGTAGTAACGGGTGCGACCGGAAACATCGGACAGACGCTGGTGCCGCTGCTGGCCGGGGCGGGCGAGGAGGTCGTGGCCGTCTCGCGGCAACCGCACCCCGCCGGGCTTCCGGCCGGCGCCCGGCACGCCCGGGCCGACGTCGGGGACGCCGCGAGCATGTCGCCGGTCCTCGACGGCGCCGACGCCTTCTTCATCCTGCTGGGCGGCGAGCTCAACGGCCACGGCGAAAGCCCGCAGGCCCTGTTGGACGCGGCCGTGGCCGCCGGGGTCAAGCGGGTCGTACTGCTCTCCTCCCAGGTCGGCGCCACCCGCCCCGAGGCGCGTTCGCACACTCGCCTGCGCGCGTTCGAGGCGGCCGTGCGCGCGGCCGGACCGGACTTCACCGTCCTGCGCCCGGGCGGTTTCGCCTCCAACGCCTTCGCCTGGGCCGAGTCGGTCCGTACGCGGCGCACGGTGTTCGCCCCGTTCGGCGATGTGGCGCTGCCCGTCGTCGACCCGGCGGACATCGCCGCGGTCGCCGCCGCCGCGCTGAGCGAGGACGGCCACGCGGGCCGTACGTACGAGCTGACCGGCCCCGGGCTCATCAGCCCCCGCCGGCAGGTCGCGGTGATCGCCGAAGCCCTGGGCGAGGAGGTGGCCTTCGTGGAACTGTCCCGCGAGGAGGCCCACAGCCACCTGGCCCGGTTCATGCCGGAGGAGGTCATCGGCGGCACCCTGGATGTCCTGGGCATTCCGCTGCCGGCCGAGCTGGCGATCAGCCCCGACGTGGAGAACGTCCTCCACCGCCCGGCCCGGCCCTTCGGGGAGTGGGTCGCGCGCAACCTGCCGGCTTTCCGGTAACCCGGTTGGTTGCGGCGGCCGATATGCATGGCTCCGGCCGGCCGAGACCGGGGCCAGGGCCGAAGTCGGGGCCCCGGTCAGGGCCGAGATCAGGCGGAGGCGCCGCCGTCGATGACCAGGTCGCTGCCGACCACGGAAGCGGCATCCGGCGAGGCCAGATACAGCACGGCCGCAGCGACTTCGGCGGTGGAGGAGATCCGCCCCAGCGGTGACGCGCCCTTCATCCGGTCGGCGCGGTCGGCGTCGGTCTCGCCCGGCAGCAGCGACATGGTGGTGGCGGACGGGCCGGGGCTGACGGCGTTGATGCGGATGCCGTCGGCGATGTGGTCCAGGGCGGCGGCCCGGGTCAGGGCGGAGACGGCCGCCTTGCTGGTGATGTAGCCGGCCAGGCCCGGGATACGGGTGTGCGCACCGAGGTTGGAGGCGATGTTGACGATCGCGCCGCCGGTGGGCTGCTCGCGCATCCGGGTGGCTTCGGCCTGGAGGCAGAGGAATACACCGGTGACGTTGACGTCGAGCAGTGTGCGCCAGTCCTCCTCGGGGAGGTCGCCTATGGGCGCGCCACCCCTGAAGACACCCGCGTTGTTGACGGCGACATCGAGGCTGCCGAAGCGTTCGACGGTGCGGCGGACCAGCAACCTGACGTCCTCGGACCGGGCCACGTCCGCGGTGACCGCGGCCGCCGATCCGCCCTCCTTCTCGATGAGGGCGACCGTCTCGTCGAGTGATTCGGCGGTACGCCCGGCCGCGACCACCGAGGCCCCTTCGGCGGCGAAGGCGAGAGCGACGGCCCGGCCGATGCCGGAGCCCGCGCCGGTGACGAGGACGGACTTGCCGGTGAAGCGTGCGGTCATGGTGATGACTCCCTTGGTTGACGATCGGCCGTAGGTGATAGGTGATAGGTGATAGGCGATCGGTGATGGGTGATCGGTTACTTGGTACGGGTGGTGAGGAAGGCCGCGGCGGCGAGAACGGCTGCCGTCGCGGCGAGTGAGGTGGTATCGGACCCGAGGGTGAGCAGGGCGGCGAGGGCGACGGTCGGGCCCAGCTCCATCGCGGTGTTGATGACGCCGCCCGCGAGCCCGATCTGTCGCGGCGTCACCCCGTCGGTCGCGAGCACGGCGGCCCCGGCGAAGGCGGCGGCGGCCCCGGCCGGCAGCAGGAGCAGTCCGGGGAGGAGCCCGTACGCGTAAGGGGTGTGCGGTGCGAGGCCGGTGAGCGCGATCAGCGCGAGGCCCGCCGCGGCGACCGCGAGCCCGGAGGCGGTGACGGCCGGTGCCCCGTACCTGGCGATGAGCGGACCTGCCGTACGGCCCGAGACGAGCAGGGCCACCGCGAAAGGAACGAAGGCGGCGGAGGTGAGCAGCGCCGACCAGTTGCGCTCCTGCTGCAGATGGAGCGAGAGGAGGACGAACGTCATGGCGGTCCCGGCGGCGGTCAGACCGACGGCGGCGAGCGCGACGGCTCGGCGACGGTCGCGGAGGAACGCGAGGGGCAGCAGCGGATCGTGGGCGCGGCGCTCGGCGACCAGGAACGCCGCGAGGAGCGCGGCCCCCGTGAGCAGGGGAAGGAGGACGGCCGCCGATCCCCAGGGGCGGGCCTCGGTGAGGACGAGGCCGTAGCCGGCCAGGGTGATTCCGCCGGTCGAGAGCAGCGCGCCCGGCAGATCCAGGGAGCGGCCCGGGCCGGCGGGGGTCTTCGGCAGCAACTGCGGTGCGAGGGCGAGAGCGAGGGCGGCCACCACGACCGGGACGGTCAGGGCGAGCCGCCAGGAGGCGAGCGCCGAGATCACGCCGGAGAGCAGATGCCCGGCGGTCGCGCCGACCACCGAAAGCCCGCCCCAGGTGGCCATCGCCCTTCCGTACGCGGCGGGTTGGGGGAAGACCGCGCGCAGTACGGCCATGGCGGCGGGTGCGGCGAGCGCGGCGCCCGCGCCTTGGGCGAAGCGGGAGGCGAGCAGGGTCCCCGGCCCCGGGGCGAGCAGCGCGGCGAGGGACGCGGCGGTGAAGACGAGCAGCCCGGCGGTGAGGGCGCGACGCCCGCCGAACCGGTCGGCGACGCGGCCGCCGAGGAGTAAGAGCCCGGAGAAGGTCAGGCCGTAGGCGGAACTGAGCAGAATCAGATCGGTCCGGTCGAGCGAGAAGGCGCGGCCGATCCGGGGCAGTGGCACGACGAGCGAGGTGAGCGTGAAGATCAGCGACATCTGTACGGCGCCGAGCAGCACGAAGGCAGACCCGGGCCGGTGCGCGGGCGCGGGCCCGGGGCCAGGGCCGGCCCCGGTCGTGGTGTCCCAGCTCTGCGTGTCGACCATCACTCCCCCAATATTTGACTGAACGTTCTGTTATGCGGGCGCGAAGTCACCTCCTCATGAGAGGCGTTGTCAGAAGGTGTTGTCAGAAGGTGCTGCCGGAAGGTTCTGTCGTTCAGTCGAGCAGGGCCAGCGCCTGCTCGGCGGCGTCCCGCACCCGGCCCGGGTCGTCCGACGCCTTGCCCACGACCCGCAGGCCCTGCATCAGCACCAGAAGCATTCGCGCGAGCGCGCGCGGATCGCGGTCCGCACCCAACTCGCCCTGCGCCTGCGCACGTACCAGCGCCGAGCGCAGCAGGGTCTCGATGTGATCCCAGCTCGCCTCGACCCGGCGGGTCGAGGCCGGGTCGTGCGGGCCCAGCTCGGCGGCCGTGTTGGTGACGAAGCACCCTTTCGCGCGATGGTCGTCGGCGCTCGCCTCGGCTGCGAACCGCCGCACGATCGTACGCACGGCGGGCAACCCGGGTCCTGGCTGGGACAGTTCGTGCAGCAGGCCCGAGTCGCGGTTCTCGTTGTACCGGTCCAGCGCCTTCAGATACAGCTCGTGCTTGTTGCCGAAGGTGGCGTAGATGCTGGCGCGTCCGATGCCGAGGTGATCGACGAGGTCCGCCATCGAGGTCGCCTCGTAGCCGCGCTGCCAGAACAGCTCGAGGGCTGACTGCAGTGCGGCTTCCGGGTCGAATTCCTTGGTTCTGGCCACGGTCGAACTCTAGGCAATAACGAAACGATCGGTCAAGTATGGCTAGGAGGGCTGGATCAGCGGTGGCCCGGCGGCACCAGACCGGCCTCGTACGCGGAGATGGCCGCCTCCACGCGGTTGCGTACGCCCAACTTCGCGAGCACCGCGCTGACATGCGCCTTCACGGTCCCCTCGACCAGGTGCAGCCGACCCGCGATCTCCGCGTTGGACAGCCCTGCCCCGATCCCGGCCAGCACCTCGCGTTCCCGTTCCGTGAGCCGCTCCAGCGAGCGGTGGGGGTGTGCCGCCCGGTGCGCGCGCAGCCCGGCGATGACCCGGCCGGCGACCCGCGGGGACAGATAGGCCCCGCCGGCTCCCACGGCCCGTACCCCGTTGAGCAGTTCCCTCGGGTCGTCCGCCTTCAGCAGGAATCCGTCGGCGCCTTCTTCCAGGGCGCGGGTGACGTACTCGTCCTGACCGAAGGTCGTCAGCATGATCACGCCGACCGGCGGCAGCTCCCGGTGGAACCGTGCCACCGCCGACAGACCGTCCAGCACGGGCATGTGGATGTCCAACAGCACGACGTCCGGCCGGTGTCGGCGGGCAAGTGCGATGGCCTCGTGACCGTCTCCGGCCTCGGCGACCACCTCGACGTGCCGGTCCCTGGCCAGGATGGCCCGTACGCCCGCCCGGACCATCGCCTCGTCGTCGGCCACCAGGACCCGGACCGGCCGGCTGCCCGGCGTGATCTCTTGCCGGTCGTCCCGGTCGTCCCGGTCGTCCCGGTCGTCCCGGTCGTCCCGGTCGTCCACGTCGTCCACGTCTTCCCGGTCGTCCCGGCCTTCCCCGTCTTCCACGCGGCGAGCCTACGGCCGACGCGCCACCGTGCGAACGGAACGCCCCACAGATCCGCCCCGGGGCGGGGCGCACCCCCGACGAAAGGCAGGAGACCGCTGCCGTTCGACCGGTGGGCGCGGGGGCCGCGGACTCCTAGCGTCGATCGAGCAAGGGGGCCCCGCCGCCCGCTTCCGCGACCGACCAGCGAAGGAACTCCGTGATCACCCTCCAAGGACTCACGAAACGCTACGGCGACACGCTCGCCGTGGACGGGCTGACCTGCGATATCAAGGCCGGCAACGTGACGGGCTTCCTCGGCCCCAACGGTGCCGGGAAGTCCACGACGATGCGCATGATCCTGGGCCTGGACCACCCCACCCGGGGTCGGGCCCTGATCGCCGGCCGACCGTACGCGAGCCTGCGACGGCCGCTGTGCGCGGTCGGCGCGATGCTCGACGCCCGGGCGGTCCACCCGGCCCGTTCCGGCCGCACGCACCTCGTCGCCCAGGCCCGGGCCAACGGCATCCCCGTGCGCCGCGTGGACGAGGTGCTGGAGACGGTGGGCCTGACCAAGGCGTCCCGTCGGCCGGCGGGTACGTACTCGCTCGGCATGAGCGGGCGGCTCGGAGTGGCGGGCGCGCTGCTCGGCGACCCTCCGGTGCTCGTCCTGGACGAGCCGGTCAACGGCCTTGATCCGGACGGCGTGCGGTGGATCCGCCGGCTCGTCCGCGACCAGGCGGCGGAAGGACGCACCGTGTTCCTCTCCAGCCACCTGATGAGCGAGATGCAGCTGACGGCCGACCGCCTCGTCGTCATCGGACGGGGCCGGCTGCTGAGCGACACGTCCATGGCGGACTTCCTTGCCGCCGCCTCTCCCGCGTCGGCGCGCGCGGTGGTGCCCGACGCCGAGGAGCGGGCGACGCTGGTCCGTCGCCTGATGACGGCCGACGGTGTGAGCGTCGAGACGTCCGTGGCCGGCGAACTCACCGTCGAGGGCCGCACCGCCGCCGAGATCGGCGACCTCGCCCACCACTGCCGGGTCCGGTTGCACCGGCTGAACGACGTCCGGGTCTCGCTGGAGCAGGCGTACATGGACCTGACCGCGCGCAGTGTGGAGTACGCGACAGGCGGCAGCGCCACGGCCGTAACACCGGACGAAGGGGCAGCACCGTGACCACGACGACGACATCCGCCCGGCGCACGGACCCGTTCCAGGGGGTGCGCGGCACCCCCGGCCGAGGCGCACCCGGTGGCTTCGCCGGGGCCATCGCCTGTGAGTGGACCAAACTGTGGTCCGTCCGGGCCTCCTATCTCTGTGTCCTGGCGGGCCTGGCGATCACCGCCGTATTCACCTTCTATTACGCCTCGATCGCCCGCATCAACGCTCATCCGATGGAGTCGGTGGGGAACGCGGCGGCCTCCTCCGCCGTCGTCACCCAATTCGCCGTGGTCGTCCTGGCCATGGTCACGGTGACCTCCGAGTACTCGACGGGGAGCGTGCGGGCTTCCCTGCTGTGGGTGCCCCGGCGGCACCGGGTCCAGGCGGCGAAGGCGCTGGTGGTGGCCGTCGCCTCGTTCATCGCCGGCATCGTGTACGCGGTCGTGGGCACGGCGGTGGCGTGGGGGGCGTTCGACGGACGGGCGTCGTTCGAGGCCGGCACGGCGCTCCGGCAGGCCCTGTCCGTCGGCCTCTACCTGGCGTTCGTCGCCGTGCTGACCGTCGGGACCGCGTTCGTCACGCGTCACCCGGCCGGAGCGCTGTCGATCCTCGTCACCCTGCTGTGGGCGCTGCCGACCGTGCTCCTGGGGGTCGGGGGCCCGGAGCTCGCTGCCGTCAACGACTACCTGCCGCACGGCGCGGGGGACCACTTCCTGCGCGTCGGCATTGAGGCTCCGTACGGGCCGGCGACGGCGATCCTTGTCGTGATGGCGTGGGCGGCGGCGGCGCACCTGGCCGGCCTGTACGTGCTGCGCCGCCGGGACGCCTGACCCGGCGTCCGGGCCCGGCACGCGAAATCGCGCAGAATCGACCTGGCCGGTCAGGAGATCGCTCGACCGGACCGGTCAGGAGATCGCCGGGCCGGGCGGGTCACGAGATCGCCGCTCGGCCGGGCGGGTCACGAGATCGCCGCTCGATCGGACCGGTCAGGAGATCGCCGCTCGATCGGACCGGTCAGGAGTTCCATCGGAAGGACGGTCGACGCACCATGCCGCACCCGCGCATACCCCGGCCCCCGGCCACGTCCGCCCTCGGCGACATGGCGCTGTGGGCCGTGCTCGCCGCCGCGACCGGGTACGGGTTCCGGGACGCGGGCGCGCCGTCGCCGGTCCTGGACCTGTTCCTTCCGCTGGCGGTCCTGGCGGTGGCCGTGCCGCTGTCCCGCCGCCGGCCGGGAACCGCGGTGGTTCTGGCCAACGGACTGTGCGCGCTGGGCCTGGCCGACTCCGCGACCCCCGCCAACGCTCACGTCCTGTCGCTGGCCGCCCTGACCTGCCTGCTGGGAGCACGGGTCGCCGCGGCCCGGGGCCCGCTCCTGGTACTCGTCGGGTGCCTCGCGGTCGACATCGCGACGTGTGCCGTGCTGCGGGTGCCGCCCGTGTGGTGGTTCTACGCGCTGACCGTGCTGCCCGCCGCGCTGCTGCTGCCGTGGCTGGCCGGACGGCACCGGCGCGGCCGCCGCGAACTCGTACGGGAGGGCTGGCGGCTGGCCCGACGCCTGGAAGAGCGGCAGCACCTGGTCGCGGAGCGGGCGCGGCTGACCGAACGGGCCGACATCGCGGCCGACATGCACGACTCCCTCGGCCACGCCCTGAGCCTGGTGGCCCTGCGCGCCGGAGCCCTGGAACTCTCCCCCGACCTCACCGACCGCGACCGCACCGACCTGGCCGAGCTGCGCGGGACGATCGCGGACGCGGTGGAGCAACTGAGGGAGACGGTCGCGGTCCTGCACGACCCGCCGGCAACAAAGGGCGAAGGTACGGGAACGGGCGAAGGTACGGGAACGGCCCTGCCGGCCACCGACACGATCGAGGATCTCCTGGGACGGGCGGTCGCCTCCGGAGTACCGGTCCGGTGGGAGCGACGCGGACCGCTGCCCACGCTGTCCCCGCTGGTCGAACGCGGGATGTACCGGATCGTGCAGGAGGCGCTCACCAACGCCGTGAAGCACGCGCCGGGCAGGCTGATCCGGGTACGGATCACCCACCAGGCCGACCGTACGCACGTGAGCATCGTGAACGCTGCCCCGTCGCCCGACGGACCGGCGCACACGGCCGAAGCCCCGGCGGCCGGCGCGGGCGGCAGGGGCCTGACGGGACTGGGGGAGCGGGTGACGGTCCTCGGCGGCACCCTGCGAACAGGCCCGCACGAAGGCGGGTTCCGCGTCACCGCCGCCCTCCCGCACCAGGTCACGGCCCGCAACCGCCGACGGGAGGCCGTGACACCGACGCCAGGGCCCAAGACCGCTCCGCACAAGGACACGCACGAGGACACGCACGAGGCCGCTCACGCGAACACGGACACGGACACGCACCGGGCTCTGCACGAGGACACGGACGCCACCACCCCGGAGTCCGCCAGGCGGCTGGCCGACGTACGGGGTGCCGCCCGCCGCCGGTCCGTCGTCGCAGCCGCGGCACCCGTGGTCGCAGCCGCCTTCTTCGTACCCGCCGCCGTCTATCTGGCCTGGCAACTGACCACGAGCGCCCTGCCACCGTCCCGGTTCGACGAACTGACCACGGGCCGGCCACGCGCCGAACTCGCCGCCCTGCTTCCGGCCCGCCCCTACCCCTACCCGCCCGACCACGCCCGTTCCGCACCGCGTCCGCCCGGCACGACCTGCGAGTTCTACCGCTCCGGCCGCGACCTGCTGGACGAGGTCGACCTGTACCGGCTCTGCTGGTCCGGCGACACGTTGATCGCGAAGGACACCGTGCCCGCGAGCCGCCCGTGACCACGCGTCTCGCTACCCCCTGGGCCACACCGGGATCCACCCTTAATTCGCGGTCCGCATCTTCAGCGCCGGCGAGGTCCGCGCGGCCGGCAGGCGAGCCCTGGGATACGCCGGCGGACTCACCCCAGCGCAGTGGCTGGAAGGACCCGACACCACGGTCTTCGACGACATGCGCGAACTCCCGGCACTCCTTGCGCGGTCCGCACCGACCAGTGACCCGTGCCCCTCAACGACCGCTCCACATCGAGCAGTCCTCGACAGAGATCTCCCCAACCGCGGCGCCCTTCACCTCTTCGAGGCGCGGGATGTACGGATGGACATCGGGAAGCGGTGTGCAGAAGGTGACATTCGAGGTGAACAGGCCCTCATCGGTATCGGCGAAGGACAAGGACACGTAGGCCTTCACCTGCGTATCGCCGAACACCTCCTCTGCGGTCCGGAGGCAGGCGCACACGTACGCCAGACACCTGCGGACGAGGAGCCGGGTGCGTTCGTGCGGTGCGGCGGGGAGGTCGTAGTCGGTCATGCCCCTCCCGTTGACCGTCGTCTCCTCCGTGAGCCGGTCGGCCCAGGAGCCAGGAGCCGCCGGGCGAAGGCCGTTCAACACACGCCCGCCGGCGGCCGTGACCGACCATCCGCGCTCCACCACGTCTCGGAACATGGGAGGGATGTCCTGATCACCCAAGCCCGTGAGGTCTGTCGCCAACAGAATTCTCTTCATGCACGGATTGCTTCGCATAGCTGACTCCCCATCGAGTGCGGCGACTACTTCCTGCGTCGGCCGGAAAGCGGTCGTGGTGCTCCGAACTGCCACGATCCGATGGCACGAGGTGGACCGGACAACGGGGCAACAGGACAACCGGCTCAGCGCGAGGCGTTCCGTTCCGCCGACCACACGGCGGAATTCCGAATCGCAGGACCGTCAACCCGGACCGCGCCCGCGGCATAAGCGGCCCAGAACAGATCCAGGCACCCGAAGAAGGACTCACCCCAACTGTCCACCCAGATATGAACGCCAGCTGGTCCGGCCTGCGTGGAGTCCCACCACTCCCAGCCCCGGTGTGTTCCACGTATCCGTCGAGGCCGGCCCGCGCGAACTGCGATGCCTGCTCTCCGTTCCCGGAACTCACGGCCGCGAACCAGTCCGGAACACCGTCGACCGGGAGGCTCTCCTGCTCGAAATCCGCGGTGGCGCCCAGCCGCACAGCGGGGAGGAGGACCGATCGCAGACGCTCCTCGTATTCCGCGACGTCCCCGGAGACATCGACGAGGAAGAGGGAGAGAACAGGTGGCGGCGTCGCGGCATCGGGACGCGGGCGATCCCGAATTCGCTGGAGTTCGGCGGCCAGACTGTCAATGGAGTGCCTCATGTGAGGACGGCCACCCTTCTTCACCACGGTGCGCGTCCGCGGTGTGTGCTTCGTGGATTGCGAGGAGTTCGTGCAGGTCGTTGGCGACCATGACCTGTGCGAGACGCCCGGCGACGGCCACCACCTCCGTCCAGCCCTCGGCGCGCAGCAGCTCCTCCGCGGTGTCCCGCGCAGCATTCGCCTCGGCGATGCCCAGGGCGATGTCGAGCTCCCGCATGAGCTCCACCTCTTCTTCGCTGCGAAGGCCGATCCCGAGATACCGCTCGGGGTGTTCGGCATCGCAGAAGTCGTCGAACAAGGTGTGGCAGACAAGATCCAGGCTTTCGAACACGGTCGGGTCGAGCCACACATCGTGTTGCCAGGGCGGATTGGCCAGCGCCAGCACCGCTGGTACGAGATGGATCCGAGCGCGCGCCATGATCAGCCTGTCGTCGTCCACCCGACGGATCCTAGCCATCGATGCAGGGCGCACTCCGAGCTCGGGAATCGACGGTGCTGGGGAATCGACGGCGCTTGGGCCCATGTGGGCCCATGAAGGGGCTCCGCCCTATGCTTTCGCGGCCGTCATCGCAGCGCTGGGCTCAGCCGCGCGGCGGGATCGCGCCGCGTACCTCCCGTCGGCTAGGACAGGCCGTCGAGCGGCCTGAGGAATCGGCGCTCGTAGCGCTTGATGCAGCGGGTATCACGAGCCAGTTCGAACGCTTGCTGGCACTCGGGGTCGGACATGCTGTCCGAGCGGTACTGCTCGTACGCGGCCAGGCTGGGGAAGGAGAACAGGGCGTAGGCAATGTCGCTGTCGCCCTCACTCGGCAGGAAGTAGCCGTGGTGCGTCCCGCCGAACCGGTCGACGAGCCGGACCCAGCGGCGACCGTACTCCTCGAAATCCTCAAGCTTGTCAGCGTCGATCTCGTACTTCAGGTGAATGGTGATCATGCCTGCATGATGCCGTGCCACGGTCGGACGACCCGGAAGAGGGCGAACCGGAGTTGCTGGAGGACCCCGCCTTCCCCTTCCACGTTCCCCCGGTGGACGAGGACGGCGCTGTGGAGTGGCGGAGCAGGGAACTCGGCGGGTACACACGGAAGCTGGCGCTCGATGATGGTCTCGTGAGTCTGCGCACCGGGCATCAGGACACCCTGCGATGCCGGTCAGGGCGAGCCCTGGAGGTATACGCGGATCCGGGTCACCGCCGACGTCGCGGCCGAAAAGGTGATGGAGCGGGCACCGAGGCCAACTCCCAGGACCTCACCGCGAACGGCGACGTGAGCGTAGAAGTCCAAAGCCGGCATGCGTCAACAACTGTCCGGACAGGACACCACTCGCTGATCTCCGCACAGGACTGGGGGATCCGCTAGTGGGCTGCCCGCGACGCTTGTCGCAAGAACGGCCCCAGCCGGACGCATCCGGGTCGCGGCCGGCGTCTGGCTGTGCCCGAAGGCTGTCAGTACAGGATGGCAGGATGCCGTGCCATGACCGCATCGATCAGTGAGTCGTGGACGCGCATCGAGAACTGGCTGGCCGAGCATGCGCCGTCGACTTACGCTGCGCTGGCGCCGCCCGCAGACCCGGCGGACATCGCCGCTACCGAACGCCTCATCCGTCGACCGCTCTTGAGGCCCTTGGTGACGTCACTGCTGCGGCACGACGGTCTACTCGACCGGTCGTGCTCGCTGCTACCGGGGTCCTACCGACCGATGAGCGCACGTGAGACAGCGGCTGATTGGCAACGTTTCACAGGCTTCTACGACAAGCGCACGGCGGATGAGGAAGGAGAGGAGGTGGACTACGACTTCATGAAGATCGGGTCCAGCAGAGTCCTGTACGGACATCCGCAGTTGATCCCCATCGCGCGGGACTCCTGCGGAGGGTACCTGGTACTGGACCACCGTCCCGAGATCGACCGAGGGCGCGTCCACGAGGCCGAGGCAACGGAAGGCGTTATGCGCGGATCACACGAGGTGTGGACGTCCTTGCCGGTGCTCATGGAAGCGATCGCCACGTCTGTCGAGACCAACCAGCCCCTCCACAACTACACGCCCATAGTGGATGAGGAGCAGCGGCTGCACTGGGACTTCACACCGATGCATGACCGGACCATGCATCGGGCATGACGCAACAGCGGAAAGTCAGGTCTGTGGAGTCGGCTGCCGCTCGCGCCCGTCCGGAGGAGCGGAGCCACGACGGGTGCTGATATTGGCCAACCCGGTGGCATCGGGGGAGCACTGCGCGGGCGCCCGCGGCACCTATGAGGTTGGCCATGTCGCAAGTCCGTCCGCCCCGCGCCGGCCGTGCGTGATTCCGTTGGGCCCGCCGATGCCAGGTGTCGCCGGTGCCCGGACTGCCCCGCGCCGTTGCCCGCACAAGAAACAAGGGACTTACGTCGACTTGCTGTACGGAATGCCCCCGCTTGGCCTTACGCAGCGGGCTACGCCCAAGGTTACGGAGAAGCGAAGGGGCGCACCGCCCATGAGGGGAGCGCACCGGAGCGCGTACCCGCGCGTCCACTGCTATCCGTGATCAACGAGGGCCCAGCCTCTTTTCGCAGGTGAGCGGCATCGCCGCAGATGTTGGGCTGATCGGATGGACGTTTTGTCGGTCTCGGCAAGTGTCCGGTCGTGTGTTGGCGGCGTTGTCCAGGTATGAACAAGCAAGCGCGCTCCGGCGCAGCGGCCTCCGCTCAGCAGATCGCTACTGAGGCACGTACCGCACTGCTCCGCGGTGATATCGCCGGAGCTTCAGTACTCGCCGACGTCGCCCACGTCTACGCCCTTATCGCCGCCGGACAGCCGAACGGTGCCGAGCGCACGGATCCGGCACCTGTCGTGGTCCACGTTCCAGCCCCGCCCGTGCCTGTGGACTTCCCGGCACCTCAGCTCGCCCTGCACTTGGACACCGGCGCGGCAAGTGACGAGCGATTCGACGGATCGGCCTCGGAGGCCCCGGCCGATGAGTCCGGAGAGGTCTCTGTACTGAGAGACCCGAATACAGGAGTCCCCACCCTCCTGGTCCGTGCCCATGAGGCCATCGTCCGTGCCGGCGGCAAGATGTACAGCGCCGACCTGGCGGCTCATCTGGGCATCGACACGCAGAAGCTCGGGACCGTGCTCACCAAACACCTTCGCGAAGTGGGGATCTCCCGCCCTGGGAACGGCATGGTCAGCATCGCCCGTGGCAAGCCATTTCGTACGGGCTTCATCGCCGACACACTCGCTACGGGGATCGCGGTCTACCGGGTCCGGGCCACGTCGGCTGCCGCATGAGACGCGGGACCTACGCCCTCGTAGCCGTGGTGGCAGGTGCGGTGCTCCTGACCGGGTGTGGTGAGGGGACGGCCCCACCCGGGCACGAGGAACGCCTGTTGAAGGCCGCCGGCGCGACCAAGTTCCGGATCACCTGTGCCAAGGATCTCTGGGAGACCACCAAGGCGTTCAAGGGCATGGATGATGTGACGGTCGTGAGCCGACAGGGCAAGGTCTACACCTACGAGCTCACCGGCAACGAACTCGTTGCCTACCTGAAGGAGCTCAACGACAACGGTCACAATGCGGGGTGGTCATCGGATGACTACCCGGAGCAGGCCATCCGAATGTACGACGCGATCGCACCGGTGGTCGACGCCCTCAGCCCCACACTTCGCCGTGACGCGGTGATCCCCAAGGTGACCTTGGACGACGTGGTACTCACCCACCCGACGCCCTCAGCGAAGCCCTGAGACAGCTTTCGGCGGACGGCTCATGCCCACCGGACGTGAGCCGTCCTTCTCTCAACACGCGGCGGGCACGCCACCCCTCAGAAGGCCGAGACAACAAGAAGGGCCCGAGTCATTGACCTGGGCCTTCAATGGAGTGGGTAACGAGAATCGAACTCCCGCTCAGAGCTTGTTAATCACCGGTCGTCTCACCATGTCGTGTCTCTGACTGGGGCGGACTGATACCGCCCCAGGAGGAGGGTGGCTGGCATGGCCTGGTTGACCGCTAGTTCCTGACCCATCTGGTGCTCATTTGGTGCGGCGAGATCCAGGATGGTGAGCTTGGGCTATTACTAAATGAAGTACCTGATCCAGAAAATAGAATGGGGCTCGCATTGGAGAGAGCTAACCGCCGCCAGCCCCGTTTAGGTCATCTTTCGAATTCGATGTCGAGTCCTGACCCAGAGACTCGGACAACGGGGTCGAAGATCGACCGTACAGCGGATACTGGCCCTGAACGCGCCTCCGAACTCGCCACCACCCGCCCAAACCCGATGACCGGCGGAACCGGCGCGCGGGCCGACCCGCCGGTCTGCATGCGGCGCTGGACGAGGAGACCGTGCCTGGCGGTCTCGGGGGTTACATCGGAGGCCGTACCAACGAAGCGAAGCTCTGGCCGGGGGCCGCATTGTCCCGCCAGTACCTGAGCACGGTCTCGCGCACGACCTCGAACCGCCCCGCGGCGGTGAGGCGGGCGATGGACTGCCAACCGCCCGCGTCCGCGTCGAACGCGACGAGAAGCGGCGGTCCGGGCGCCGCAGCGGCCGCTCAGAGGTGACCGTCCAGGAACCGCCGTACCTCGTCGATGGTCATGGGCCCCGTGCCGTGCGCCACCGCCGCTCCCTCCTTCAGCAGGAGGCAGGACGGGGCTCCGGTGATCCCATATCGCTCGGTTGCCGCCGGGCAACGCGTGATGTCGGTGCGGACGACCGTCAGGCGGCCCGCGTAGGCGGCGGCGATGTCGCCCACGACGACATCCATCAACCGACAGGGCTCGATTGCCTTGGGCCATGCCCCGGTGAAGTATGCGAGGACCGGAACCTTGCTTCTCCCGAGGATGAAATCGAACTCCGCGTCCTCACGAGGCCGGTGAACCAGTTTTGGCATGGGAGCTCCTGACCTCACGCTTCGTACTCCACCCCATCATCCCTCGCGCGGTGTGCCAGGTGGACCCTGGCCGGTCGTCCGACCGGCTGCCGGGAGGGAGGTACGGGCCGCCGCAGGACGGCGGTGGCCCCTGGGGCGAGCGGCCCGGCCCCTTGCCACGACGACCGGAAAGCCGCCGTTTCCCGGGCCATGGCGGCTTGGCACCGGGAACGGGCACGATCTCCAGACGCTCGCGGACGTGGCGGTGGACGGGTGACGCGTCAGTTGACCCGGAGACCGACCGCCAGTGTCAGTTCAAGGACCCGGTGTGGTGATGCGAGATCGGGAAACAGCTCCCGCAGTTGCGACATCCGGTATCGGACCGTCTGGGGGTGGACGAACAACTCCGCCGCGACCTCGTCCCGTCTGCCCTGGTGCAGCAGCCACGCCCGCAACGTCTCCTCCAGCCGTCGTGCGGTTGCGGCAGGCAGGGTCCGCAACGGTGCGAGGGCTCGGGCGCGCAGGTCTGCGAACGCGTCCGCGTCGGCGCTGAGCACCAGGTCGGGCAGGTGGTCCTCGGTGTCGCGAATGTCGGAGGAAAGGGAGCGCGCGCGTAGGGCTCGTGCGTACGAGGCGGACGCGTGGGTCCATGGCCGTGCCGGGCCGACCACGGCGGCGCGGTCGGTCAGCTGCCGTAGGAGACGTGATCGGTCGGCATCGGGGACGAGGAGCACACCGGTGGCATCCGGCAGATCGTCGAGGACGAGGGTGCTCGGGTCGAGTGTCCGGTAGGCAGGCCGGGCCTGCGCGGCGGGCAGCAGGACGGCGGTCAGCGAAACCGGAGGCTGCCACCTGGCCCGTTGGCCGGAGGCCAGCAGCACGTCCGGGCTCGCCCCGGCGAGGAGGTCGCGGGCCAGGTGTTCCAGGTGACGCTCGTGGGCTCTGCCCCGGGCGGCCAGTTCGTCGGCGTGGCCCGCGGCGCTCGCGGCGGAGAGCTCGTCGATGTAGGCGAAGGTCAGCTCGGCGAACTTGGCGACCTCGGCGGCGGGCAGACCCGCGGGTACGGCACCCGCTGCCAGACATCGCCAGGCGACCCGGGCGCCGACGCGGTAGGCGCTGAGCAGGGCGTCCATCGAACGCCCGTCGCGCACCTCGCCGCGGCCCAGCTCGTAGGCGGCGTCCCCGGCGTCGCCGCCTGTGGCTTTCCCGCTCGCAAGGTCCAGGTAGTGCCCCAGGGCGGTGCGGACGGCTCTGCGGATCGTGGCGCCCATGCGGCCCGACAAGGCATGGGCGTAGGGAGGAACCTCGTCGATGATCGCCTGGACGACTTCGTCGGCGGTGGTCTTGAGTGCGGCCCGAAGGGCGGTGACCGTCGTCTCATCCAGGGACAGTTCGCTGGCCCTCCGGATTGCATAGCTCATTTTTTGTTCCCTGCGAACAATTCAGCCGACCAGATTTACGTCCTGTGGTCAGGACTTTACGCCTGGAGGCGCAGCAAGCTGGAGTCATGACGAGTACAGCCCTCCGCGGCAGGGCGTGGAAACTGCTGGAGATGGTCACGACGCCGCTGCTGCCGTCGGACTACCTCGACCTGGTCAGCCCGCTCCGTACGGGCGCTGACCTGCGTGGGCGCATCGAGGCCGTGCACTCCGAGACCGATGACGCCGCGACTGTCGTGATCAGGCCGGGGCGGGGCTGGCGCGGCCACACAGCCGGCCAGTACGTGCGGATCGGGGTCGACGTCGATGGGGTGCGCCTGTGGCGTGCCTACTCCATCACCTCGCCGACGAACCGCCAGGACGGCCGCATCACGATCACCGTGAAGGCGATCCCGGACGGCAAGGTCAGCAACCACCTGGTCCGCAGGGCGAAACCGGGCACGCTGATCCAGCTCGACCAGCCGACCGGTGACTTCGTCCTGCCGCAGGCCAAGCCCGCCAAGGTGCTCTACCTGACGGCCGGCAGCGGCATCACGCCCGTGATGGGCATGCTGCGCGACATCGAACTCGACGACGTCGTCATGGTCCACTGCGCGCCACAGCCTCAGGACGTGATCTTCCGCAAGGAACTGCACAGCCTGGTCGCGGACAAGAAGCTTCGGCTCACCGAGGTGCACACCGACACGGACGGCAAGCTCGACATCGCCCGTCTCCAAGAGCTCGTGCCCGACTGGGCCGAGCGCGAGACCTGGGCGTGCGGGCCCGCAGGTCTGCTCGACGCCGCCGAGGAGCACTGGAGAGAGCGCGGCGTCCATGAGCGCCTGCACACCGAACGCTTCCGCCCCGGCATCGTCGTCGCCGGCGACGGCGGCGAGGTCACGTTCAGCGTCACCGGCAAGACCATCGGCGCGGACGGCGCCACGCCGCTGCTGGACATCGGCGAGGAGATCGGCGTGCTCATGCCCTCCGGGTGCCGTATGGGCATCTGCTTCGGGTGCGTCTCGCCGCTCAAGGCCGGCGCTGTCCGCGACCTGCGTACCGGCGAGATCACCGAGGCCGAGCCGGGCGTCCTCATCCAGACCTGTGTGTCCGCCGCCGCGGGCCCCTGCGACATCGAACGGTAGGAGCACCTTGACCGCCATCGACCCCACCGCCCACCTGACCGCGGAGCAGATCGAGGAACTGGGACGCGAGCTGGACGCCATCCGCGACGAGGTGATCGCCGACCGCGGCGAGAAGGACGCCGCCTACATCCGGCGGGTCATCTCGGCGCAGCGCAAGCTGGAGCTGGTCAGCAGGGGTGTGCTGCTGTTCTCGATCTTCCCGCCCGCGTGGCTGATCGGCACCGCCGGGCTGTCCGTGGCGAAGATCATGGACAACATGGAGATCGGCCACAACGTCCTGCACGGCCAGTGGGACTGGATGCGCGACCCGAAGATCCACTCCACCACCTGGGAGTGGGATCACGTCTCGCCGTCCGATCAGTGGAAGCACTCGCACAACGAGCTGCACCACACGTACACCAACGTGATCGGCAAGGACAACGACCTCGGCTACGGCATCATGCGCGTCGACGAGGACCAGAAGTGGCACCCCTTCCACCTCGGCCAGCCGCTGTGGAACTTCCTCAACGCCTGCTTCTTCGAGTACGGCATCGCAGCGTACGACCTGGAGCTCGGCAAGAACCTCACCAAGCGCCGCCGCAAGAACCCGGAGTTCCGCGCGCGGGCCAAGGCCGTGGGCCGCAAGATCCGCAAGCAGGTGCTCAAGGACTACGTGATCCACCCGCTGCTCTCGGGCCCCTCATTCCTCACCACACTCGCCGCCACGTTCACCGCGAACCTGGTCCGCAACCTCTGGACCCACTCGGTGATCATGTGCGGGCACTTCCCCGAGGGCGTACAGGTCTTCGAACGCCGGTCGATCACGGGCGAGACACGCGGCCAGTGGTACCTGCGCCAGATGATGGGCTCGGCGAACATCAGCGGCAGCAAGGCCATGCACTTCATGACCGGCAACCTGTCGCACCAGATCGAGCACCACCTGTTCCCGGACCTGCCGAGCAACCGGTACGCCGAGGTCGCGGTGAAGGTGCGCGCGCTGTTCGAGAAGTACGAGCTGGAGTACGTCACCGGCCCGCTGCCCAAGCAGGTGTTCTCCGCGTGGCACAAGGTCTTCCGGCTCGCACTGCCGAACAAGCAGCCCAAGGTCGGAACGCCGGACCGTGAGCAGGACCTCATCGCCGCCTGACTTCCCGCCGCACCTCAGCCCTTGGTGACGTCACTGCTGCGACACGACGGCCTGGTCGGCCGGTGGAGTTCCCTGCTGCCCGGGTCCTGCGGCCTGGTGGGCCAGCGCTGGTCCTGCTGACGGGGCAGGCGAACAACCACCATTGATGGGACGGGGTACGCGACGACTTCCCCGCGGTCCGCAACGCCCTCACCCTCGATTCCCGCGGCACGGGGGAGAGCGAGAAGCCCAACAAGCCCTACGGCACCGAGCTCTTCGCCCTGGACGTGGTCGCGGTGCTTGACCACCTCGGTGTCCACCGGGCCGACGCCTACGGTACGTCCATGGGCGGACGTCTACGGTATGTCCATGGGCGGACGCCTGGCCCGGCAACTCGCAGCCCACCACCCGCACCTGGTGCGGGTGGTGGGGCTAGGCTGCGCGTCACCCGGTGGACCGCACGGCATCGAATGCGACAGCGTCGTGAGCAGGTCGCTGGTACAAGCACGGCCGGGAGCGGCGCGGCAGGCCCTTCTTGGGCTGACTTACCCCCCGGCCTGGCTGGCGACCGGAGCCGGTCGGCGACATCCGCGTTCCGCTCCGGGCCAACAAGAAAGCCCCGGTCGATGACCTGGGCCTCAGTCGTGGAGCGGGTGACGAGAATCGAACTCGCGCTCTGAGCTTGGGAATCACCGGGCCCTGGGCAGACAAAGTTCCTTTGACCTGCATTTCTGTTCGGGCAGGGCGAGGCTGGTGCGGACTCTGGGCGCTGCTCTTGACCGCTGTTAACCGCTCCGAAGGGCACGGATGGGGCACGGACCGGGGCGCGCAGCGGGACGGCGATGCGCCTCGCTCCGGGGCCTTTCCTTCAGTGTGTTTTCAAGCCGTCGTCGGAGGGCGACACCACTCCCGATTCGTACGCTGCGATCACCAGCTGGGCTCGGTCGCGGGCGGCCAGTTTGGACAGCAGGCGGCCGATGTGGGTCTTCACCGTGCCCATGCTCAGGTGCAGGTGCGCCTTGATCTCGTCGTTCGACAGGCCCCGCGCGATCAACCCCAGCACCTGGAGCTCCCGTTCCGTCACTCCGGTCAGCGCGGCGGAGGCGTGGCGGCGGCCGGAGTCCGGGTCGGGACGGCGGGTGAACTCCTGGATGAGGCGACGGGTCACGGAGGGGGCCAGCAGGGAGTCGCCCTTGGCGACGACCCGGAGGGCGGCCAGCACCTCCGCGGGCGGGGAGTCCTTGAGCAGAAAGCCCGCGGCGCCGGCCCGCAGGGCGGCGTAGACGTATTCGTCGAGGTCGAACGTGGTCAGGATCAGCACCCGAACGCCAGCGGTCTCGTGGGAGCCGCAGATTCGCCGGGTCGCCTCGATTCCGTCCATGACCGGCATCCGGACGTCCATCAGGACCACGTCCGGACGGTGCAGATGGGCGAGCTCGACGGCCTCCGCCCCGTCGCCCGCCTCTCCGATGGCGGTGAGGCAGGGTTCGTTCTCGATGAGGATCCGGAAGGAGCCGCGCAACAACACCTGATCGTCGACCACGAGCACCCTGGTCACGTCCGACACGTCGGCCTCCCTGCGTCTCTTTCATCTCTCACACCGTCGTCCCGGTGTCGTCCTGCGGCAGTCGGACGGAGACCGCGAAACCCCCTTCGCAGCGTGGGCCCGCGCTGAACGTCCCGTCGTGCATCATCGCCCGCTCCCGCATACCTATCAGCCCGTGACCTGCCGTCCGTTCGGGGCCGACACCTCGCACGCCGTCGTCCGTGACGTCGATGCGTACTTCGCGCAGGTCGGCCTCGACCGTCACCCGGCAGCGTGTGGGGGCTGCGTGCTTTACCGCGTTGGTGAGGGACTCCTGAACGATCCGGTGGACGGCCAGGGCCATGCCCGCGGGCAGACCGCCATCCGGCAACCGAACGTCCAAGTCCACGTCCACGCCTGCTCGTCGCGCTTGGTCGGCCAGTCCGCCGAGCGCGTCGACGCCGGGCGTCGGGCCCAGCGGCGCCGAAGGCGAGCCGGCGCGGAGCACGCCCAGGGTGCGGCGCATCTCGGTCATGGCGGCCCGACCGGTCTGTTCGATGACGCGCAGAGCGTCCTCCGCCTCCTCCGGGCGGCGCTGGGCCACGTGCGCGGCGACCCCCGCCTTCACCACGATCAGGCTGAGACTGTGCGAAACGATGTCGTGCAACTCCCGGGCGATGCGCAGCCGTTCCTCGACGACTGCACGTTCGGCGCGGTGCGCGGCGTGGTCGGCCTCCCTGGCCCGCCGGGTCCGTACGGCGAAGCCTGCCGCCCAGCCGCAGCCCAGGACCACCCAGACCATGGCGGCGACACCGGCCGCCCCACTCCAGGTCTCGGCCGGGGTGACGACGGCCTCCCCGGCGAGGACCGCTGCCGCCGCGAGGGCGAGCGATGCGGCGAGCACCTGCACCGAGCGCCTCGGGGGCGCGGTGAGAGCGACTGCGTAAAGGGTGAGGCCGACCGCGGCCCACGGCTCGCGCGTGATGTCCAGGAGGCTGGCGGCGGAGGCACCGACTAGGGCCGTCGCCGCGGCTGGTACGGGCCACGGCCGGCGGGCCGCGACCGGGAAGGCGACCACCGCGGCTACGAGCACGCCCGCCCATGCCGGTCCGGAGTAGTGGGGCTGCACGCCGTCGCCCGGCATCCGGGTGAAACCGACGTACACGATGGCGATCAACAGGGCGGCCGCCAGGTCGAGCGTGAGCAGATGGATGTCGTGCAGCCGCCGGGGGACACGCATGGTCCGACCGTACATCGTCAACCAGCTCGCCCGACCAGGGTCATGAGAGCCAGTACGGCAGTGACCGCCACGGTCCAGCGCAGGGCCGTGGCCCGGCCGGGCGCCGGGCCGTTGCGCAGCACGGCAATGCCCAGCGGGACGAGCGCGAGACAGAGACCTGCGACGGCCGCCACCGACAGCGGCGTGGTGCCCTTGAGCACGCCGAGCGGCAGCGCGGCAGTTGCGGCCAGGGCCGATGCCCGGACGGGACCCAGCACATGCGCCCGCCAGGCTCCGGCAGCGAGGAGCAGCCAGCCTCCCATGATCGCGGCATTGAGGGCGCTGAAGACGTGGAAGGCGCCGTACGTCTCCCCGACGAACCGGGCGGCGGCCTCCGCCCCCTGCCGGTCGGCAAACTGGAAGGCGAGGTGGTCCACGCCGGCGTGGAACGTCCGGGCGAAGAGCCCCAGCATGGCGAGGACCCCGCCCCACAGAGCCGTTCCGGGACTGCGACGGCCGATGCGTACCGCAAGCACGGCGAGGCCCGGCCACAGCAGGACTGTCCCCGCCGCGAAGGCGCCGTAGGAGACCGCGACCAGTCCGGGGTGCTCGACGCGGGCGGCGAGCTGTTCCGGGAAGAAGAAGTGGAAAGGCAGCCGCAGCAGGACTCCGGCCCCCAGCAGCAAGGGCGCCACCACCAGCGAGACCCCGCCCACCCACCGCCCGGGAAAGGGCGCGTCGCCGTCCCACGCCACGGGCAGAAGTTGGGCCTTGGCCGGAGAGACGGCGCCATGTACGGCGGGTGTGCCCCGTGTTGTTGTCATGCCGTGAACGATCCCGGCCGGACGGCACCCTTCGCATCGGAGCACGGTCCGATCCTCCCGCCGTTCCCGCATCGGACCGTGGTCCGACCATCGGGACGACAACGAAGCCCCAGGCCACTGGCCTGGGGCTCTTTCGTGGAGCGGGTGACGAGAATCGAACTCGCGCTCTGAGCTTGGGAATCAGCGGTGCTCGAGTCTTCGGAACGGCTCTGACCTGTGCTTTCCTGCGAGGAAGCTGGAGTCGCCATGGTCTCTGGAGGCTGTACCTGACTGTTGTTGTCCGCCCTGCTGGGCACCCATGGGGTACGGCCGGGCGTGGGCCGAGTGGCCTGGCGTGCATCGTGCTGAGCGCATCCGGCCTCCATGCGGCCATCAGTCTTCGTGCGGAGTCTCCAGCTCTTGGAGCCGTTCGCCGATGTCGGTGGCCCATGCCTGCGCCCACTGGCGCAGCCCGGTGATCGCTTGTTCATCGAGTCCGTAGGCGGCGAATTCCGTGTCGTCGATCCAGTCGGCTCCGCCCAGTCGCGCTTGGAGCTCGTTCAGGTCGAAGGAGTCGCGGGCGTGGCGCCGACCGAGCTCTTCGAGTTCGATATGGCTCCAGCGGTTCGCGGCAGCCTGTACGTCGATCAGGTCCCTGGCGAGTCCGCGGTCGAAGAGTGCGCGAACTTTGGTTCCGACGACATCTTCGAGTGACAGCACCAATCCGTGGTCGGTGTGTACGGGCGGTCGCCAGAGCGCTTCCTTGAGGATGTCGACTTCGCACTTTTCGTGACTGACGGGATCGGTGACGATCAGGCGTGCGGAGAGCGGGTCTGTTTCCAGAGCGATGACCTGCCATCCGTGTTGTTCCAGGCCGGCGCGCACGGCAGCAGCAATGTCCTCCATGCGATCGGGGTTCTCGGTCGCTACGTCGAGGTCCTGGCTGAGCCGGTCGACCAGGCCGTGTGCCTGAACTGCGTAGCCGCCGGTAAGCGCCAGAGGGTAGGCACCGCCTACGGCGAGTACATCAGCCAGCAGGCGACGGTGCAGATCGGTGAGGTTCACGCAGCAGCCTGGGCGCTGTGAGCCAGCTCGTCGAAAGAGTGTTCCCAGACTTCACGGACATCACGACTGATCAGTGTGCGCAGTGTGGGCCACAAGCTGACGAGGAGGCCGCAGTTGAGGTACCGGACCAGGTCGTCATGCTGGCCCTCGGCCAACACGATGCGGTAATAGCTCATCCGTAGCCGTGGCTGGTCGAGGTCGAACGTGGTCAGCCCCGACCATGCCAGGTGAAGCGGCAGGCGCACCGTGCCGTGCTCGGGGCCGACAAGCTCGGAGAGCGCTGCGGGCGTTCGCCGGGCGAACTTGGCACGGCGGAGATCAGAAAGACTGGGCTGTGATGCCATACATCGATTATCCAGGGAGAGGCCACCGAAGCCGACCGGACGCATCCAAGGTGACCCAAACAAAGAAGCCCCGGGCCGCTGGCCTGGGGCTCTTTCGTGGAGCGGGTGACGAGAATCGAACTCGCGCTCTGAGCTTGGGAATCAACGGCTCTTGAGCCTCCGGAAGGGCTCTGAACTGCGCTTTCCTGCGAGGAAGCTGAGGTCGCCATGGTCTCTGGAGGCTGTACCTGACCGCTGTTGCCCGCTCTGCTGGGCACGGGTGGGGCACGAGGGCAGCAGTGTGGCGGACCCTGCCAGGGTGTGCTCGGAGTGGGCCAGCGTGTCAGAGAGGGATGATACGGACTTGGTTTCCGCAGAGCTTGGTCATGTCGTCGCTGTCGGAGGTCTGGACGGCGACCGGTTTCGGCTGGCGCAGGGCGACCTCGGCGACCGTGGCGTCGATGGCGTACTTGTGCCCGTGCAGTCCGGCAGCCTTGAGGAGTTCCGCTGCCGCTTTCGCCGCCTGCTCGGTGACGGGCTCCACCTTGACGCGGGACAGGGCCCAGTTCAGGCGAGGCATGTTGGTGCGGGAGTGACTGACTTCCACGATGGTGTTGGCCCCGATGACGAGGTCGGCCCCCATGTCGTGGAAGACCTTCAGCATCGCGAGCAGCTTGCGGTCCTGCGCGATCCATGCGGAGAGCCCTTCCGAGTCCAGGACGACGGTTTCGATGCGTTCGCTCACGCGGCGTCCGCGCCCGTGGAGGTGTCGGCGGAGCCGAAGATCTTCGCGCGGGCTTTCGCGAGCTCCTCGTCTCTGAAGGGGCCGTGTTCCTCCTCGTGGCGGCGGAGGTCGTCGCCCAGGAGCTGGTGCCGGATCTGGCGGGCTACGGCTTCCGCCACGTAGCCGGAGACGTTGTCCGTGAGCTTGCGGAGCTCCGCCACCTGGTCGCTGGGCAGCGTGACGGTGATGCGAGTCGTTGAGGACATGAGTCCAATCATACTGGAGTATGCGCGCGCTGCCTCGGCTTTCTGGTCCCCAGCCTTGACGCCCGCGGTCGTATGCCGGGGAAACATGGGGGCGATCACTCACCGGCTGTCTCTGGCGGAGGACGCTCCGGGCTGGTGCTGTTGGACGGCAAGCGAAAAGGCCCCAGTCATTGACCAGGGCCTTAGTCGTGGAGCGGGTGACGAGAATCGAACCCGCGCTCTGAGCTTGGGAATCACTGATTACTTGATAGCAATAGAGGTGCTGACCTGGGGAAACGGATCCACCTAGGGTGAGCTGAGCGGTGTCTGCGTGGCTCGTGATGACCGCTGTTGACCGGTTGTTCTGGTGCCATTCTGGTGCGCTACGGCCCGTCCTCGACGGGCCTGGGAGGGGGACGGTTGTGGACGTCGTGGAACTGATGGAGTGGTTGGCCGAGCGAGGATGCTCGGTGGTCTTCAAGGCTGATGGCGAGCGCGCACAGGGGCAGCGTTGGATGGTGATCGTCTCCGGCGGCACCCTGGGGGCGGAGGGGTTCTTCAGGACCGACCTGTCCTCCGCCGAGGCGTGCCTTGAATCCACACTTGAGCACTTGGCGAGCCGCCAGATTTCACCCTTCACCTGAGCTTGGGAATCACTGAGTAACCTAGCCCGGGTCGCACCCTGCCTAGCCTCATTGGGCGTGAGTCGTGTCCACGCCGCGCTCCCAGAGGCCTGATACTGACCGTGGCTTACCGCCGGATCTGGCACACACGGCCGACGAGCCAAGTGCTTAGAGGAGGCGGCCCCCAGGGGGAGAGGTGCAAGCCCTGCCGCCCAGACCCTCCGGCGCCTGCACTCGGCTAGTGCCTGGACGCAGTACCAGAGCTCCTCGCGTAGCCCCCACCATGCTGATCTTGCGGGCTTCGGAGCGAGCGCAATTCTTTCCACTGCCACTAAGAGTCTGCCCCCAACCCATGAGTGAGTGCACAGCCATAGATTCAGACGGGATCGGCACACACGGTGACGTGGAGACAACAGCGTGATATGACTGACGATCCGGCGACCGTGGGGGACGGCTGTGGCTACAGAAGCATCTCAAGGCACTCCAATCACCTCTGATGCTGAGATTGGCACACGTCCCATCCCGCCGGCCAAGAGCGATCCGTTGATTCTGGTCGCGCCTACGACGCCCGCAGGTCGTCTGATGCCTGCCAAACAGGTCCTGTATGTTTTTTCCCCCGACGAATGGGAGGAATTTGTCTACGAGTGGGCACGAGCCCTCGAAGAGCCATACGTAAACGTAGAAATTCTTGGAGGCGCCAATGATGGAGGGATCGATGTAGCGGCCTTTCTGAGCCAGGATGGACTTCGCGGATCATGGGATTGCTTCCAGTGTAAGCACTATAAATCAGGACTGAACTGGTCTCAGGCGTGGCCGGAGATATTCAAGGTTTTCCGATGGGTGGCGGAAGGGCGCTACACCATGCCTCGACGTTACAGATTCGTTGCGCCGAAGGGCTGCGGCAAGTTTCTTGCGAGAACATTGCAGGACCCTCCTCAGTTGAAAGCCGACTTCTTGGCCGAGCTTTCTTCTAATGCTGGCGTTCTTAAGGAGATTCCGCAGGAACTGCTAAAACGCATCGTGGATCTAGCCAAGGCCACCGACTTCTCCATCATTAAATCTGAGAACATAGATGACGTTATCGACGTTCACAGTCGAACCCGAGAGCACGTTGCGCGTTTTGGGACTCCCCTGAAGACGCGGCCACCGCTGGGACTACTTCCTGACTATGATGAAGGCGAGGAGTCTCGATATGTCGGTCAGTTGCTTGATGTCTATCGAGAATCTTTTTCGAAAGAAATATCGAATGTCGGCGATGCCATGGGCAATCCGCGCTCGCGAAGTCATCTAACGAGACAGCGTGAGTACTTCTACAGTGCCGAGTCCCTACGCCTCTTTGCGCGCGACAGCGTTCCGTTCGGAACCTTCGAGGGTCTCCAAGACGACGTCCATGTCGGGGTGTTCGAGACGTACGAGCGCGACTACTCGAATAGCATGGATCGGCTTACAAGCGTTTTGGAGGCAGCTACCAGCCTCAGTTTGGACGGTAATATGCTCCTAACGGTCACTAGACCCAGGGACAGGCGCGGAATTTGTCACCAGCTGGCCAACGAAGAGCGGCTCAAGTGGCGTGGTGAGTGGAGTGATGATGACTCCACTAAATAGCCCTATCGAGATAGGGATGCGAGTTCTTGCATTGCTCGATGAAGTAAGTCCACGTGCTCTCGATATCGCCCAGCTGGCATACCTGGACTACTGCATGCTGCACAGCGGAGAGTTTGGGGGGCCGGGCAGCCTCCACCCCACATTGCCAGCGGGACCCGGAGAGCTTGGCGTAAAACGTAAGCTTATTGAGAGCGGACTCCAGCTGATGCTCCGCGCCAGCATGGTTGAAGTGCGCGCCGAAAGAATCGGAATTGTATACGCTGCATCTGATTCGGCAGAAGGCTTCCTTAACGTATTGGACTCCAAATACATCGAGGATCTGAAGGTTCGCGCAAAATGGGTCGCTGGCGAAATAGCTTCCATGAATGAGCAGAACCTCGGCGAAGCAATGAAGCGAATCTACGCAACCTGGGCCAGAGGATCTAGCACGTCAACACAGACGCTTCTCGGCGAGGAGGCCTCCGGTGAGTAAGCGAATCCAACTGACACATCTTACGTTCCTCGGGGCAGAGCGGGAGAAGGCGTCAATTGAGTTTGGTTCTAGCCTCACGGTAATCCACGGGGCCTCTGACACGGGCAAGTCGTACGTGGTGGAGGCTATTGATTACATGCTTGGTGCTAACACTCTCAAAACCATTCCTGAAGAGGCCGGATACACGCACATTCTTCTTGGCCTCACGCTGGATGGTGGTCGGTCGATCACGCTGCTGCGTACGCCATCCGGCGGCGATATCAGCCTCTATCGTCGTGATCTGCGAGATATCCCGGCGGGCCCCCCAGATCAGGTTCTCGGCAGGCGTCATAGTGCCGCTAACGAACGGAATATTTCGCGATTTCTTTTGCGGGAAATCGGGCTGGACGGAACCCGGATCCAGGAAAAGAAGAGCTCGGTCAGAGATCTCCGCTTCCGTGACCTTTGCCACTTTTTTCTTGTGGATGAGACGCAGATGCACGCGAAGAGATCTCCGGTCTTACACTCTGGCCAATATCCTTCCCAGGTGGCCGAGAAGTCTACATTCAGAGTTCTTCTTTCTGGGCGGGATGATGCTGGTCTCGACCAGACTCTGACGGAAGTAGAGAAGTCGGTAAGTAAAGGCAAGCTTGAGCTTTTGGACAGCATCATCGAGAGCATGGGAGGACAGCTCGAATCAGATGATGCTGAGCAACTTCGCGATCAACTGCAGCGCCTGGAATCGTCCGTTAGAGAGGCAACATCATCGGTTGATGATGTTCTATCTCGGCGTGGCAGGCTAGTTGACGCTAGGCATAGGATTTCTAGGGAATCGTCCGAGCAGCAAAACAGGGTAGATGAAGTCAGTGAGCTGTTGGCCCGATTCAACCTCCTCAAGAAGCAGTACGACTCGGACCTTGCGCGTTTGGAGATGGTCCGCGAAGCCGGCAGCCTGCTTGGTTTCTTCGACCAAGGTGCGTGTGTATTTTGTGGAGCGTCGCCTGAGCATCAGCAAGCCAATCATGTGCTGGTGGAGACTACTTCCATAGAAATCGCCGTCTCGGTTGAACTTGAGAAAACAAATCGTCTGCGCGATGATCTTCTAGTTACGATCGATGACCTGCGTGACCAATTGATGGAGGTAGAGCAAAAACTGCGAAAGAGCCGATCTCTCATTGTCGAGACCGATAGTCAAATCGCCGCTCTCGATGTGGGTCTTACTCCCTTGAGGGGAGGGCTTGACGGACTCCTCGCGGCGCGTTCAAACGCAGAACGCAAATTGTCTCTATTTGCTCAAATTGAAGAACTCAGGGCACGTCGAATGGGACTCGCAGAACGGGTGATTCAAAATTCGAAGTCTGCAACTCCTAGCATAGACGCCAGAACAATCGCTGAGTTTATTGAAGTGATGCAGCAGTCGCTGCACGCCTGGAATGTTCCCGACGTTGAACACATTTCCTACAGTGAAGGCAAAGCGGAGTTCAGGATTAACGGGAGGCCTCACAGTTCAAGAGGCAAGGGTATGCGTGCGATTTTGCATGCCTCCCTAACCGTTTCTCTGGCCAACTACTGTTTCGGAAAAGACTTGCCCCACCCTGGATTTGTAATTCTCGACTCACCGGTCGTGGCATACCGGGGGCCGGCCGGTCGAGAATCTGCCGAAGAGCAAGCGGAGGAGATGCTTAGCCCATCCGTGGCGGGCAATCTCTACCGTTACATGGATGTGGATTTTCCCGGTCAAGCCATCGTGATTGAAAATGTCGATCCCAATGTCAAGATCGGGGACGGCGTCGTTGACTATGAATTCACGCGGGCTGACGGTATCGGTCGCTATGGGTTCTTTCCGCAACGTGTGAGGGGTTCGGTCGATTAACTCGAAGTGGCGCATCTCAGGTCGGTGGAGCGGCTTTGGGCTGGAGCTGCTTTGGGGCGAGTGATCATGGCCCCTTAAGCTTCCGGCGAGTCGGGCAGTCTGTGGACCTGCCCGTTAAAGCACGACGTTGGGGCCATGATCTTAGAGGCTCGCCCCAAAGTGGCTGCCTAAAGCCGTGGAGCCGACCGCCCCAGCCACAGAGGGTGTCTCCCGCTTCATGCCCGCAGTACGCGGCGCGCCGCCGGGCGCGGCCAGCCGGGGCGGAGACAGAGGCAGGCCGCGTCGCTGAGGCGGCGCGCTCCCGCGCCGTGCGCGGGTCTTGATGAAGTAGGGAAAGTTCTACTGCGCTGGGAGCAGCTGTCCGGCGCAGCTTGTGTGCCGGACATGGCCGCCGCAGCCCGCGCCCAACCGGAGCGGTCGACGGCCACGTCCGGAGGCCGTCAGGCCGTAGCAGCGGCCTCGCGGCCCCTTCGCGTCCGGCGGTGGAGGATGTCGTCGAAGGTGGCGCGGGCGCCCGTGGGGTCGATGTAGTGCATGGCCAGGAGCGCTGCGATGACGGCGCCGACCAGGTCGTTCTGGACCTCGGACCAGGTGTGGTCGTCGCCGCAGGTGGTGAGGCCCTTCAGGCCGTGGAGGGCGTGCATCGCCTCGCCGGCCTCCTCGGCGACCTTGCCGACCTGGAGGGCCTTGAGCTCCTCGTCGGGGAGGTGGGCGCCAGCTGCTCGGCAGACGGCGGAGAGCTTCTCGATGTTGTCCCACAGGGTGTCCACGTCGGACCTCCGATCGATGGGTTCGGCTATTCCTGTGCGGGTCGTCCGAGCTGGCGTACGGTCCATCCGGCCATGCGCCAGGCGTCGGCGTCGATGAGGTTGCGGAGGTCGACGAGGACCTGGTCCGCGACCAGTGGGGCGAGGGCCTTGGGGTCGGCCTCGCGGAAGTGGGGCCATTCGGTAGCCAGGACGATCAGCTCGGCTGCTGCGAGGGAGTCTTCGAGGTCTTCGCAGTAGTCGAGTTCGGGGTGGCGGCGCAGTGCTGTGGGCACGGCGTGCGGGTCGTGGACGGTGACGGTCGCGCCGCGCTGGTGCATGAGCGCGGCGATCGCCAGGGCCGGGGATTCGCGGACGTCGTCGGTGCCGGCCTTGAAGGAGGCGCCCCAGACGGTGATGCGTACGCCGTCGACGGGTCGGCCGAGCGTCTGCTCGATGAGCTTCAGTGCGGCGGTGGGGCGGGACTCGTTGACCTCTTCCGCCGCCCGCAGCATGGTCGCTGCCTCGGCGGCGCCCAGGGTGCGGGCGGAGGCGGTGAAGGCGCGGACGTCCTTCGGGAGGCAGCCGCCGCCGTAGCCGGGGCCGGCGTTCAGGCCGCCACGGCCGATGCGGGGGTCCAGGCCGATGGCCTCGGTGAGCTGCTGGACGTCGGCTCCGGCGGCGGTACACATGTCGGCGACGCCGTTGATGAAGGAGATCTTCATGCCGAGGTAGGCGTTGGCGGCGCCCTTGATGAGTTCGGCTGTGGCGGGGTCGGTGACGAACAGCGGGATGCCGTTCGCCAGGAGGGGCGCGTAGACCTGGCGTACCGCGTCCTCGGCGCGGGCCGAGGGGACGCCCACGACAATCCGGTCGGGGCGCAGGGTGTCGTCGATGGCGTGGCCTTCGCGGAGGAACTCGGGGTTCCAGACGACCTCCACGTCCTCACCTGCCGGGGAGAGCCGGGCGAGGAGAGCGCCGAGGTCGCGGGAGGTGCCGACGGTGACCGTGGACTTGCCGACGACGACCGTGGGGCGGGTCAGGTGCGGGGCGAGGGCGCGGGCGGCGCCGAAGACCTGTCCGGTGTCGTAGGTCCGTCCGTCCGCGTCGATCGGCGTGCCCACGGCGAGGAAGTGGATGTCGGCGAACTCGGCCGCCTCTGCGAGGCTGGTGGTGAACCGCAGGCGTCCGGTGGCAGTGTGGGTGCTGAGGAGTTCGGGCAGGCCGTCCTCGTAGATGGGGCACTCACCGGCGTTGAGGCGGTCGATCTTCGCCTGGTCCAGGTCCACGCCGATGACCTCGTGGCCGATCTCGGCCATGGCGGCGGCGTGGGGGATGCCCAGGTGACCACAGCCGATGACGGATACGCGCATGTGTCGACGCTCCTTTCCTTGTCCCTCGCCCGCCCAGGGGAGTCCGGGCCGGCCGGGTGCGTCACGCTAGCGCCTACACCCGGCGCGCCCCTCTTCGTGCAGGTGGATCAACCAGCTTTCTGTTTGAGCAGGTTGACGAGGGCGGGCAGTGCCTCGGCGGCGGTCGCCCGGCACACCAGGTCGCCGTCCTGGGGGCCTTCCAGCGGGTACGGCATGAACTGACCGTCGCGCCAGAAGCCCTCCGGGTCCAGGTAGACGACCTGCATGCCGCGAGCGCGGGCTCGGGCCTGGACCTTGCGGCGGTCGGCGTGCAGGCCGACGACGAGAAGGGACTTGGCGCCGTCGACCCACTCGACGTCGGGCACGGCCTGGTCGTACCGGCGCATGAAGCACTCGTCGAGCCCGGCGCGCGCCGCGAGCACGTCGAAGTTGTTGGTGATGACCGGACCGACGAGGTGCCCGGCGTCCTTCAGTTCCTTGAGCGCCTACATGGCCGGGGTCGGCTCGGCCAGGAAGCATGCGCGGAACATCTCCACGAATTCCGCCGCCTTCTCCTCCGGCTCCGTAAGAACCTCGTGGAGGAGCGTGTCCGCTGTCGGGGAGAGGGTGAAGCGGTGTTCCCGAGGCTCGTGGCCCTGGCGGTCGGTGACTCGGTAGATCTGGTGGAGCCGGTGCAGGGGCGGGATGCCCGCCTCGACCGACGTACCGCAGCCGATCTCCACCTGGAACGGCCGCAGGTCAGCGAGGACGGACAGGTCTGGGACGCGGGTCGGCGTACCTGGGCGGTCTTTGCACCTGATCCCGGTGGAGAGGACGTTCCACGGTAGCTGTCGGACAGCGGGCGGCGGCGCGTAGGACACCGAGGCGATCTGCACGTCCAGGCTCCGGTAGCCGACGGGGAGGTTACGGCCCGTCGCCGCGTCCTGGGGGTGGGCGTCGTGCTCGGTGATCCGGCACTTCAGATCCCGACGTGTCCATAAGAATCCACCGGGAGCCTCCTTCCAGCCGCCGGTGGCGAGCGAGTCCCACAGGGCGTCGTGGTGCGCGTCGATCTCGGACGCGGGAGCGGTAGCGGAGTGGTAGAGGTACAGGTCGGTCAGGCCGATGGCCGGCGCGGCGGTGGTGGGAACCAGGCCGTACCGGTAGCGGTAGTGGATGATCCGCCGCCGGGCGTCGTCGGCGGCCGTCCAGCCGCTCTGGTCAGCCGTGGCCTTCTCCTGCGTACGACGCCAGATGCCCTCCTCGATGTAGCGGGGTCGGTCGGCGTCGCCGAAGTAGTTCTTCCAGACCTGCTGTTGGTCGGGGGTGAGCTGGTCGATGACGATGTACGGGATGTCCATGATCTCTCCCTGGAGGATCACGCCTGGATGTTCCGGGTGCATGGCAGGCTCCGTTTGCCGGGAACGTGGGGTGAACGTCCCGGACAGCGGAGCGGAGTCAGTGGTCGGAGGGCGAGCTCGCGTCCGCCGAGACGGCGGCGGGCTGATGACCGAGGCCGTTGAGGAGCGGGGCTGCCTGCTCACGCAGTGCCCAGGACGGGCCCACCAGGCCGGCGACCGCCAGGAGCGTGAGCGCGATGCCTCCGCCTTCGGGGCGTACGGAGCGCGGCGCGGCTTTTCGGGCGTGGCGTCGCCGAGGCCCGGTCACGGGGTGCCGCCGAGGGCCCGTCCGTGTGCGTCGACGAGGCGGCTGGTCTGCTGGTGCAGCCTCTCCACCTCGGCAGAGGTGAGGATGAGGGCGCCATCGAGGGTCGAGCCATCATCCAAGTGGAACTCGATGGGGACCGATCCCTGCCGGGCACGCGGGTCGTAGACCGCGTCCCGTCCTGCCGAGAGCGTGGCGTGGGTGGCCCTCACTGGCACGGGACTGAGCGTCGTCCCGTCGGCGGGCGCGGACCATGGGGCCCCGCCCCCGGGCGGACGCAGGTGGTACGTCGTAGCGGAGCCCTCACCGGGGAGGGCGACCACGACCCCGACACGGCCATCGCGAGCGCTGTCCGTGGCGAGGTCGTCGAGTCGTGGAACGAACGGTGCTGCCGTACCTAACTCGGCACCCTGCGAGGGGAGATGAGAAGAGCGTCGTCGCGTCATGCCCCGAAGTTGGGGACAGGGCGAGCCTCGAATATGAGCCGGAGGAATACGACCCCTATCCGTCCAGGTGAAAGCGGTCGGACATGTGCCGCAGCTTTTCCCTTGTGGCTGCTCGTTCGGCGTAGACGATGCTGCGGAGCGTTGAACGGGCGATGGGGTGGTTACGTACGAGCTGCGGCGCGATGCGTTCAGCCGTCTCCAGTTCGGTGAGGGCCTTTGCCCGGTTCCCGTCCCACAGCCAGGCCCGTGCGACGTCCATGTGGTGGTGTCCCTGACGGGAGTTGGGCAGTGCCCCGACCAGGCTCGGGCTGGTGCGGCGGTTTATCTCCAGAGCTTTGCCCTGCTTGCCCATTTCCAGGGCCACGCTGATCGCGTGGATCTGCACGTTCCCGGCGGAGAACGTCAGCGAATGCCGGTCGTACACCGGTGCGCCGACGTACGCGTCCATGCGTTCCGCCGCGTCCTTCGCGTGTCCGATCCGGTCCTCCGCTTCCGATGGCCGGTTGGCCCGAGCGGCGGAGATGGCCGCCCGAAGCTGAAGCGTGCCCCAAGCCCGCACGGCCAGCGGATCACCATGCTCGTAAGGCTGTTGCACCGAGGCGATCGCCTTGTCCGAGAGCGTCAGAGCGTCGGCCCAATCAGCCGTCGCCCACATGTCCCAGACGCGCATCCAGTCGGCGACGGCAGGCAACACCGGATCTCCCGACAACCTGGCTGACCACGCGGCCCGTTCGCACGCCATGGCCACCAGCTCGAGGTGTCCGAGGGCGTGCGCGGCGGTGTGCGCGAACTTGCAGCACACGGCGTAAAGGGCATACGCCTCTTCCCGTTCGTGCCCGTCCGAGTCCTCCGCCAGGGCGCGTGCTTCCCGGAACAGGTCCGGGAGAACTCGGAGAATCGCGACGTTGGAGGCGGTGTCCCGCAGGCGGTGCAGCCGGGTCACCTCACGCCACAGCTGTGAGGCCGGTCGCGGGGCCCCGTCGAAGACGGGGACGAGGTCGTAGCGGCGCAGCTCGCGCAGGATCGACGAGGCGGCTATCTGCCACTGGCTGTCGTCGGGGGAGCTGCTGTACGGGCGTCCGATCAGGTCGTTCGGATGGACGTGCAGCTCTGCGGCCACCTGGTTGAGCAGCCCGACCCGGTCCAGCTCGATCAGTCCACGCTCCATCTTCGACACCCAGCCCTGCGACTTCCCGAGGGCCGTCGCCAGGTCGGCCTGCGGCATGCCCAGCCGCAGCCTCGCCCTGCGAGCGCGCCTGCCGATCTCCTCGGCTTCCTCCAGCATCAGGACACCTCCCGGCCGCCGGACGATCCGGCGCGAGCGCCGGTCTGTCCGTACAGAGTTCGTCTCCTGCACGGTACCCATGACGCGGCGTCCGCGTGAGACGAGCTGTTGGGGCAGGAGTGCCGCAGCCGTGTTCCGCCATCAGGTGCCGAGCCCTTCGCCGTTGCTGCCGGGCGACAGCGGATCATGTGGATGAGGAACACCCGCCACGTCGTACCCCGCCGGAGGTAGCCCATGACCACCGTGACCGTCCTGCACCCTGGGGCCATGGGCGAGGCGGTCGCCGGCGAGCTTGTCGTCGGCGGTCACGAGGTGCTGTGGGTGCCCAAGGGCCGAAGCGAGAACACGTGGCGCCGCGCGAGGGCGGCCGGTGCCACGGCGTGCGGCTCGCTCGCGGAAGCGTTGTCCCGAAGCGCGGTCGTTCTCTCGGTCTGCCCACCGCAGGCGGCGGAGGACGTTGCGGCGGCAGTGGCCGCACACGGCTTCGCGGGGGTGTACGCCGATGTCAACGCCATCAGCCCTCAACGCGTACGGCGCATCGCCGAGGAGATCCGCCCCGGCTCCGCAGTCGTCGACGGTGCCATTTTCGGTCAGCCGCCGGGCGAGGGGCGTTCGGCACGGCTCTATCTCGCGGGGGTCGGCTCTGCCGTCGACCTGGTGGCGTCGTTGTTCACGGACTCTGCTCTGCACGTGTGCCGGGTCGGCGACACGCCCGGTTCCGCTTCCGCTCTGAAGATGGCCTTTGCCAGCTACCAGAAGGCCGCTCGTACCCTCGCCGGCGTGGCTCACGCGCTCGCCGACGCCCATGGAGTCGGCGACCACCTCACGGCGGAAGCCGAGGTCATGATCTCCGCGATCCTCTCCGATCCGGAGTATCTGCCGAGTGTTGCAGCCCGAGCCTGGCGCTGGGCGCCCGAGATGGAAGAGGTCGCCGACACTCTCCGCGCGGCTGATCTGCCCACGGACATGGCTGAGGCCACGGCCCGGGTGCTCGCTTACTGGGAAGAGGACAAGGACCAGTACGACTTGCCGCTCACGCATGCCCTCTCTCAGCTTCGGTCAGGGAGGAGCACCGAGACAGGTTCGGACAACAAACAAGGCCCGGGTCGATGACCTGGGCCTTAGTCGTGGAGCGGGTGACGAGAATCGAACTCGCGCTCTGAGCTTGGGAAGCTCATGTTCTACCATTAAACTACACCCGCGAAGCATGCCGATCACCGGCGCTGCATCGTTCCACACTCTACCCCATGTCAGGCCCCCGGCAGATGCGCCGTGGGGCCTTCGTGTCGTGTGGCCGGTGGGGGTGGGTGCGTGGACGGGGGTGTGATGGGCGGGAGTTGGGGGCGTAGCGTGGGTGGTCGGAGTGCCGCGTGCGGTGGCGCCCTGTTCATCCCCTAATGTGGCTTTCTCGTCCATATGTGGTTGGGGAAGGGACTTGATGGAGTCGATGGAGCGCACCGTCGTCCGCTGTGCCGAAGGGCACGTTTTCGCTACCTCGTCGTTCCCGATGCAGCAGCTCGGGGCCGGCCGGATCGGGCCCGGGCGGTTGATCCGGTGTCCTCGGTGTGCCCGGTTGCGGCAGGCCGTGCCGGTGGCGTTCGAGAAGCGGTAAGACGTGGTAGCGAGTGTGGCGGGCGGCGTGGGGTGAGGCCGTAGGCAGTCGGGGCGGAGGGTGTTCGGCAGGCGCGCGGGTGGTCCGGTTGGGGCGGGCTCGCGCGTTCTGCGTATCCTCGGGACGTGCTTCTCTCAGACAAGGACATCCGGGCCGAGATCGACTCCGGCCGCGTCCGTATTGATCCGTACGACCCTTCGATGGTGCAGCCGTCGAGCATCGACGTGCGGCTGGACCGCTACTTCCGGGTGTTCGAGAACCACCGGTACCCGCACATCGACCCGGCGGTCGAACAGCCTGATCTGACCCGTACCGTCGAGCCCGAAGGCGACGAGGCGTTCATCCTGCACCCCGGCGAGTTCGTGCTGGCGTCCACGTACGAGGTGATCTCGCTCCCCGACGATCTGGCCTCGCGGCTGGAGGGCAAGAGCTCGCTCGGGCGGCTCGGTCTGGTGACGCACTCGACGGCCGGGTTCATCGACCCCGGGTTCTCCGGGCACGTGACCCTGGAGCTGTCGAACCTCGCGACCCTGCCGATAAAGCTCTGGCCGGGCATGAAGATCGGGCAGCTGTGCCTGTTCAAGCTGACCTCGTCCTCCGAGTTCCCGTACGGCTCCGAGCGGTACGAGTCGCGCTACCAGGGGCAGCGGGGGCCGACGGCCTCGCGGTCCTTCCAGAACTTCCATCGGACCCAGGTGTGATCCATCGTGACCAGTGACGTGCGGGAAAATCTGACCTACGAGGGCTTCGGACGGGCCGTGCGCGAGCTGGCGCAGGCCGTCGCCGACGACGGGTACGAGCCCGATGTCGTGCTGAGCATCGCGCGGGGTGGCGTCTTCGTCGCCGGTGGGCTCGCCTACGCCCTCGACTGCAAGAACATCCACCTGGTGAACGTGGAGTTCTATACCGGGGTCGGGACCACCCTGGAGATGCCCGTCATGCTGGCGCCCGTGCCCAACGCGATCGACTTCTCCGAGAAGAAGGTACTGATCGCCGATGACGTCGCCGACACGGGCAAGACCCTCAAGCTCGTCCACGACTTCTGCGTCGACCATGTCGCCGAGGTGCGCAGCGCCGTCATCTACGAGAAGTCCCACTCCCTCGTGAAGTGCGAGTACGTGTGGAAGAAGACCGATCAGTGGATCAACTTCCCGTGGAGCGTGGAGAAGCCCGTCGTGCGGCGCGATGGGCAGGTTCTGGACGCGTAACCCGTAGGACCGATGCCCGTAGGGCCGATACCTGTTGACCCATGTGGAAGGCCCCCGGAACGATTCCGTTCCGGGGGCCTTCCGTATCGGTCGGTCGCTCAGATCGTGCCCAGCTTGATGATCGACAGCAGCGCGATCAGCTGGATCGCCGACGCTCCCAGCGCCTTCGGCCACGGCAGGTCGTGCGACTTGCTGACCATCGACGTGAACAGCGCCCCGGCCGCCAGCCAGGTCAGCCAGCCCACGATCTGGACCAGGGAGTTCTCGCCGCCCAGGAAGAGGGCGAAGAGCAGCCGCGGGGCGTCGGTCATCGACATGATCAGCATCGACAGGCCCACCGTCGGCTGCCACGAGCCCGTGCCGCCCAGCTGGCGGGCCAGGGTGTGGGTCACCGCGCCGAGGACCAGGCCGCCGATGACGAAGCCGACGCCGGTGAACAGGACGTACGGGATGGCCGTCGAGATCGTCGCGTTGATCGCTTCTTCGCGCGCCTGGTCGAAGCCGAACAGCGCCAGCAGGCCGTAGACGAAGGTGACGACCAGCGCCGGGCCCCAGACCGGGTAGTCCCGCATCTGCCAGAACGTCGGCCCCGGGCGCGTCACGATGCCGGTCAGCAGTTCCTTCCAGCGCAGCCGCGGGCCCGCCGGCTGGGCGGGGGCGGAACCGGCGCGGTAGGTGTTGCCGTCGCCGTACGGGTCCTCGTCGACGCGGAACGCCTGCGTGTGACCCGGGTTGTTGGCGTACGGGTCGTGGGGCGCGGGGTCGGCGTACGGGTCGCCGAAGTACTCCGGTTCGCCGTGGCCGCCGCCGTGGCCGTGCGGGGGGTGGCCGTGGCCGGTGTATCCGCCCTGTCCGCCGTGTCCCGCGTAGCCGCCGTCGTTGTACGAGGGGCCCTGCGGGGTTCCGTACGGCGGTGGCGCCGCGCCGTTGCCGGGGCCTCCTCCTGCCGTCGGCCACGGCTGAGCACCGTACGGCGGCTGTGGTGCCTGCCCTCCGTACGGCTGCTGCCGCTGCTGCTGCGGTTGTTGCGGGGTGCGGTTGTCCCGGCCGCGTCCGATCCTGAATCCAGCCACCCGTCGAACGTACCTGGTCCCCGGGGGCGGGGAGTGGGGGCCGGGGGAACCCGCCCGCCATTGCGGCCGAGCTGTGACATCCCCTAGGGGCCGCACCCCGGGCCCTGGGAGGGGGAGCTCAGGGGGAGTTCAGGGGAGGAACAGCGCCGTGGAGAAGGTCACCACGGGGTCCTTCGTGTTACCCGCCGGGTAGAGGGCGATCAGGTCCTGCCGCTCGCCCCGGTACGTCCGCACCACCGTGTCCGGCTTCTTGTCGCCGTCGTAGTCGCCGTGGTCCAGGAGGGCGGTGCGGGTGGTGCCCGTCGTGTTCAGCGGTGCGGTGGGGAGGTCCTCCGCGGCGAACGCGTACGCGCTGCCGGGACCCGCCGGGCCCTTCGTGGAGCCGAGGAGGAGGGTGCCCCTGCCCGCCTGGCCGGGGGCGTGCGGGCGAGTGGCGGCGACGAGGTCGTCGTAACCGTCCTTGTTGGTGTCGGTCCTGGGCTCGGGGGCGTAGAGGTACGGGCCGCCGTCGGGCAGCAGGTCCGCGCTGCGCGGGGCGCCGGCGCGGGTGAAGGGGCCGTGCAGGAAGGTGACCTGGCCGGCGCTGGCGGTGACCGCGAGGTCGGCCCTGCCGTCGCCGTCGAAGTCGCCGCAGACCGGCTGCTCGGGCCACTCGTTGCCGAACCTGGCCTGTGCCGGGATGCGTACGGTGACCGCCTTGCCCGTGAGGCCCTGCGGAGAGCCGAAGAGGATCTGGAGGGGGACGGGCGGGGCACCGATGCCGTTGTACGGGGGGTCGGTGGAGACGATCAGGTCGGTGAAGCCGTCCCGGTCCAGGTCGCAGGCCGTCTCGGCGTCGAACGCGGCGGGCAGGGTGTCGCCTGACTTCGCCGCGTTCGCCCGGGCGCTCAGCAGTTGCCGGGCGGCCGGGTCCAGGGGGCGGTCCGGGTTGTCGGAGCCGTACACGATGCCGATGCCCGCGTCGTCGCCGTGGCTGTCCTCGGGGGCCTTCACCAGGTCGTCGATGACCAGGTCGCGGTGGCCGTCGCCGTTGAAGTCGTACGGGACACGGCTGCCGGTGCCGCGCGGGACGGGGACGCGCGCCGTGCCCGCCTGGGACTGGGACCGCGACTGGGACTGTGACTGTGCCTTGGGTGGGGTGTCGCCGTTCTTGCCGTTGGATACGGAGGAGGACGAGGAGGAGGACGACGGGGTTTCGGCGGCCGAAGGGCTTCCGCAGCCCGCGAGTGCGAGCAGCAGGCCCGCGCAGCCCGCGGCGAGGGCAGCCGTCGCCCTGGCAGTAGTCGCCGTGGCAGCAGTCGCTCTGGTGGTGACCGGTGCCTTCGGGGGCGTGAGGTGCGTGATGCGTGGGCGCACGGGGCCTCGTTCGTCGCTCGTTCGTTGTGTGTCCGCGCGTGGTTCCTGACCTGTCGCGGGTTTCTCCGGGGCACATGATGCTCCAGATACGTCGTCGCGTACATGTCCGAGTTCACAGTTCGCCTGCGGCGGTCGTCACGTCCGGCAGGCGGAGCCCCGGGGTCCCGGGCACGGAAAAGCGGCCGGTCCTGCCCCCGAGGCAGGTCCGGCCGCTCATCGCGTTGCTGCGTTACGTCACTTTGCCGGTTCGGGCTCCGGCGCGTCCACCTGCTCCGGCTCGCCCGCCGGGTCCGCCGGCGTCTTCACCGACTCCAGGAGGAGTTGCGAGACGTCCACGACCTGGATGGACTCCTTGGCCTGGCCGTCGTTCTTCTTGCCGTTGACCGAGTCGGTCAGCATGACCAGGCAGAACGGGCAGGCGGTGGAGACGATGTCCGGGTTGAGGGCGAGGGCTTCGTCGACGCGCTCGTTGTTGACGCGCTTGCCGATCCGCTCCTCCATCCACATCCGGGCACCACCGGCGCCGCAGCAGAAGCCGCGCTCCTTGTGGCGGTGCATCTCCTCGTTCCGCAGACCCGGGACCTTCGCGATGATCTCGCGCGGCGGGGTGTAGATCTTGTTGTGACGGCCCAGGTAGCACGGGTCGTGGTACGTGATCAGGCCCTCGACCGGGGTCACCGGGATCAGCTTGCCCTCGTCGATGAGGTGCTGGAGCAGCTGCGTGTGGTGGATGACCTCGTACTCGCCACCGAGCTGCGGGTACTCGTTCGCGATCGTGTTGAAGCAGTGCGGGCAGGTCGCGACGATCTTCTTCGACGCCTTGGGCTTCTTCGTCGTCGTGTCCTCATCGTCCTCGCCGTACGCCATGTTCAGCATGGCGACGTTCTCCTGGCCGAGCTGCTGGAACAGCGGCTCGTTGCCCAGCCGGCGGGCGGAGTCACCGGTGCACTTCTCGTCGCCGCCCATGATCGCGAACTTGACGCCCGCGATGTGCAGCAGCTCCGCGAAGGCCTTGGTGGTCTTCTTGGCCCGGTCCTCGAGGGCGCCCGCGCAGCCGACCCAGTACAGGTAGTCGACCTCGGTGAGGTCCTCGACGTCCTTCCCGACGATCGGGACCTCGAAGTCGACCTCCTTGGTCCACTCGACGCGCGCCTTCTTGGCCAGCCCCCAGGGGTTGCCCTTCTTCTCCAGGTTCTTGAGCATCGTGCCCGCCTCGGACGGGAACGCGGACTCGATCATCACCTGGTAGCGGCGCATGTCGACGATGTGGTCGATGTGCTCGATGTCGACCGGGCACTGCTCGACGCAGGCGCCGCAGGTGGTGCAGGACCACAGGACGTCCGGGTCGATGACGCCGTTCTCCTCGGCGGTCCCGATCAGCGGGCGCTCGGCCTCGGCGAGGGCGGCCGCGGGAACGTCCTTGAGCTGCTCCTCGGTGGCCTTCTCGTTGCCCTCCATGTCCTTGCCGCCACCGGCCAGGAGGTACGGGGCCTTGGCGTGCGCGTGGTCGCGCAGCGACATGATCAGGAGCTTCGGCGAGAGCGGCTTGCCGGTGTTCCACGCGGGGCACTGCGACTGGCAGCGGCCGCACTCGGTGCAGGTGGAGAAGTCGAGGATGCCCTTCCAGGAGAACTGCTCGACCTGGGAGACGCCGAAGGTGTCGTCCTCGCCCGGGTCCTCGAAGTCGATCTCCTTGCCGCCCGACGTCATCGGCAGCAGTGCGCCGAGCGCGACGTCGCCGTCGGCGTTCCGCTTGAACCAGATGTTCGGGAAGCCGAGGAAGCGGTGCCAGGCGACGCCCATGTTGGTGTTGAGCCCGACCGTGATCGCCCAGATCATCGTCGTACCGAGCTTGATCATCGCGAACAGGTAGACCAGGTTCTGCAGCGTTTCGACGCTCAGCCCCTTGAAGGCCAGCACCAGGGGGTACGAGGCGAAGTACGCGGGCCCGTAGCTGTCCACGTGGTGCAGCGCGCCCTCAAGACCGCGGAGCAGCATGATCGCGGCGCCGATGATCAGGATGATCGCCTCGACGAAGTACGCCTGGCCCATCTTCGAGCCCGTGAAGCGCGACTTGCGGCCGGCCCGCGAGGGCAGGTTCAGCTGGCGGATCGCGATCAGGACGAGGATGCCGAGGGTCGTGCCGAGCGCGATGAACTCGATGTAGACCTCGTACGGCAGGAAGGTGCCGATGTACGGCAGCACCCAGTCGGCCTTGAAGAGCTGGCCGTACGCCGTGACGATCGTCAGGCCCAGCGTCAGGAAGCCGACCGCGACGAACCAGTGGGCGACGCCCACGATTCCCCAGCGGTTCATGCGGGTATGGCCGACGAACTCCTTGATCAGGGTGATCGTCCGCTGCTTGGGGTCGTCGGTGCGGCTGCCTGCCGGTACCGCCTGTCCGAGACGGACGAAGCGGTAGATCTGTGCGACGGCTCGGGCGACGAGCGCAACGCCGACCACCGTCAGCACCAGCGACACGATGATCGCGGCGAGTTGCATGAGTAGGGCTCCTCGGGCCTGCGAGAGCGGGATCCAGTTGACTACTGCCCACTACTACTAAGCAGTAACTTAATTAGTCTGTGCTGACACTATCCACTTAGTCCACCCCGCTGTAGCCGGACGGGCGGTGATCTGTGTCGCTCAGGTGTGCCTTGGTTCGGCGTGCCTTGGGGAGTGCCGTACGCAGGCAGTCGCGTACGGCTTCCGTCAGGATCGCCAGGTCGAGCACCACACCATGGTGCTCTGCGTAGTGCTGGTCCAGCAGGGCGGGGTCGTCCCACGGCATGCCGGAGCGGGCGCGCACCTGGGCCAGCCCGGTCAGGCCCGGTCGCATCTCCTGCCGCCACTGCCTGGCCCCCGGCCCCGCGGCGCGCGGGTCGCCCGGGGGCAGGGGGGCGGGGCCGACGAGGGCGAGTTCGCCCCGTACGACGTGGGGGAGCCGGGAAAGCACGTCCAGGCGGAAACGTCGCGTGCGCAGGGTGCGCAGTTCGAAGACCCGGCCGCCCAGACCGGTCCTGGGGCGGCGGTCCCAGGCGCCGCCCGGGGTGTGCCGCGCGGTCAGGGCGAGCGCTGTTACGGCGACGGCGGGGGCGGTCAGGATCAGCAGGGCGGTGCCGAGGGTCAGGTCCAGGACCCGTTCGGCCGTCGTACGCGGGGTGAAGTGGTCCGCCAGCCGCCCGGCCCGGTCGGTGAGGCCGGCCAGGCGTGCGGCGGGGCGCGAGGGGAAGTGGCTCCTGGCCGTTCCGGTCACTGCCGGGTAGGAGTGCGGGCGGCGCGGCTCCTCCGTCCCGTACGCCTCCGACCCGTACGCCTCCGTCCCGTACGGCTCCGAGCGGGGCTGGGGTGGTCGGCTCGGCTGGACCTGTGGGGTCTGTGGGGTCTGCGGGATCTGCCGGGTCTGCTGGTCTCCGTGGTTCTTCTGCTGATTCCTCTGGTTCGGCTTCTTCTGGCTCTTCCGGCTCTTCTGGGGCTTGTGAGTCTTCTGGTTCTTCTGCCGTACGCGCGGCTTCCTCGCGTTCTGCATCGCGCCCGCCCGGGGTTCGAGGTTCGATGGTGTGGCGATCCACGGTGAAACCTGCCGGTCGGTGACGGTTGTGACCGTCTCACGGCATTTTGTGACAGAACGATCCCATGGTGGGACGGTGGGGTGGGTGGTGCGCGCGGGGTGTGGCGTGCGCGGGTGGGGTGGTGGGGCAGCCCTGGCGGCCCTGTCAGTGCAGATGTGCTCTGCATAAGCACTTAAGTTGAGTGTGCCCGACTCAGGTCTGTTGACTCCGGGACCGGCGTCGTGCATTCTTGAGTCAGATCCACTCAAGTAGTCAGTTGGAGGAATTGAAATGGCACGTGCGGTCGGCATCGACCTGGGCACGACTAACTCCGTCGTCAGCGTTCTCGAAGGCGGCGAGCCCACCGTCATCACCAACGCCGAAGGCGCCAGGACCACGCCGTCCGTCGTCGCCTTCGCCAAGAACGGCGAGGTGCTCGTCGGCGAGGTCGCGAAGCGCCAGGCGGTCACCAACGTCGACAGGACCATCCGCTCCGTCAAGCGCCACATGGGCACTGACTGGAAGATCGACCTGGACGGCAAGAGCTTCAACCCGCAGCAGATGAGCGCCTTCATCCTGCAGAAGCTGAAGCGCGACGCCGAGTCCTACCTGGGCGAGAAGGTGACCGACGCGGTCATCACCGTCCCGGCGTACTTCAACGACTCCGAGCGTCAGGCGACCAAGGAGGCCGGTGAGATCGCGGGCCTCAACGTCCTGCGCATCGTCAACGAGCCGACCGCCGCCGCCCTGGCGTACGGCCTCGACAAGGACGACCAGACGATCCTCGTCTTCGACCTCGGTGGCGGCACCTTCGACGTGTCCCTCCTGGAGATCGGCGACGGCGTCGTCGAGGTGAAGGCCACCAACGGTGACAACCACCTCGGTGGTGACGACTGGGACCAGCGCGTCGTCGACTACCTGGTGAAGCAGTTCGCCAACGGGCACGGCGTGGACCTGTCCAAGGACAAGATGGCTCTCCAGCGTCTCCGCGAAGCCGCGGAGAAGGCGAAGATCGAGCTCTCGTCCTCGACCGAGACCACGATCAACCTGCCCTACATCACGGCGTCCGCCGAGGGCCCGCTGCACCTGGACGAGAAGCTCACGCGCTCGCAGTTCCAGCAGCTGACCGCGGACCTCCTGGACCGCTGCAAGACCCCGTTCCACAACGTCATCAAGGACGCGGGCATCCAGCTCTCCGAGATCGACCACGTCGTTCTCGTCGGTGGCTCCACCCGTATGCCCGCCGTCGCCGAGCTCGTCAAGGAGCTGACCGGCGGCCAGGACGCCAACAAGGGTGTGAACCCGGACGAGGTCGTCGCCATCGGCGCCGTGCTCCAGGCCGGTGTCCTCAAGGGCGAGGTCAAGGACGTCCTGCTCCTCGACGTCACCCCGCTGTCCCTCGGCATCGAGACCAAGGGAGGGATCATGACCAAGCTCATCGAGCGCAACACCACGATCCCGACCAAGCGTTCCGAGATCTTCACGACGGCCGAGGACAACCAGCCGTCCGTGCAGATCCAGGTCTACCAGGGCGAGCGCGAGATCGCGGCGTACAACAAGAAGCTCGGGATGTTCGAGCTGACCGGTCTGCCGCCGGCCCCGCGCGGTGTGCCGCAGATCGAGGTCGCCTTCGACATCGACGCCAACGGCATCATGCACGTCACGGCGAAGGACCTCGGCACCGGCAAGGAGCAGAAGATGACCGTCACCGGCGGCTCCTCGCTGCCGAAGGACGAGGTCAACCGGATGCGCGAAGAGGCCGAGAAGTACGCGGAGGAGGACCACGCCCGCCGCGAGGCCGCCGAGTCGCGCAACCAGGGCGAGCAGCTCGTCTACCAGACGGAGAAGTTCCTCAAGGACAACGAGGACAAGGTCCCCGCCGACGTCAAGACGGAGGTGGAGACCGCGGTCGGCGAGCTGAAGGAGAAGCTCAAGGGCGAGGACTCCGCCGAGATCCGTACGGCCACCGAGAAGGTCGCGGCCGTCTCCCAGAAGCTGGGCCAGGCGATGTACGCCAACGCCCAGGCCGAGGGTGCGACCCCGGGCGCCGAGGCCCCGGGCGACGACCAGGCCAAGGCCGCCGACGACGACGTCGTCGACGCCGAGATCGTGGACGACGAGAAGGACACCAAGGGCGGTGCGGCGTGACCGAGGAGACTCCGGGCTTCGAGGAGAAGCCCGACGTCCCCTCCGGCGCCAGCCCTGATGACGCCGAGCCGAAGGCTGCCGCCCCCTCCGAGGAGGAGGCGGCGGCCCCGGCCGGGGACACCGACCCGTCCGTCGGTCTGACCGCACAGCTGGACCAGGTACGCACCGCGCTCGGCGAGCGCACCGCGGACCTCCAGCGGCTTCAGGCCGAGTACCAGAACTACCGTCGCCGCGTCGAGCGGGACCGGGTCACGGTCAAGGAGATCGCTGTCGCGAACCTCCTGTCCGAGCTCCTGCCCGTGCTCGACGACGTCGGCCGCGCGCGGGAACACGGCGAGCTGGTCGGCGGCTTCAAGTCGGTGGCCGAATCGCTGGAGACCACCGTCGCGAAGCTGGGCCTCCAGCAGTTCGGCAAGGAGGGCGAGCCCTTCGACCCGACGATCCACGAGGCCCTGATGCACAGCTACGCGCCGGACGTCACCGAGACGACCTGCGTGGCGATCCTGCAGCCGGGGTATCGCATCGGCGAGCGCACCATCCGCCCCGCGCGGGTGGCCGTCGCCGAGCCGCAGCCGGGCGCCACGCCCGCCGCGGCCAAGGAAGAGAAGACTGACGACGAGGAGAGCGGTGGCACCGAGGAGGTCTGACGTCAAGGCGTCCGATCACCACGGTGCACACCGACCGGCCCGGCGGCCGGCCCACGGGCCGGCCGCTCGGCCGATCGTCCGGAAGGAGGGACGTCGATGAGCACGAAGGACTTCGTCGAGAAGGACTACTACAAGGTCCTCGGCGTCCCCAAGGACGCCACCGACGCCGAGGTCAAGAAGGCGTACCGGAAGCTCGCCCGCGAGTTCCACCCGGACGCCAACAAGGGTGACGCCAAGGCGGAGGAGCGCTTCAAGGAGATCTCCGAGGCGAACGACATCCTCGGTGACCCCAAGAAGCGCAAGGAGTACGACGAGGCGCGCGCCCTCTTCGGCAACGGCGGCTTCCGGCCCGGCCCCGGTGGTGCGGGCGGCAACTTCAACTTCGACCTGGGCGACCTCTTCGGCGGGGGCGCCCCGGGCGGCGGACAGGGCGGTGCGGGCGGCGGCTTCGGCGCTGGCGGCGGGGGCGGTCTCGGCGACGTCTTCGGCGGGCTGTTCAACCGCGGCGGCGCGGGCACCCGCGTCCAGCCGAAGCGCGGCCAGGACATCGAGTCCGAGGTGACGCTCAGCTTCACCGAGGCGGTCGACGGGGCCACGGTCCCGCTGCGGATGTCCAGCCAGGCGCCCTGCAAGGCGTGTTCCGGCACCGGCGACAAGAACGGCACCCCCAGGGTCTGCCCGACCTGTGTCGGCACCGGCCAGGTCTCGCGCGGCAGCGGCGGCGGTTTCTCGCTCACCGACCCCTGTGTGGACTGCAAGGGCCGGGGCCTCATCGCCCAGGACCCCTGCGACGTCTGCAAGGGCAGCGGCCGGGCGAAGTCGGCGCGCACCATGCAGGTGAGGATCCCGGCGGGCGTCTCCGACGGCCAGCGGATCCGGCTGCGCGGCAAGGGCGGCGCGGGCGAACGCGGCGGTCCGGCCGGCGATCTGTACGTCGTCGTCCACGTCGACGCCCACCCGGTCTTCGGCCGCAAGGGCGACAACCTCACGGTCACCGTGCCCGTCACCTACCCGGAGGCGACACTCGGCGGCGAGGTCAAGGTCCCGACCCTCGGTGGCCCCCCGGTCACCCTGAAGCTTCCCCCCGGCACCCCCAACGGGCGTACGATGCGCGCCCGGGGCAAGGGCGCGGTGCGCAAGGACGGCACCCGCGGCGACCTGTTGGTCACCGTGGAGGTCGCGGTCCCCAGGGACCTGGGCCAGGAGGCCAGGGACGCCCTGGAGGCCTACCGGAAGGCGACCGCGGACGAGGACCCGCGGGCGGAACTGTTCCAGGCTGCGAAGGGAGCTTGAGATGGACGGCCGTCGACGCAATCCGTACCAGCTGACCGATGAGACCCCGGTGTACGTGATCTCGATCGCGGCCCAGCTCTCGGGTCTCCATCCGCAGACGCTGCGCCAGTACGACCGTCTCGGCCTGGTCTCCCCGGACCGTACGGCCGGGCGCGGCCGACGCTACTCGGCCCGCGACATCGAGCTGCTGCGCACCGTGCAGCAGTTGTCGCAGGACGAGGGCATCAACCTCGCGGGCATCAAGCGGATCATCGAGCTGGAGAACCAGGTGGCCGCGCTCCAGCAGCGCGTCGCCGAGCTCTCGGCGGCGGTGGACGGTGCGGCGGTCGCCATGCAGCAGCGCGAGGCCCAGGTGCACGCCTCGTACCGCCGGGACCTGGTGCCGTACCAGGACGTGCAGCAGACCAGCGCGCTGGTGGTCTGGCGGCCGAAGCCGAAGCGGCCGACGGACTAGCGGGAGCCTGCTTTCGCGTTACGGGGCCGGCTTGGAGCTTAGAACTTGGAGCCTGCCTTCGTGTCACGGGGCCGGGAGAGCGTTCATCCGCTCTCCCGGCCCCTTCGCATGGGCCGTGCCCGTCCGGTTCCTACGGCAGGGCGGTGCTGATCGCGTCGACCGCCATCATCCACATCGGCTGGCCGCCGGTGCCGAACGCGGCGGCCAGCGCGTAGCCGACCGCCGCGTCGGCCGGCTCGACCGCGGCCCCGTCCCGCCACTCGGCGATCACCCGCCGGTCGCCGTCCGAGGAGAAGTCCCCGATGTGCTTGCCGTTCCGGGTCAGCCGGCTGCTCGGGATCGAGTCGGGCACGAGCCGGTAGGACGTACCCGCGCGGCGGACGTCGACCCGGTAGGAGCGGCGGCGGAGCTTCCCCTTCCCGGGCGCGATCGTCGCCTCGCGGCCGTCCACGGTGAGCGTGAGGTGGCGGGGGTCGCGGGTGCCGATGAGGATGTGGTCGTCGACCTCGGCGCCGGGGGCGCGGGTGAGGACGACGCGGGGGATTCTCTCCCCGCTCACGACGAGCATCTCGCCGTGCTCGCCGGTGAGTTCGACCAGGATGTCCCCGTGGTGGTCGTCCTCGACGGCGGCGGGTATGGGTGTGGTGTCGGTCATCTGGGCTTCGTGGTCCTTCGGTCGCGCGGAGAGTTCGTCGTCAGGTCGGTCAGGACTGACGTACGGGATCCTCTCAGGAGGCGACGGCGGGGAGGGGAGCCCGGCCGCCTCCCTCGGCCACGAGCATGACGGTACGCATGAGGTGGCCGCCGTCCTCCCCGGCGGTGAGGACAGCCGCCGCGCCGTTGCGGTGGGCCACCTCGGCGGTGACCCGGTCGCCCGGCGAGACGAAGACGGCGAACGCCTGATGGAGCGCCAACTCGCGGAGGACGTACAGCTGGTTGCGCAGCGGCTCGGCCCGTCCGGAGCGGGCGTCCAGCAGGATCACGTCCGGGCGGTGCGCCGCGACGCACGGCAGGAGGGAGTCCGGCGGGTGCCAGGGGGCGAGGGTCACGTGACCGGTCGCCTGGAGCGTCTTCCGGATCGTCCGGTGGAAGGCCACGCCGTCGGTTGCCAGGACGGCCTGGATCACGGTTCCCCCTGAGGATGACGCCCGGTGGCCACCACCATGCCCTTCGGGCGACGAGCCGGCCACCCCCAACTTGCTGCAGTGCACCATCAGGACCCGTCGCCCCTCCCGTGCGCGGCCCTTCGGTCCGTGCTCGCGTCGCGGCCGGCCTCCGCGATCCCGGAGCGGGCGAGGAGGGCGCCGAGGTGGGTGCGGCTGGTGGCGCCGAGGGTCTGCATGAGTTTGGCGATGTGGGCGCGGCAGGTGCGGACGCTGATGCCCATCTTGCGGGCGACGACGTCGTCGACGTGGCCTTCGGTGAGGAGGCGGGCGATGCTGCGCTGCACGGCGGTGACGGGGGTGCCGGGGGCCGTGGTCGGGAGGGGGTCACCGAAGGGAGTGGCTCCGGCCCACAGGACGTCGTAGACATGAGTGAGGTAGCGGACGAGGGCTGGGTGTGTGATGCGAAGGGCGACGTCGCGTTGAGGTGAGATCGAGATGTAGGCGGCCTGGTCGAAGATGAACATCCGCTCAGCGGTCTGCTCCATGGTGCGGATCCGCAGGTTCCCGTGCGGCAGTCGGTCCACGTACCGCTTCAGGTTCGGGTTGTAGCGCGCGGAGTGCTGGTAGAGGTGACGCATGGCCACGCCGCGCCGGAGGGGCTCTATCGCTCTCGCCCGCGCCTGTTCCAGCATTTCGTCGGGGCGTTTGCTGCCCGGGTGCAGGGTCAGGATGTGCCGCTCGGCAGCCAGGGCCGACTCCTCGACGGAGGCCTGGATCGCGGGCTTCCCCTCAAGCCTGGTGATGGCGGTGTCGAGGGCAGGGAAGGTGATCGAGGTGAGCGACGTCAGCGTGTTGATCATGGAGTTCGAGGAGGCCAGTTGCTCGGACACATCGCGCGCCAGCGAACCGAGCAGTGCCGTGAGGGTGGCAGGCGTCGGCGTGGGGAGCATTCTGTCGGCATCGTGAGGGTCGGGGCGGAGCAGTCCGAGAGCGACGAGACAGGGCGCACCGATGAGGCTCTGGAGTGAGATGTCGCCGCTTTGGAGCGCTGCGGAGTAGAGCCGCATCCCTTGCTCGCAGAGCTCTTCAGGGGCATGAGGGGCATGGGAGGGGTGAGTGGGAGGAGAGGGGTGAAGCGGTTTCGGTACCCGGAATTCCGCCCCTGTGTGCATGCCACCCCTCCAGCTGCCTGCGCGTCAGAGTCCGTGTGAGTTGGCTTCGATGATGCCCGATTCGATGAGGAGGGCGCCGAGGTGGGTGCGGCTGGTGGCGCCGAGGGTCTGCATGAGTTTGGCGATGTGGGCGCGGCAGGTGCGGACGCTGATGCCCATCTTGCGGGCCACGACGTCGTCGACATGGCCTTCGGTGAGGAGCCGGGCGATGCTGCGCTGGACGGTGGTGACGGGGGTGCCGGGGGCCGTGGTCGGGAGGGGGTCGGTGTACGGGGTCGCCTGGGCCCAGAGGACTTCGTAGACGTGGACCAGATAGCGGACCAGTGCGGGGTGGTGGATCTCCAGGGCGGATTCGAGGCCGGGGGCGGCGGGAATGTACGCGACCTTCCGGTCGAAGACGATCAGGCGGTCGATCGCCTGCTCCATGGTGCGTACTTCCAGGTGCCCCGGGGGCAGTTGGTCCAGGTATTCGGCGAATCGCCTGCTGTAGCGCACCGGGTGCTGGTAGAGGTGGCGCATGCGGCCGCCGCCGGCGATGACGGCTTGGGCGTTCTCCAGGCCCTGGCGCAGGTTGCTCACCATGCGATTGCCGCCCGGCTGTGCGGTGAGGACTTCGTCATGGGCGGTACGGGAAGCCTCTCGCAGTGCCGCGACGATGCGTTCTTGCCCTTCGATGACGGTGATGGCCGGATTCGGGGGGTGGGTGGAGACCGAGGTGAGCGGCACCAGGGCGTCGACGAGCTCCGCGGTGGCGGAGAGGCGCTCGAAGACGTCGGCGGCGAACGGCTTGAGCAGTCGCGTGAGTGCGGCTGACGCCGGGAGGGGGATCATCCACGCTTCGTCGCCCGGGTCGGCGCGTACGAGTGCTCGGTGGACGAGGCACGGAGCCTCGGCGAGTTCCGTGCGCAGAATGCGGCCTTGTCGCAGTGCTGTTGTGTAGAGCTTCATGGCCGGATCGCAGAGCCCGTGGACAAGCCCGTGGACGTCGTTCGTTCTGTCCGCGTCCGTCGTCGTGCACATCTGCCGTCTTCTCCCCCGGTCTGCTACACCCTCGATCGAGGCTAGACCCTGGAGTCCGGGCGTGCCGGGGCTCTGCCGGAGCGGCTACTCGGTACCGAGGCGGGACGGGCGCTCGGCGGGCGTCGTTTCCACGATGCCGGACTCGATGAGGAGGGCGCCGAGGTGGGTGCGGCTGGTGGCGCCGAGGGTCTGCATGAGTTTGGCGATGTGCGCGCGGCAGGTGCGGACGCTGATGCCCATCTTGCGGGCCACGACGTCGTCGACATGGCCTTCGGTGAGGAGCCGGGCGATGCCGAGTTGCACGGCGGTGACCGGGACATCGGGTACGGCCGTGTGGTGGTTCTCGGCCAGCGGGACGGCCTGCGCCCACAGGACTTCGTAGACCTGGATGAGGTAGGCGACCAGTGCCGGATGCCTGATCCGTAGCGCGGTGCCGCGGTCGGCCGAGGCGGGGATGTAGGCGACGGACCGGTCGATGATGATCAGCCGCTCGACGGTGAGCTCGGTGGTGCGTACCTGGAGGTGTTGGGCCGGGATCCGGGACAGGTAGTCCCTGACGGAGCTGCTGTACCGGGCCGGGTGCTGGTAGATGTGCCGGATCCGGACCCCGCGCTGGATGGCCGTATGGGCGTTGGCCAGAGACGCTCGCAACGTGCTGGAAGGGCGGTTGCTGCCGGGCTGTGCCGTGAGGATCTCGTCGGTCGAGGTCGCGGTGGCTTCCTTGATGGACGCCTGGATGGTGGCGATCCCCTCCAGCACCGTGATCGCCAGATTGGGGTCGTCGTTGGCGACGGCGGTCAGGGGCAGGAGCGCCTGACTCAGGGAGGCCGCGAGGCGCAGCCGCTCGTCGATCTCCCGGGACACGGGCTGCAGCAGGTGGGCCAGGGCGGCGGACGGCGGTACGGGGCGCATCCACCGGTCGTCCCACGGATCGGGGTGCAGCAGGGCCAGATCGATGAGGCAGGGTACGGCGCTGAGCGCGGATCGTGGCACCCGCCCCGTGCGAAGGGCTTCGCGGTACAGGCGTAACGCGGGCTCGCATACCTCGGTATTCGCGTGTGGATGGGGTATTTCGGCTTCATCTGTAGTCATTTAGTACCCCCCTGCTTTGTGCAGTGCAACAAGTGGACGGTGGTGCCACCGTAGTAGTTGGGGGGATTCTGTATGTGTCGAGGGAGCCGGGAACCCCCTCGGTGTACCTACGGGCGTGGCCGCGCGCTCCCCCGCTGCGCGGTCACGCCCGGATCTGGGGCGGAAGGGTCGGTGAGGAGTTCGCGTCGAGGATTCCCGACCGGGCGATCAGGTAGCCGAGTTGGGCCCGGCTGGTGCTGCCCAGGGCGGCGGAGAGCTTGGCCACGTGCGCGCGACAGGTGCGGACGTTCATGCCGAGCCGGCGGGCGATGGAGTCGTCGACGTGGCCGTCCACCAGGAGTTGGGCGATGGAGCGCTGGACACCGCTGATGCCCTGGGGTGTCGGGTCGTACTTGACCTCTTCCATGAGCGGGGCGGCGCGGGTCCAGAGTTGTTCGAAGACTTTCACCAGGTACTCGACGAGCCCCGGATGGCGGAGTTCCAGGGCGACTTGACGGTCGTCCTGCGCGGGGATGAAGGCGACGGTGCGATCGAAGATGATCAGGCGTTCGATGAGTTCTTCGAGGGTCCGGATCTCCACGTGTGTGTCCGCCATGCGCTCGGCGTATGCGAGGGTGCCGGGACTGTGGCGCACGGTGTGCTGATAGAGCGTACGGATGCTGACGCCGCGGTCCACCACGGACATGCCGCGTTCGAGTGCCTCGCTGAGCCGGTCCTCGCTGCGGCCGCCCCCGGGCTGCACGGTGAGAACCTCGGTGCGGCACTCCGCCGTGGCGAGATCGAGGGCGGCGTTGATCCGGTTGACGCCTTCCAGCACCGTAATGGCATGGGTGGTCGGTGGATCCTGGGCGCTGATGTCCATGAAAGGCTCGAAGGATTCGGTCAGTTCGACCGAGTGCCGTCGCCGTTCCTGTATCTCGCGTTCTATGGGGTGCAGATGTTGTGCCAGGGCGGCGGACGGCGGCACGGGCCGGAGCCATTCCGGATCGTCGGGATCGGGGTGGAGGAGAGCGAACTCCATCAGGCAAGGTGCTGGTGCGACTTCCGCGCGTGCGATGCGTCCGGAACGCAGCGCGCTGGCATAGAGGTGGCCCCCCACCGCACATAGTTCGGTTATCCCGTGAGGATGTGTCGGCTTTGTGTCGCTTGTAGGCATATCTCCACCCCCCATGTTCCTGAACATTCAGGAACATGATGCATCGACTCAGTGGTGTTCGCGTGCCCAGGTGAGACATCGTCGTAGGTGCGGGGGAGAAGAATCCACAAGTGAGGACGAAGCCGACTATGTACAAGCGAATGCTTCGCTCGGCGCTTGCCGCCTCGTTCATCGCAGCCGTGGCCGTGGGTGCGCTGGGCAGCAGCGGAATAGCTTCGAGTGCCGAGGCGGTACCCGTTCCCGGGGACATTGCCTGGGGTGTCGAGGTGATGGCTGCGCCCGGGGACATCGCCTGGGGAACCGAGGAAGCAGCCGTACCGGGGGACATCGCCTGGTTCGTACCGGCAGCGGCACCGAGTGACATCGCCTGGTTGACGTCGCCCCGCGAGGGTGACATCGCCTGGTCCGCCCCGGCCCCTACGGTCGCATGAGCACCCCGCCGGACGACCGCACCTTCCGGCGCGAGATGGCAACCGCCTATCGCTCAGGGTGGCATTTCATCGATCTGCTCACGGCCCTCCCCCGCCGTGGCGACTCGTTGATGGTCACCCTGTTCGGAGAGCCGATCGTCGTGGTGATGGAAGAGGACGAGGACGTCCGCGCCTATCGCTGCCTCCGTCGGCCCCGCGGTGCGCCGCAGCCGGTCCGCTGTGCCGTCAGGTACGGCATGATCTTCGTCAATCTCGATCAGCGGGACCACGAGCTGTTCGACGCAGAACCCCTTTCCGCCACCCCCCGCAGTGCCTGAGCGATTCCCCCGTCGTCACCTATCGCTCCGGCGCTTCCCCCACACAGCGGCGCCACCGTGACCTGAACACGGTGGCGCCGTTGTGCTGTTCCCGTACGGGGGCGGCGTCCGGGGAGCTGTGCGTCAGGCCTTGCCGAGCGCCCGGTCGAGGGTGATCTCGATGACGACCCGGGTCGGATTGATCCGCGGTGCGCGGCCGTAGCGCTCCTCGTGGCGGGCCTCCGCGTCCGCGACGGCCTCCGGTTCGGTGCGGATGACCGCGCGGCCCTCCAGGGTCGCCCAGCGGGCCCGGTCGATCTGGCAGACGGCCACGCGTGCCCCGTCGGGGCCGGCCGCGCGGATGTGGGCGACCTTGCGGCTGCCCCCGTCGGTGATCACGCGCGCCACCCCGGCCTCCGGGTCGTACGTCACGCACACCGGCACCACGTGCGGCGTGCCGTCCGGGCGGGGAGTCGTCAAGGTGGACAGGTGGCTCTCGCGCCAGAACGCGACGTAGGCCGGAGCGGGATCGTGTACGTCTGCCATGGAGGCAGCGTACGAGCAGGGTCGTCCCGGGCCCGCAGCGCGTGCGCATAGCGCCTTGAGTGGATTAGACTCAACTTTGTGTACGTTGATTAAGTCAATGCAGGGCTGACGCACGATCCAACAGCTGCGAGGAGGAGTAACCACACGTGGACGCCGAGCTGACCAACAAGAGCCGGGACGCCATCAACGCGGCCACCAGCAGGGCCGTGAAGGACGGGCACCCCGATCTCACCCCGGGGCATCTGCTTCTCGCGCTGCTGGAGGGGCAGGACAACGAGAATGTCATCGATCTGCTCGCCGCCGTCGAGGCCGACCAGGCAGCCGTACGGGGTGAGACCGAGCGGCTGCTCGGGACGCTGCCGAGTGTCACCGGTTCCACCGTGGCCCCGCCGCAGCCCAACCGTGAGCTGCTCGCCGTCATCCAGGACGCCGCCCAGCGGGCGAAGGAGCTGGGCGACGACTACATCTCCACCGAGCACCTGCTGATCGGCATCGCGGCCAAGGGCGGCCGTGCCGGTGAGATCCTCGACGGGCAGGGCGCCGGGGCCAGGAAGCTGCTGGCCGCATTCGAGACGAGCAGGGGAGGGCGCCGGGTGACCACACCCGACCCGGAGGGCCAGTACAAGGCCCTGGAGAAGTTCGGCACCGACTTCACGGCCGCCGCGCGCGAGGGCAAGCTGGACCCGGTCATCGGCCGCGACCAGGAGATCCGCCGCGTCGTGCAGGTGCTGTCGCGCCGGACGAAGAACAACCCCGTTCTCATCGGTGAGCCCGGCGTCGGCAAGACCGCCGTCGTCGAGGGGCTCGCCCAGCGCATCGTCAAGGGTGACGTTCCCGAGAGTCTGAAGAACAAGCGGCTGGTGTCCTTGGACCTCGGCGCCATGGTGGCGGGGGCGAAGTACCGCGGGGAGTTCGAGGAGCGGCTGAAGACCGTCCTCTCCGAGATCAAGGAGAGCGACGGCCGGATCATCACGTTCATCGACGAGCTGCACACCGTCGTCGGCGCGGGCGCGGGCGGCGACTCCGCCATGGACGCGGGCAACATGCTCAAGCCGATGCTGGCCCGCGGCGAGCTGCGCATGGTCGGGGCGACGACGCTCGACGAGTACCGCGAGCGCATCGAGAAGGACCCCGCCCTGGAGCGGCGCTTCCAGCAGGTGCTGGTCGCCGAGCCGTCCGTCGAGGACACCATCGCCATCCTGCGCGGTCTCAAGGGCCGTTACGAGGCCCACCACAAGGTGCAGATCGCGGACTCGGCGCTGGTGGCCGCCGCCACCCTCTCCGACCGTTACATCACTTCCCGCTTCCTCCCCGACAAGGCCATCGACCTGGTCGACGAGGCCGCCTCCCGGCTGAGGATGGAGATCGACTCGTCTCCGCTGGAGATCGACGAACTCCAGCGCTCCGTCGACCGGTTGCGCATGGAGGAGCTGGCCCTCAAGAACGAGTCCGACCCCGCCTCCAAGCAGCGTCTGGAGAAGCTGCGCCGCGACCTCGCCGACCGGGAGGAGGAGCTGCGCGGCCTCAACGCCCGCTGGGAGAAGGAGAAGCAGGGCCTCAACCGGGTCGGTGAGCTCAAGGAGCGCCTCGACGACCTGCGCGGCCAGGCCGAACGAGCGCAACGCGACGGCGACTTCGACGCCGCGTCCAAGCTGCTGTACGGGGAGATCCCGGGCCTGGAGCGGGAGTTGGAGGAGGCCGCCGAGGCCGAGCAGGAGGCCTCCAAGGACACCATGGTCAAGGAGGAGGTCGGGCCCGACGACATCGCGGACGTCGTCGGCGCCTGGACCGGCATCCCGGCCGGACGGCTGCTGGAGGGCGAGACGCAGAAGCTGCTGCGGATGGAGGGCGAGCTCGGCAAGCGGCTGATCGGGCAGAGCGAGGCCGTGCAGGCGGTCTCCGACGCCGTACGCCGTACGCGCGCCGGGATCGCGGATCCCGATCGGCCCACCGGGTCGTTCCTCTTCCTCGGGCCCACCGGCGTCGGCAAGACCGAGCTGGCCAAGGCGCTCGCGGACTTCCTGTTCGACGACGAACGGGCCATGATCCGCATCGACATGAGCGAGTACGGCGAGAAGCACAGCGTCGCCCGCCTCGTCGGGGCCCCGCCCGGTTACGTCGGGTACGAGGAGGGCGGCCAGCTCACCGAGGCCGTCCGCCGCCGCCCGTACAGCGTCGTGCTCCTGGACGAGGTCGAGAAGGCCCACCCCGAGGTCTTCGACATCCTGCTCCAGGTCCTCGACGACGGCCGGCTCACCGACGGCCAGGGCCGCACGGTCGACTTCCGCAACACCATCCTCATCCTCACCTCCAACCTCGGCTCCCAGTTCCTCATGGACCCGCTGGTCAAGCCCGAGGAGAAGAAGAAGCAGGTGCTGGACGTGGTGCGGGCCTCGTTCAAGCCGGAGTTCATCAACCGGCTCGACGACCTGGTGGTCTTCTCCGCCCTGTCCGGCGACGAGCTCGCCCACATCGCCGGGCTCCAGATCGACCGGCTGGCGGCCCGGCTGGCCGACCGCCGGCTCACCCTGGAGGTCTCGCCCGAGGCGCTGGCCTGGCTCGCCGAGGAGGGCAACGATCCGGCGTACGGGGCGCGGCCGCTGCGCCGGCTCATCCAGACGGCGATCGGCGACCGGCTCGCCAAGGAGATCCTCTCCGGCGAGGTCCGCGACGGTGACACCGTACGGGTGGACCGGGCCGAGGACGGGCTGATCGTCGGCCCCGCCTCGTAACCGCTGGTCACCGGCCGTCGCAGGCTGTCGACGAAAGCCCGGCGGATCCCGTCCTCACCCGCTGTCTGTCAGCTTGTGGCGGATCGGGACCGCCGGGGCTTGCCATGCCCCGCCCGCCATGGGAGAGGATGGCCGCAACCGCACGAAGGGAAATAACGGTGAGCATCGATCCGTCCTCGATTCCTAATTTCGGGGGCCAGCCCGAACCGCAGGCGGCAGGACCGGAGGGCCCCGTCGTCCCTGACCAGGACCTCGTCAAGCAGCTCCTGGACCAGATGGAGCTGAAGTACGTCGTCGACGACGAGGGCGACCTCGCGGCGCCGTGGGAAGAGTTCCGGACGTACTTCATGTTCCGGGGCGAGGACGAGCAGCAGGTCTTCTCGGTCCGTACGTTCTACGACCGCCCCCACGCGCTCGACCAGCGTCCCGTCCTCCTGGACGCCATCGACGACTGGAACCGCCGCACCCTGTGGCCCAAGGTCTACACCCACGCCCACGAGGGCGAGGAGGGCGAGGCGGGTTCCGTCCGGCTGATCGGTGAGGCGCAGATGCTCATCGGCACCGGCGTCAGCCTGGAGCACTTCGTCTCCTCGACGGTGAGCTGGGTGCGCGCCTCGATCGAGTTCGACAAGTGGCTCATCGAGCGCCTCGGCCTCGAGCCGGCCGAGGGCAAGAAGGACGGCGAGGAGCCCGCGGGCGCCTGACGCCACGGTTCCTACAGAGGCCCGGTTCGGGCGGTGGCCATGTTCGCCACTGCCCGGGCCGGGTCTTTCTCGTGCCCTGTGCCCTGTGCCTCGTACGGCCGTTCAGGGGGAGGTTGTCACGGGGACGCCACTGCCCGGGCCGGAGGTCATCGGTTGCCGCCGCCGTCCAACGGCAGGCTGACCCGGAAGGTCACCCCGCCCGCTCCCGCGTCGGGGGAGCGGACGACCTCCACACGGCCGCCGTGCGCCTCGACGACGGCGGCGACGATCGCCAGCCCGAGGCCGGAGCCCTCGTCGCGGCCGCCGGCCGGCAGATGCGCCCGGGTCCGCGACTGGTCGGCCCGGTAGAAGCGTTCGAAGACGCGTTGGGCCTGTTCCTCGGTGAGACCGGGGCCGTGGTCGGTCACCTCGATCACCGCCGACCCGTCCCGGGCCGCCACCCGTACCCATGCCTCGGTGCCGTCCGGGGTGTGGTGGCGGATGTTGGACAGCAGGTTGGCCAGCACCTGCCGCAGCCGGTCCGCGTCCCCAGGCACCAGGACCGGGCCGCGCGCGGCCGACTCCAGCAGGAGCGGACGGCCGGGCGCGAGCACCCGCGCGTCGTCCACGGCCTCGGCGGCCAGTGCCCCGACGTCGACCGGGGCGCGGGTCACCGGCAGGCCCTGGTCCAGTCTGGCCAGCAGGAGCAGCTCCTCGACCAGGGTGCCCATCCGCCGTGCCTCGGACTCGATCCGGGTCATTGCCTGCGCCAGGTCGTCCGGGCGGGCCGCCGCGCCCCGGCGGAACAGCTCGGCGTAGCCGCGGATGGTCGCGACCGGGGTCCGCAGCTCGTGGGACGCGTCCGCGACGAAGCGCCGCAGCCGGTCCTCGGAGCGGGTGCGTTCGGCGAATGCCGACTCGATCTGCCCGAGCATCGCGTTGAGGGCGCCGCCCAGGCGGCCGACCTCGGTGCGCGGATCGACCGCGGGGACCCTGCGGGCCAGGTCCCCGCCGCCGATCGCGGCCGCGGTGGTGGCCATCGCCTCCAGCGGGCGCAACCCGCGTCGTACCGCGCGCCAGGACAGCAGCGTCACCGCGAGCAGTGCCGCGGCCGCCGAGGTGGCGGCGACGACGGCGGTGCGGTGGATCAGTTCGTCCGCCCCCGCCGTCTCCATGGCGACGAGCAGGATGCCGTCGGGGAGGCGGGAGCTGTGCAGCAGCCAGTCCGTGCCGTCGGACGAGGAAACCCGGTGGAACACACCGCCCGCTGTGCCGTTCGTGCCCGACCCGTCCGGCCACATGGCGGCGGGCAGGGCGGCGGGCAGATCGGGCCGGGCGCCGAAGTCCGCCGTCCGGCGCACCCGGCCGTCCTGCGAGCGGATCTGGAAGAAGGACGGGATGTCGCCCTTCCGCGTCGCCGCCCGCCATACGCCGGTCAGCTGGTCCTGTTCCCGGGGCAGCGAGAGCCGCCCTTCGTCCGGTCCGGTCGCGAGGTCCGCGCGCAGCTGCCCGGACACCGCCTCCAGGACCTCGTTGCTCTGGTCGTTGCGCCAGTCCTGGAGGGCGCCGAAGGTGGCGCCCACCGACAGGGCCATGCCGAGGGCGAGGAGCCCGCCGAGGACCAGGACCAGCCGGGTGCGCAGGCTCATCGGTCCTCGCCGCCCCCGGCCCGGGTGCCGTCGTCGGCGATCCGGACGACGTAACCGATCCTCGGCACGGTCTGGATCAGCGACGGTTCGAAGACGTCGATCTTGCGGCGCAGGTAGGAGATGTACGTCTGCACCACGGCGTCGCTGCCGCCGAAGTCGTACTCCCAGACGTGGTCCAGGATCTGACGCTTCGACAGCACCCGGCCGGCGTGCGCCACCAGGTACCGGAGCAGCTTGAACTCGGTGGGCGTCAGGTCCACCGGCACCCCGTGCCGGCGGACCTCGTGCGCGTCGTCGTCGATCTCCAGGTCGGCGAAGGTGACCTTGGCGTGCTCCGCGGGGTGCGCGGTGCGGCGCAGTACCGCGCGGATCCGGGCGATCAGTTCTTCCAGGCTGAAGGGCTTGGTGACGTAGTCGTCGCCGCCGACGGTCAGGCCGGCGATCTTGTCCTCGGTCGCGTCGCGGGCGGTGAGGAAGACGACCGGGGCCAGACACCCCGAACCGCGCAGCCTGCGGGTGGTGTCGATGCCCGAGCCGTCCGGGAGCATCACGTCCATCACGATGAGATGGGGCCGGAACGTTTCGACCTGGGCGATAGCGGCTCCTCCGGTGCCGGCCACCTCGGTCTCGAATCCCTCGTAGCGCAGAGCGGTGGCGACGAGATCGGCGAGATAGCTCTCGTCGTCGACGACCAGAACACGCAGCATCGTTGACTTCACCCGCCAAGTGTCGCCCGCTGCGGCGCTGTTCCAAGGGGTGTTCCGGCATTGACAGAGTTCTCCAAGAACGCTCCATGGGGCCTGGAAGATCTCTCTGGTGATCTGGATGCATGGACAAACTCTGCAGCTTCGTCCTCGGGCGGAAGCGGCTCGTACGGATGATCGTCATCCTGCTGCTGCTCGCCGGAGGCGGAGCCATCGCCCTGCTGATCCCGAACATGGACGAGCGCAACGCCTACCCGGGGCTGGCCGGCTACCAGGCAAACCAGAAGATCACGGAAACGTACGGGAACGGTGGCTACGAGCGGCCGTTCGTACCCGTCGTCACCCTCCCCGAGGGGCAGCGGGCCGACAGCCCCGAGACGACACAGGCGCTCGGGCGGGCCTTCGCGGACGCCGCCGAGAAGGTGGACGCCCGGGTGGTCTCGTACGCCGACACCGGCGACGAGGCGTTTCTCGGTGAGGACGGCCGGACCACCTTCGGTCTGGTCTTCGGCGGACCCGTGGAACAGGGCGGTCTGCCGGGCAGCGCGCTCGGCGAGGCTCCTGAGCTCGGTCCGCTGATTTCGGAGGCGATGCGGGCGGAGCTCCCGCCGGGCTCCGAGGTCCGGGTCACCGGCCTCGACGCCCTGGCCACCGGGGCGGACCAGGGCGGGCTCAATGTGCCCGTGAAGCTGATCGTCACCATCGGTGCGGCGATCCTGGTCCTGCTCTACGTGTTCCGGTCCGCGCTGGCCTTCGTGCCGTTGCTGACCGCGCTGGTCGCCGTACCGATCTCGTTCCTCGGGCTGCTCGCGGCGAGCCCCTTCATCGCGGTGCACGAGACGACGGTGATCATGCTGCCGCTCTTCGGGATCGGGATCGCCATCGACTATGCGCTGATCCTGGTGACGCGCTGGCGGGAGGAGGAGGCCAAGGGCCACCACGGGGACGACGCGGTGCGGCGGGCCATGGCCACCTCCGGGCACGCGATCGTGTTCTCGGCCGGCGCGGTCGCCATCGGCCTGGTCACCATGGTGCTGCTGCCGATTCCGCTGCTCCGCAGCCTGGGCGTCGGAGGCATGATGGTGACCGCGGCCGGCGCCCTGGTCTCGCTGACCCTGCTGCCCCTGCTGCTGAGTTCGTCCGGTCGCCGGATGGCGAAGCGGCGGGAGGCCGGCCGGGAGCGGCCCGGCCTGGAGCGCGAGGCATCCGCCGGGCGGTTCTGGACCGCCGTCGCCGAACGTGTGATCCGGTTCCGCCGGCTGACCGCGGTGCTCGCCGGCGGTGTGCTGGTCGTCCTGTCGGTCACCGCGCTGGGGCTCAACCTGTCGGTGCCCACCACGGACCGGCTCGCCGAATCGGGCCCCGGCCGGGAGGGGCTGACCGCGCTGACGGACGCGGGGGTGCCCTCCGGCACGCTCACCTCGTTCGACGTGTACGTCCCCGGGGGCGCCGACCCGGCGGAGGTGGCCGACACCCTGCGCTCCACGGACGGGGTGTACGCGGTGGCCGCGCCGGAGTCGGAAGCCTGGCGGGCGGACGGCTCTGCCGTCATCACGGTGCTGCCGCGGCACGAGGGCGGCTCGGCGGCCGGGGAGGACACCATCGCGCGGGTCATCGGCGCGGTGCCCGACGGAACGCTCGTCGGCGGCAACGTCACCCAGCAGATCGACTACGTGGACGTCACCTACACGGCGTTCCCGTGGATGCTGGCGGTGCTCTCGCTGGTCACCTTCGTGATGCTGGCGCGCGCCTTCCGCTCGCTGATCCTGCCGCTGAAGGCCATCGTGCTGAACCTGCTGTCGCTCGGCGCGGTCCTCGGCGCGATGGTCATCCTGTGGCAGTGGGGCTGGGGCACCGAGGCTCTGCTCGGCATCAAGCCGGACGGCTCCATCGGAACGTTCGTGCCGGTGACGATCTTCGCCTTCCTGTACGGACTGTCCATGGACTACGAGGTGTTCATCCTGGCCCGGATGCGGGAGGAGTACGACCGCACCGGATCCACCCGGGAGGCCGTCGTGCGGGGCATCGGACGGACCGGACGCCTGGTGACCTGCGCCGCGCTGATCCTTTTCTGCTCCTTCGCCTCCATGGCCTCCGGAGGTGAACTGGACGTCTCGATCTTCGCCTCCGGCATCGCGCTCGGCATCATCATCGACGCCACGCTGATCCGGGGGCTGCTCGTCCCGGCCGTCGTCGCGATGACGGGCAAGTGGAACTGGTGGCTGCCGGCCGGTGCGGCCCGTCTCCTGCGGGTGGAGCCGTCGCCCCTGCGGGACGAGGCACCGTCCGACCCATCTGCCGTGCTCAGCCCAGCCGTCCCAGCCGCTCCACCGCCTCCTCCAGCACATCGTCCTTCTTGCAGAAGGTGAAGCGGACCTGGCTGCGCCCCGCCTCCGGATCGTCGTAGAAGACCGAGTTGGGCACCGCCGCCACCCCGCAGCGCTCCGGCAGGGCGCGGCAGAAGGCGTACGCGTCCTCGTCGCCGAACGGGGTGATGTCGGTGGTGATGAAGTACGTCCCCTCCGGCTCGTACACCCGGAAGCCCGCGGTGCGCAGGCCCTTCGCCAGCAGGTCGCGCTTGCGGCGCATGTCCTCGCGGAAGTCGGTGAAGAAGGCGTCGGGCAGGGCGAGCGCCTCGGCGATCGCGTACTGGAACGGGCCCCCGCTGACGAAGGTCAGATACTGCTTCGCCGCGCGCACGGCCGCCACCAGGGGCGCGTCCCCGGTGACCCAGCCGATCTTCCATCCGGTGTACGAGAACGTCTTGCCCGACGAGGAGATCGACACCGTGCGCTCGCGCATCCCGGGGAGCGCGGCGATCGGGTGGTGCGCCCCCGTGAAGACCAGGTGTTCGTACACCTCGTCGGTGACGACCAGCAGATCGTGCTCCACCGCGAGGGCCGCGATCCCGGCCAGTTCGTCGGGGGTGAGGACCGTGCCGGTCGGGTTGTGCGGGGTGTTCAGGAGCAGCAGGCGGGTGCGCGGGGTGATCAGGGTGCGCAGTTCGTCGAGGTCCGGGCGGAAGTCCGGGGCGCGCAGGGTGAGCGGTACGCGCTCGGCGCCCGCCATCGCGATGCAGGCGGCGTACGAGTCGTAGTACGGCTCGAACGCGATGACCTCGTCGCCCGGTTCGAGGAGGGCGAGCAGCGAGGCGGCGATCGCCTCGGTGGCGCCGGTGGTCACCAGGACCTCCGTCTCCGGGGACCAGGTCAGGCCGTAGAAGCGTTCCTGGTGGGCGGCGACGGCGTTACGGAGTTCCGGGACGCCGGGGCCCGGCGGGTACTGGTTGCCGTGGCCGGCGCGCAGCGCCCGGACCGCCGCCTCCCGGATCTCCTCGGGGCCGTCGGTGTCGGGGAAGCCCTGGCCGAGGTTGATGGAACCGGTCCGCACGGCCAGCGCGGACATCTCGGCGAAGATCGTCGTGCCGAACGCGGCGAGGCGGCGGTTGAGCAGCGGTCGTCCCTGCTCCGGGTTTCCCTGGGTCGCTCGTCCCTGTGTCATGGGCGTCATCCTGTGCCGAAGCTCTGGAGTTGCTCAAGTCCGCTTTGACGCCCCGAGGGCGAGGGCATGCCCCTGTCACACAACAACGGGGAAGCGACGGGGGACCTCGCTTCGGGGGAAGAAAGGTGGGTGAGCGGCATGGTCGGCTTCATCGTCGTGGTGATCGCTGTGGTCGTCGTCGGAGGGCTGGTGGCCGTTCTGCGGGCGACCGGTGGCGGGAGCGGGTCGTCCGCGTCGCGCTCCGGACGCCGGCGTTCCGCGAGCGGGGCCTCGGCCGGTGGCGCCGGCGCCGGCTGGTGGGCGGGCGGCACCGATTCCGGAACGTCCTGCGGAAGCAGCGGATCCGGTGACTCCGGCGGGCATTCGGGCGGGCATTCGGGCGGCCACTCCTGTGGCGGCGGCTCGTCGTGCGGAGGCGGTGGCGGGGGCGGCTGTGGCGGAGGTGGCAGCTGACCGGGCAACGGGAAGCGTCGGGGGACCTCGCTTCGGGGGAGAGAAAGGCGGGTGACGGCAATGGAGATCGTCCTGACGGTGCTGCTGCTGGGGGCGCCGTTGGTGGGCGCCGCGTGGCTCGTGTGGGGGATGGTGCGCGGTAGCGGCCGGAATGCCGGCGGTGGAGGCACGTCTGCTTCCGGCGGTGGAGGCACGCGTCCTCCCGGCAGTGGAGGCACGCGTTCTTCCGGCGGGAGTCGACGCTCCGGGGGGAGCGGACGTTCCGGTGGACATGCGTGCGGGGGAGGGGGTGGCGGCTGTGGCGGGGGCGGCGGTGACTGACCCGGCCGTCGAGGGGCACCGTCACCCACAGTGACCCGATACCGGGCGTCCGGAGGGTGAACTCCCTTCGGACGCCTTTTCGTTGAGCGACGCGGACGTTTTCGGTTGAACAAGTGAACCCGTGGGCCCCCGAGGGGATGGAAACCACGGCAAGTTGGTCGAAAACGCTGTGAGTGCGGCGTACTTCGTGATTCCCTCGTCGAAGAGAACATTCAGCCCTCGGACCCCAGTTGGACCAGATCGGGCGCTCCCCACCTCCCACGCGCAGTCATCAAGGGGGCGTCCTGCTGTCCATGTGTCCATGTGTGTTTGCGGAGCCCACCCATGCTCACCACCCTCCAGACGGCCTATTCCGATACCCGCGCCGCCGACCTGGCCTGGATGCTGGGACGGGAGCCGCTGCCCGCCCTGGCGGTCCTCGATCTCCGGCTCGACGGCGCCGAACTCCAGTTGAGGCTGCTCGGCGCCTCCCACCAGGTCCTCCTCCAGGAGGACCGCGGAGTCTGCTCCGAGACCGTGGCCTGTATGCCCGGCAGCAGCACCCCCCTGCCCCTCGGCGTCGCGAAGCGGCTCGGGGACTGGGAGTACGAATTCGCCGCGCGCGTCGAGACCCTGACCCAGGGGCAGTTCGCCGGGCGCGCACAGGAACTGCTCGCCCTGGTCAGCGACCACCCGCACGGACTGGCGGGCACCTTCCCCGGCAGCCCGTACGCCTTCACCGCGATGCTCGCCCAGCGGACCGAGGGCCAGGTGCGGTGGCGCACCTGGCACGCGTATCCGCAGGAAGGGCAGTTGGTGGTGACCCGGACCCGGGTGGGGGTGCGGATTCCCGCGCCCGCGGCCTGAACGGCAGGGGCACTTACACCCGTGTGGGTGACAAGGTGCGACGGTGTCGTGACGTAGCGTTCGCATCATGATCGACCAGCAGATGTCGCTGCGAGGGGGCGCGGCGCGGCTTCCCGTACGGCCGAGGACCGGCCGGTTCCTTGTGCTGGCCGCGGTCTTCATCTGTGCCGCCTGCGGTCTCGTCTACGAGCTCGAACTGGTCGCGCTCGCCTCCTATCTGATCGGCGATTCGGTCACCCAGGCCTCCGTCGTGCTCTCCGTGATGGTGTTCGCGATGGGCATCGGCTCCCTTCTCGCGAAACGTTTGCGCTGCCATGCCGCCGTCGGTTTCGGGATGGTCGAGGCGGCCCTCGCGCTGATCGGCGGCTCCTCGGCGCTGGTGCTCTACGCCTCGTTCGCCTGGCTCGGCGAGTCGCAGTACGCGCTGGTCGGGTTCTCGCTGGCGATCGGGGTGCTGATCGGGGCGGAGATCCCGCTGCTGATGACGCTGATCCAGCGCGTCGACCGGCAGGACGCGGGCGGGGCCGTCGCCGATCTCTTCGCCGCCGACTACGTGGGCGCGCTGGTCGGCGGGCTCGCGTTCCCCTTTCTGCTGCTGCCGATGCTGGGGCAGTTGACCGGTGCGCTGTTCACCGGCGTGGTGAACGCGGCGGCGGGCGGCGCGCTGGTCCTGTGGGTGTTCCGGCGCGACCTCAGCTCCCGTTCCCGGTGGCTCCTCGTCCTGGTCAACGTCTCGGTGATCGCGCTCCTGGCCACCGCCACGGTGCTGGTCGACGACTTCGAGCGGGCGGCGCGCCGGGCGGTGTACGGGGACCAGGTGCGGGTCGCCGTGCAGACCGGGGTGCAGGAGGTCGTCCTGACCGGGGCCGACCGCGATTCCCTCGACCTCTATCTGGACGGCCGGCTGCGGGTCAGCGCCCGCGACGAGTACCGCTACCACGAGGCGCTGGTGCACCCCGCGATGAACGGGCCCCGCGCCCGCGTGCTCATCATGGGCGGCGGCGACGGCCTCGCCGCCCGCGAGGTGCTGCGCTACCGGGACGTCCGCACGGTCACCGTCGTCGAGCTGGACCCCGCCGTCACCCGACTGGCCCGCACCGACCCCGCCCTCTCCGAGCTGAACGACCACGCCCTGCGCGACCCCCGGCTCACGGTGGTCGGGGCCGACGCGTTCCCCTGGCTCCGGGCCGACCGGGGGCGCTACGACGTGGTGATCTCCGACCTCCCCGACCCGGGCATCACCGCCAGTACGAAGCTGTATTCCGCCGAGTTCTACGGGCTGGTCGCGGAGGCGCTGGCCCCGGACGGGCGGCTCGTGGTGCACGCGGGACCGATGGGGGCCCGGCCGCAGACCTTCTGGACGGTGGAGGCCTCGGTGCGCGCGGGCGGCCTCGCGACCCGCCCGTACCGCGTCACCGGCCGGTACGCCGGCTTCGCCGCGAGCCCGGACCGGGTCGGCGGCGACGAGCGGGAGCGGGAGGACTGGGGCTTCCTCCTCGCCGGACCCGGCGGCCCGGCGCCGCGGCCCACGCTGGCCGCCGGAGGACCCGTACCCCGGTCGCTGGGGGACCGGGAGCTGCGCGAGGGCGCGCGGGCCGCCGCCGACGCCCGGCCGCCGGGGATGATCCCGTCGACGCTGATCCACCCGCGGTACTGGGAGGACGCGTGAGCCCGTCGCGCGGTGGTCCCCGGTTCGCGCGGTGGTCCCCGGGTTTCGGCGGCCGAAGCGCTGACGTCCGGGCCGGGGCCGATTAGGCTCGGTTTCCATGGAGCATGAGGTGTTCGTTCCGGTTCCCGTCCCGACCCTGCTGCGCGTGCTGGCCGATCCCGCCCGGGTCGCCCGCTGCGTCCCCGGTCTCCAGCAGGACGCCGACGCGTCGGCGTCGCCCCTGGCGGGCCGGCTGAAGCTCCGGGCCGGCGGCCACACCATCACCTACCGGGGCGAGCTGCGGCTCACCGGCCCGGAGGGCGGTGGAGGCCCGGACGGGCAGCGCTTCTCGGTGACCGGGAAGGGCGTGGAGGCCCGGGGCACCGGCGCGGTCGAGCTGGCCCTGGCCATCGGCCTCACGGAGGCGGACGGCGGGACGGCACTCGCGTACAGCGGTACGGCGGACGGGGACGGGCGGCTGGTCGAGCTGGAGGAGGGCGCGGCACTCGCGGCCGCCCACCGGCTCCTGGACCGCTTCACCCAGCAGCTGGTGACGGAGTCGCTGGCGGCGCGGGACGAGGGCGAGGGCGCGGGGGAGGGCGATGGTGAGGACGGGGCGGTGACTGCCGAGGGGCTTGAGGGCGACGAGGACGACGCGGATGACGCGTCTTCTCCCGCGGCTGACGAAGAGCCTTCTCCTGAGGTCGATGCCGATGCCGTTGCGGGCGACGACGGCTCCGGGTCCGTGTTCGACTCGCCCGTGCCGCCTCCCTCGCTCGACCCCGTCGCCGGGGTGGAGTTCACCGTTCCGGACGAACCGCCCGCCGAGGCCGCGCACGCCCGCCGCACCATGATCGGGCGCAGTGCCGAGGAGGTCGACCACGCGCCCCCGCGGGGCCGCTACGCCCCCGTGCCCTCCCCGGAGGCGGGCGGTGCGAGCACCACCCTGCGGTGGGTCGCCCCGGCCGCCGCCCTCGCGCTCGCCTCCGCTGTCGTGCTGGGGCGGGCGTTGCGACGCCGGAGGCCCTGAGCGGCCAGTAGGGTCGTCGGGTGAGCAGGAGCGAAGAGAACGTCAGGCTGACCGTCGGCGAAGCCGAGTTGACCGTCGACCCCGGGAACGGCTGCCGGATCAGCAGTCTGCGCGTCGGGGGCGTCGAACTGCTCCGCCAGGGCGAGCGGTACGGCTGCTTCCCGATGGTGCCCTGGTGCGGACGTACCGGGTACGGGCAGTTCCGCAACGGCGACGTGCTCCACGAGCTGCCGCCGAACTCCCCGCCGCACGCCATCCACGGCACCGGCCGGGACACCGCGTGGCGCACCTCCCACACGGCCGCCGACGCGGACGAGGGCCGGGCGGCCTTCTACTACGACCTCGCCGAGCCCTGGCCGTACGAGGGCCGGGTGACGCAGACCTTCGAGCTGACCGAGGACGCCCTGGCGCTCGGCCTCGCCGTCGAGACGTACGGCGACTCCTTCCCGGCCCAGGCCGGCTGGCACCCCTGGTTCCACCGCAACCTCGGCGGCCGGGACGCCGAGCTCTCCTTCGACGCCGGCTGGCAGGAGGAGCGCGGCGCGGACCACCTGCCCACCGGGCGTCGCATCGACCCGCTGCCCGGTCCGTGGGACGACTGCTTCGGCATGCCCGACGGCGTGGACGTGAAGCTCACCTGGCCGGAGCAGCTGGAGCTGACGGTCAGGAGCCGCAGTGAATGGGTGGTCGTCTACGACGAGCAGGACGAGGCCGTCTGCGTGGAGCCGCAGTCCGGGCCGCCGAACGGACTGAACACCGCACCCCGGCTGGTGACCCCGATCGATCCGCTGGAGATGACGGCGACCTGGAGCTGGGTGCGGCTCTGAGCCGGTGCCCGGCAGTGGGCCGGTGCGACACCGCTTACCCTCGTGGACATGACTGACGTACGCGCTGACCTGCTCCAGCAGATCAAGGACAAGGCCGTGGTGCACGGCAAGGTGACCCTCTCCTCGGGTCTGGAAGCCGACTGGTACATCGACCTGCGCCGCATCACGCTGGACGGCAAGGCCGCGCCGCTGGTCGGCCAGGTCATGCTCGACGCCACCGCCGAGCTGGACTACGACTGCGTCGGCGGGCTGACGCTGGGCGCCGACCCGGTCGCCACCTCGATGCTGCACGCCTCCGCCGCCCGCGGTACGAGCCTGGACGCGTTCGTCGTCCGCAAGGCGCAGAAGGCGCACGGGATGCAGCGCCGGATCGAGGGCACCGACGTGAAGGGCCGCCGCTGCCTGGTCGTCGAGGACACCTCGACGACGGGCGGTTCGCCGCTGACCGCCGTCGAGGCGGTGCGCGAGGCGGGTGGCGAGGTCGTCGCCGTCGCCGTGATCGTCGAGCGCGGGGCCGCCCCGGCGATCGCCGAGGCCGGTCTGCCGTACGTCCACGTCTACTCGGTGGCCGATCTCGACCTGGGCTGAGCCCGGGCCGGCCGGGGTGGACGGTTTCACGTGAAACCGGGTCCGCCGAGTGGAGCCGGATGAGGAGTCTGGGAAGATGGGGGCGACGATGACGTCGCCCCCAGGTCAGGGACTCAAGCCTGCACACCCGCACATCCCAAGGAGCGGTCAGATGCCCATCGCAACCCCCGAGGCGTACGCCGAGATGCTCGACCGGGCAAAGGCGGGCAAGTTCGCCTACCCGGCCATCAACGTGACCTCGTCCCAGACCCTGCACGCCGCCCTGCGCGGGTTCGCGGAGGCCGAGAGCGACGGCATCGTCCAGATCTCCACCGGTGGTGCGGAGTTCCTGGGCGGCCAGCACAACAAGGACATGGTCACGGGTGCGGTCGCCCTGGCCGAGTTCGCGCACATCGTCGCCGCGAAGTACGACGTCACCATCGCGCTGCACACCGACCACTGCCCCAAGGACAAGCTGGACGGTTACGTACGTCCGCTGCTCGACGTCTCCGCGGAGCGCGTCGCCAAGGGTCTCAACCCGCTGTTCCAGTCCCACATGTGGGACGGCTCGGCCGAGACCCTCGCCGACAACCTGGCCATCGGCCAGGAGCTGCTGGCCAAGGCCGCCGCCGCCAAGATCATCCTTGAGGTCGAGATCACCCCGACCGGCGGTGAGGAGGACGGCGTCACGCACGAGATCAACGACGAGCTGTACACGACCGTCGACGACGCGCTGCGTACCGCCGAGGCGCTCGGCCTGGGCGAGAAGGGCCGCTACCTGCTGGCCGCCTCCTTCGGCAACGTCCACGGCGTCTACAAGCCGGGCAACGTCGTGCTCCGTCCCGAGCTGCTGAAGGACCTTCAGGCGGGCGTCTCCGAGAAGTACGGCAAGCCGGCCGGCAGCCAGCCGTTCGACTTCGTCTTCCACGGCGGCTCGGGCTCCACCGCCGAGGAGATCGCCACCGCGCTGGAGAACGGCGTCGTGAAGATGAACCTCGACACCGACACCCAGTACGCCTTCACCCGTCCGGTCGTGGACCACATGTTCCGCAACTACGACGGTGTCCTGAAGGTCGACGGCGAGGTCGGCAACAAGAAGACCTACGACCCCCGCACCTGGGGCAAGGCCGCCGAGGCGGGCATGGCCGCGCGCGTCACCGAGGCCTGCGGTCACCTGCGCTCCACCGGTACGAAGCTGAAGTAACCACCCGTAGTCACGGACGTACGGTCGCGGGCCCGGTCCTCCTTCTGGGGGCCGGGCCCGTTGCCGTGCCGGGAAAGAGAGCAGAGGGCCTGTTATGGGTGCGTCTTACGATTTCGACACCGCCGTCGACCGCCGGGGCACCTGGTGCGTCCAGTGGGACGGGGTCGCGGACCGGTTCGGGGTGGACGGGCTGCTGCCGTTCACCATCTCCGACATGGACTTCGCCACGGCGCCGGAGGTCCTGGCCGCGCTGCGGGCCCGGCTGGAACACGGAGTGTTCGGCTACACCACCTGGCAGCAGGACGACTTCCGCTCGGCGATCGCCCACTGGTACGCCACCCGGTACGGCACCACGATCGACACCGGGCAGCTGGTCTACGGCCCGTCCGTGCTCAGCCAGCTCTCCCAGCTGCTCCAGATGTGGACGGGGGAGGGGGACGGCGTCGTCGTCCACACCCCCACGTACGACGGTTTCCGCAAGGCGATCACCGGGCTCGGGCGCGAGCTGCGGGGGGTGCCGGTGGGGGACGAGGAGGCGCTGGAGCGGGAGCTGGCGCGGGCGGACGCGAAGGTGCTGGTGCTGTGCTCGCCCCACAACCCGACGGGGTACGTGTGGACGGCCGAGGAGCTGGCCCGGACGGCCGCGCTGGCCGAGCGGTACGGGGTCGCGGTGATCAGCGACGAGATCCACGCGGACTTCGTGCACGAGGAGTATGCGGGGCGGGTCCATGTGCCGTGGACACGGGTGGCGGGGGCCGGGCGCTGGGCGCTCATCTCCTCCGGGTCCAAGGCGTTCAACTTTCCGGCGCTCACCGGGTCGTACGGGCTGATCGGGGATGCGCGTGACCGGACGGAGTATCTGCGCCGGATGGAGACGGCGGAGGGGCTGGCGTCGCCGGCCGTGCTGTCGCTGACCGCGCACATCGCGGCGTACCGGGAGGGGGCGGCGTGGCTGGACGCGGTACGGGCGTATGTGGCGGGGAACCTGGCGTACGTCGCGGAACGGCTGGGGGCGGACCTTCCCGAGCTGGGGTGGGTGCCGCCGCAGGCCGGGTATCTGGCGTGGATCGATCTGCGGCCGGTGGGCGTTGACGATGCCGCGTTGCAGCGGGTGCTGGTGGAGCGGGAGGGGGTGGCGATCATGGGGGGCTCTGTTTATGGGGCGCCGGGGTTTGTGCGGCTGAACGTGGGGTGTCCTCGGGGGAAGGTCGAGCGGGGGGTTGCGGCGTTGGTGCGGGCTGTGGGGGCCGTGCGGTAGGTGGGTGGTTTCGGGGGCGCTGCCCCGGGCCCCGTTGCGAGGGCTCTGCCCCCGCGCCCCCGCTCCTCAATTGCCGGAGGGGCTTGATTGTGCGGGCCTCCTCAATCGCCGGAGGAGCTTGGTTGGGGCAAGCTGGCCCCATGGCTGCTGCACCCGCGCCCGGTGAGATTCGGGTTGCCTCGTCCGTCGGGCGTTGGGTCGTTCTGACCACCGTGCTTGGCTCCGGCATGGCGATGCTGGACTCCACCGTCATCAACGTCGCCCTGCCCCGCATCGGCGCGGACCTCGGCACCGACATGGCCGCGCTCCAGTGGACCGTCAACGCGTACATGCTCACGCTCGCCGGGCTGATCCTCCTCGGCGGGGCGCTCGGGGACCGGTACGGGCGGCGGCGGGTGTTCGTGGTGGGGGTGGTGTGGTTCGCGGTGGCCTCCCTGCTCTGCGGGATCGCGCCGAACGCGGGGGTGCTCATTGCCGCCCGGGCGCTGCAGGGCGTCGGTGGCGCGCTCCTCACGCCCGGGTCCCTCGCGCTCATCCAGGCCAGTTTTCATCCGGACGACCGGGCGCGGGCCGTGGGGCTCTGGTCCGGGTTCGGCGGGGTCGGGGCGGCCGTGGGGCCCTTCGTGGGCGGGTGGCTCGTCGACGGGCCCGGGTGGCGGTGGGTGTTCCTGCTGAACGTGCCGCTCGCCGCCCTCTGCGTGCCCGTCGCCCTCCGCCACGTACCGGAGTCGCGGGATCCGGCGGCGCACGGACGGTTCGACGTGCTGGGGGCCGTGCTCGGGGCGCTGGCGCTGGCCGGGGTGACGTACGCGCTGATCGAGGCGCCGGGGCGGGGCGCCTCGCCCGTGGTGATCGGGGCTGCGCTCGGCGGGGTGCTCCTCGGAGCGGCGTTCGTCCTCGTCGAGCGGCGGCGGGCGGATCCCATGCTGCCGCCGTCGATCTTCCGCTCCCGCCTGTTCACCTCGGTCAACGTGGTGACCTTCTGCGTCTACGCGGCCCTCGGCGGCTTCTTCTTCCTCTCCGCGATCCAGCTCCAGGTCGTCGCCGGGTATTCGGCGCTGGGGGCCGGTACCGCGCTGCTGCCCACCACCGTGCTCATGCTGCTCTTCTCCGCCTCCGCCGGGGAGCTGGGGCGGCGCATCGGGCCCCGGATTCCGCTCACCGTCGGGCCGCTGCTGGCCGCCGCCGGGATGCTCCTGATGCTGCGGGTGGGGGCGGACAGCGCCACCTTCGGCGGGTACGCGACCGAGGTGCTGCCCGCCGTCCTGGTGCTCGGCGCCGGGCTCGTCGTGGTCGTCGCCCCGCTCACCGCGACCGTCCTGGCCGCCGTGGACACCGGACGGGCCGGGCTGGCCAGCGGGATCAACAACGCCGCCGCGCGGGCCGCCGGGCTCATCGCGGTGGCCGCCCTGCCGCTGCTCGCCGGGATGGGGCCGGAGGCGTACCGGGACGCGGGCGAGTTCGCCGCGACCTTCCGGCGGGCGATGCCGATGTGCGCCGGGCTCCTGGTGGCGGGCGCGGTCATCGCCTGGTGGACGGTGCGCACCCCGGCCGCCGCTGCCGCCGTCCGGAGCGAGCGGCCCGAGTGCGCCGTGCACTGCGGGGTGGTCGCCCCGCCGCTGGAGCCGGAGCGCCGCGACGGGTGATCCGGCTCCAGCCGAAGCGCCCACGGCGGGCCGGGCCCCGGAAGCCCGCGTGAACGCGCTGTGCCACGGGGCCGGGCCCCGGTGCCGCCGGGGCGTCGCGGCAGGCACACTTGAGCCATGTCCATCCACGAGAACCTGCTCGGCGGCCCCGCCCCGACCCACCTCCCCGACGATCCCGAGCCGCGCGAGCTGCTCGCCGCCGGCACCCCGCCCGCCGACGTCGCCGCGAAGTACCCCACCTCCTCGCTCGCCTGGGCGCAGCTCGCCGACGAGGCGTACGAGGGCGGCCGGGTCGTCGAGTCGTACGCGTACGCCCGTACCGGCTACCACCGCGGCCTCGACTCCCTGCGCCGGGCCGGCTGGAAGGGCCACGGCCCCGTCCCGTTCGAGCACGAGCCGAACCGCGGCTTCCTGCGCGCCCTGCACGCCCTGGCGCGGGCCGCCGGGTCGATCGGGGAGACCGAGGAGCACGAGCGCTGCTCGACGTTCCTGCGGGACTCCTCGCCGACCGCCGCCGACATCCTGAGCTGAGCAGTCTTCCCCTGAGCCGCTCCCTGCCCAAGCACCTCGGGCGGGGAGCGGCTTAGTATGCGAGCAGGGGACCGGAGCTCCATCACCTCACGGAAGGGGCGGACCGCTACCCGGAAGCTCGTGTCGAGGAGACAGAAATGTCGACGAATCACCCCGACCCCGAAGCCACCGGTGCGGACACCCCGCACCTGGACTTCGCGGGAACGACTCCGTACGAGGACTATGTCCAGGCGGATGTCCTGACCCACCTCCAGCACCTGCGCTCGGACGATCCCGGCGAAATGGTCTTCCTGGTCACCACCCAGGTCATGGAGCTGTGGTTCACGGTCATCGTCCATGAGTGGGAGACCGCGACCCGCGCCCTGCGCGAGGACCGCATACCCGTCGCGCGCGACGCCCTGAAGCGTTCGCTGCGCGAGCTGGAGGCGCTCAACGAGTCCTGGCGGCCGCTGGCCGGACTCACCCCCGCCCAGTTCAACTCCTACCGGGGATCCCTCGGCGAGGGGTCCGGGTTCCAGTCGGCGATGTACCGCCGGATGGAGTTCCTGCTCGGCGACAAGTCCGCCTCCATGCTGGTGCCGCACCGGGGCGCGCCCCGGGTGTACGCCGAGCTGGAGAAGGCGCTCGGGGAGCCCAGCCTGTACGACGAGACCCTCGCCCTGCTGGCCCGCCGTGGGTACGCCATTCCGGAGGCCGTCACCACCCGGGATCTCACCCAGCGGTACGAGCCGTCGCCCGAGGTCGAGGCCGTGTGGGCGGAGATCTACGCCTCCGACGACCAGAACGACGAGCTGGTGCGCCTCGGCGAGCTGCTCACCGACGTCGGCGAGCTCGTCTGGCGATGGCGCAACGACCACCTCGTCGCCACCCGGCGCGCGATGGGCTCCAAGACCGGCACCGGCGGCTCCGCCGGGGTGGCCTGGCTGGAGAAGCGCGCCACGAAGAACGTGTTCCCCGAGCTGTGGACGGCGCGCAGCCATGTCTGAGACCCCGACCACGACCACGACCACGACTACGACGGAAGACCTTCGTGGGCGGGCGCTGAAGCTTGATGCCGCCGACCCGCTGGCCGACCGCCGTGCGCTCTTCGCCCTCGACGACGGCGTCTACCTCGACGGGAACTCGCTGGGCGCGCTGCCCGTCCACGTACCCGCCCGGGTGCAGGACGTCCTCACCCGCCAGTGGGGCGAGCTGCGCATCCGGTCCTGGGACGAGAGCGGCTGGTGGACCGCGCCCGAGCGGATCGGCGACCGGATCGCCCCGCTCGTCGGGGCCGCCGGGGGCCAGATCGTCGTCGGTGACTCGACCAGCGTGAACGTCTTCAAGGCGGTCGTCGCCGCGAGCCGGCTCGCGGGGGAGGGACGCGACGAGATCCTGGTTGACGCGACGACCTTTCCCACGGACGGGTACATCGCGTCCGCCGCCGCCCGGCTCACCGGTCACCGGATCGTGCCCGTCGCGCCCGACGGCGTACCGGACGCGCTCGGTCCGCGTACCGCCGCCGTGCTGCTCAACCACGTCGACTACCGCTCCGGCCGGCTGCACGATCTGCCCGGGCTGACCGCCGCCGTCCACGCGGCAGGGGCGATCGCGGTGTGGGACCTCTGCCACAGCGCGGGCGCGCTGCCCGTCGGGCTCGACGCGCACGGGGTCGACCTGGCCGTCGGCTGCACCTACAAGTATCTGAACGGCGGCCCCGGTTCGCCCGCGTACCTGTACGTCGCCGAGCGCCACCAGGCGGCCTTCGACTCGCCGCTGCCGGGCTGGAACTCGCACGCCGACCCGTTCGGCATGACCCCCGACTACGCCCCGGCGGACGGTTCCGTACGGGGCCGGGTCGGCACGCCCGACATCGTCTCCATGCTGACGCTGGAAGCGGCGCTGGACGTGTGGGACGGGGTCTCCGTGGACGCCGTGCGGGCCAAGTCGCTGGCGTTGACGGACTTCTTCCTGGAGTGCGTCGAGGCGTACGTACCGGCGGGCCGGGTCGCCTCCGTCACCCCGGCCGCGCACGCCGAACGCGGCAGCCAGGTCGCCCTGCGCTGCGAGGAGGCGGAGCCCGTGATGCGCCGCCTCATCGAGCGGGGCGTCGTCGGCGATCTGCGCCGGCCGGACGTGCTGCGGTTCGGCTTCACCCCGCTGTACGTCGGATTCGCCGACGCGGAGCGGGCGGCGCGGATTCTCGCCGAGGTGCTGGCCGGGGACATGGCTGGGGACACGGCCGTGGACACCGTCGGCTGACGGGTCGTCACCGTCTGTTCGGCCGGGCGGGGGCGGTGCCGAGTCCTGGTACCGTCCCCGCAGGTCAGCCCAGTTGGGCACAGGACACCTGCATAGGCATAGGCATAGGACGGTTGAGCAGCATGTCGGATTCTGCCGCGCGTGATCGGGACGTCGCCGAGATGGAGTCGGCGTTCGCGCATCCGGAGGTCGCTCCCGACCGGTCCGCCGCCTACGGTGACCACCCCGACCAGGTCGTCGACTTCTACGCCCCGCGCGACGGCCGCACCGGCGCCCCGCTCGTCGTCCTCCTGCACGGCGGCGCCTGGCGGGCCCCGTACGGCCGGGCCCATGTCTCCCCGCTCGCGGACTTCCTGGCCCGCCGGGGCTTCGCCGTGGCGAGCGTGGAGTACCGGCGCGGCGGCGACGACATCCCGCAGCAGCGCGACGGCGGGGAGAGCGCCCGGCCGGGCGGCGCCGGTCCCGTCGCGGGGCGCTGGCCGGAGACCTTCGACGACGTGGCCGCGGCCCTGGACGCGATGCCCGTGCTGGCCGCCCGCGAGCTGCCGGGCGCCGATGTGCGGCGGATCGTGGTCACCGGGCACTCGGCGGGCGGGCACCTCGCCTTGTGGGCGGCGGCGCGGCACGTGCTGCCCGAGGGGTCGCCGTGGCGGCTGCCCGCCCCGCCGCCGCTGCGCGGGGTCGTCGCCCTGGCCCCGATCGCGGACTTCAAGGCGGCGGTCGAGCTGGGGGTGTGCGACGGTGCGGTCGCCCAACTCCTGGGCGGAGAGGCCGACTTCGAGGAGCGGGCGGCGCACGCCGACCCCGGGACGCTGCTGCCGACCGGGATCGCCACCGCGATCGTGCAGGGCGTCGACGACATCGTCGTACCCCAGGCCGTGTCCGAGGCGTACGTCGACGCGGCGGCCAAGTCCGGCGAGATGGTCGGGCTGACGCTGCTCGGCGGCGTCGGGCACTTCCCGCTGATCGATCCGGCCGCCGACGCCTGCGCCGTGGTGGCCGAGGAGATCACTCAGCTCGCCTGGTGAATCCGTGACCGGGGTGACCGGGGTACGCCGAATCGCGGCCCGAATCGCAGCCCGAATCTTGGACCGAATCTTGGACCGAATCTTGGACCGAATTGCGGACCGAAGGTGTCCGCAAGGGTCTCTACGTTGGTTCTGTAGCCGCTCAGACGGAGTCGGAACCGACGAAGGAGAACCTCATGACGATCCTGGTGACCGGAGCCACGGGAACGGTCGGCCGCCGCGTGGTCGAGCAGCTGCTGGAGCGCGGCGAGCACGTCCGGGCGCTGACCCGCGACCCGGCGCGCGCGGAGCTTCCGGCCGGCGTCGACGTCGTACGCGGCGACCTCACCGACCCCGCGTCGCTGGTCCCCGCGCTGGACGGGGTGACCGGGCTGCACCTCATCACCTTCGGCGGCGGCCTCTTCGCCCCGCTGGAGACCGGTGAGGAGATCCTCGGCCTGGCCGGGAAGGCGGGCGTGCGCCGGGTGACCGTGCTGCACGGCGGCGGGGACACCCCGATGGAGAGCGCGGTGCGCGCGAGCGACTTCGACTGGACCGTCGTGATGCCGGTGGAGTTCATGGCGAACGCCCTGGAGTGGGCGCCCGGCATCAGGAGCGAGGGCGTGGTGCGCGAGCCCTTCGTCGGCCGGCTGAGCGCGATGGTCCACGAGGCGGACATCGGTGCGGTGGCGGCCGCCGCGCTCACCGAGGACGGTCACGGCGGCCAGGAGTACCTCGTCACCGGACCGCAGGTGCTGACCGTCCGCGACAAGGCGGCGGCCATCGCCGCGGCCCGGGGCACGGCCGTCGAGGTGGTCGAGCTCACCGAGGAGCAGGCGCTGGAGAGCTGGCGGGGCCAGGGCATGCCGGAGGACGTGATCGCGTTCCTGATCGACGTCTACCGGGACACCCCGCCGGAGGGCCGGACCGTGCTCGACACGGTGGAGAAGGTCACCGGGCGGCCGGCGCGGACCTTCGCGCAGTGGGCCGAGGAGCACGCGGACCACTTCCGTGCGGGGGCCTGAAAGGGCTGCTGAGCAGGGGCTTTCCGGTCCCTGACACGGTACGGCGGAGGCGGGTAGTCCTTGAGGGGGATGCCCCGGAATCGGTAGCGATGGTGACGACCCGCCGTCCGCCGCCGCCTACCGTGGAAGCGTGACCGAGACCCAGACAAAGACCAAGGGCCCGGAGTTCCGGGCAGCCGAAGGGGCGATCGACGGCCTGCGGGAGGACCTCTTCCGCCAGGCGCTCGCCTACCGCCCCCTGCCGCCGCTGAACCCCGACGGACGGCTGATCCGGCGGCTGCCCGAGGGGCTGCGCAAGGGCGTCGTCTGGACCCCGCACGCCCTGGTGCTGTTCGCCGCGTTCCTCGTGATGATGGCCGGCTTCGCCGAGTGGGAGTTGCGCCTCCTGATGGGCCTGGTGCCCGCGATACCGGTGGTGATGACCCTCATCAGGCCGGTCGCCGCGTTCTGGGGCTCGATGCTGGCGACCGTCTTCTGCGGGATCCTGAGCAGCGAGCTGTGGGGGGCGAGCACCTTCGCGGCGCAGGTGGTGGTCATGGTCGTCGTGGCCGCCCGGACCCGGCCCCGCACCGCCGCCTGGATGTGGCTGCTGACCCTGCTGTTCGGGGTGCTGGTGGAGGGCGGCGACCCGTCCATCACCGCGCCCCTGGCGACGCTCTCCGCCTTCGCGCTGCTCGTCGTGGCGGTGGTCCAGATCCGGCGTGACGCCGAGCGCGAGGTCACCGTGCAGCGCACCGTCACCGCCGTCGAGCGCGACCGGCGCACCCTGCTGGAGGAGCGCACCACCATCGCCCGGGAGCTGCACGACGTGGTGGCCCACCACATGTCGGTCGTCGCGATCCAGGCCGAGGCCGCCCCCTACCGGGTCGAGAACCCGCCGCCCGAGCTGGAGCAGGCCTTCGTCACCATCCGGGAGAACGCGGTGGCCGCCCTCACCGAGCTGCGCCGCGTCCTCGGGGTCGTACGGGCGGAGGACTACGAGGCCCCGGACGCCCCGCAGCCCACCCTCGCCGCGCTCGACGGGCTCCTGGACAACGTCCGCGAGACCGGCCTGGAGACCGAGAAGGTGATCACCGGGGCCGTCCGCGAGCTGCCGCAGGGCGTCGAGCTGTCGGCGTACCGGATCGTCCAGGAGGCCCTGAGCAACACCCTGCGGCACGCCCCGGGCGCCACCGCCAGGGTCGAGCTCGCCTATGTCCTCGGCGGGCTCGGGCTGCGCGTGGTCAACGGACCCCCGCGCGGCCTGGTCAAGCCCTCGCCGGGGGCCGGGCACGGGATCACCGGGATGCGGGAGCGGGTCGCGATGCTGAACGGCGAGATGACGGCCGGGACGGCGGCGGACGGCGGGTACGAGATCGCGGTCTTCCTCCCCGTACCGCTGTCCCAGGAGCCGGAGCACCCGGAGCAGTCGCAGCAGTCGCAGCAGCCGGAGTCCCGGAACGCGGACGACGGCAACGGTGAAACGATCGTCATCGAACGCGTACGGGACGGCCGCGCATGAGCGACACCGACATCCGGGTCCTGATCGTCGACGACCAGATGATGGTCCGCGAGGGCTTCTCCGTCCTGCTCAACGCGATGCCGGGGATCACCGTCGTGGGCGAGGCGGTGGACGGGCGCCAGGCCCTCGCCCAGGTCGCCGCCCTGCGCCCGGACGTCGTCCTGATGGACATCCGGATGCCGGAGATGAACGGCATCGAGGCGACCCGCGAGATCGTCGCGCGGGACGCCGACGCGAAGGTCCTGGTGCTGACGACCTTCGACCTCGACGAGTACGTCTACCAGGCGCTGCGGGCCGGGGCCTCGGGCTTCCTCCTCAAGGACGCCTCCGCCCGGCAGCTCGCCGACGGGGTACGGGTGGTGGCCTCGGGCGAGGCGCTGCTCGCCCCGACGGTGACCCGGCGGCTGATCACTGAGTTCTCCAAGCTCGCGGAGGCCCCGAGACCGCCCGCCCTGGCCCGGATCGGCGACCTCACCGAGCGCGAGACGGAGGTGCTCGTCCTGATCGCCCAGGGGCTCTCCAATGCGGAGATCGCCTCGCACCTGATCGTCGCCGAGTCCACGATCAAGACGCACGTCAGCCGCATCCTGGTGAAGCTGGGGCTGCGCGACCGGACCCAGGCGGCGGTGTTCGCGTACGAGGCACGGCTGGTCACCCCGGGGTAGCCGGACATACGCCGGACCTGTGCCGGGGGCCTTGCGGCGGGCGCGGGCGCGGGTAGCGTCGGATCATGCACGTGTCCTTCGATCCCTGGTCGCCCGCGTTCGTCGCCGATCCCTACCCCGCCTACACCGCGCTGCGCGCCGCCGGCCGGGCGCACTGGTTCGAGCCGACGGGGCAGTGGCTGATCCCGCACCATTCCGACGTATCGGCCCTGCTGCGCGACCGGCGGCTCGGCCGGACGTATCTGCACCGCTTCAGCCACGAGGAGTTCGGCCGCACCCCGCCGCCCGCCGCGCACGAGCCGTTCACCACGCTCAACGGGCAGGGCATCCTCGATCTGGAGGCCCCCGACCATCCCCGGATCCGGCGGCTGATCTCCAAGGCGTTCACCCCGCGTACGGTCGAGAACCTTGCCCCGACCGTCCGGCGGCTGGCGGCCGAGCTGGTCGACGCCTTCGTGGCGAAGGGCGGCGGGGACCTGCTGGCCGAGGTCGCGGAGCCGCTGCCGGTCGCGGTGATCGCGGAGATGCTGGGCGTCCCGGAGGCGGACCGGGGAATGCTGCGGCCCTGGTCGGCGGCGATCTGCGGGATGTTCGAGCTGAACCCCTCGGAGGAGACGGCGGCCGCTGCCGTCCGGGCCTCCGTCGACTTCTCCGCGTATCTGCGCGGGCTGATCGCCGAGCGGCGCGCGAACCCGGGGGACGACCTGATCTCGGCGCTCATCGCCGCCCACGACGAGGGCGAGCGGCTGACCGAGCAGGAGATGATCTCGACCTGTGTGCTCCTGCTGAACGCGGGCCACGAGGCGACGGTGAACACCACCGTCAACGGCTGGCGCACGCTCTTCCACCACCCGGAGCAACTGGCCGCCCTGCGCGCCGACCCCGGACTGCTGCCCACCGCGATCGAGGAACTCCTGCGCTACGACACCCCGTTGCAGATGTTCGAGCGCTGGGTGCTGGACGACATCGAGATCGACGGCCAGGTGATCGGGCGGGGCGCGGAGGTGGCGCTGCTGTTCGGCTCGGCCAACCGGGACCCGGAGCGGTTCGCGCGCCCGGACACGCTGGACCTGTCCCGGGAGGACAACCCGCACATCACGTTCGGCGCGGGCATCCACTTCTGCCTGGGCGCCCCGCTGGCCCGGCTGGAGCTGGCCGCCTCCTTCGGGGAGCTGCTGCGGAAAGCCCCCGCGCTGCGGATGACGGCGGAGCCCGAGTGGCACCCGGGGTATGTGATCCGGGGGCTGACGGAGCTGCGGGCGGAGGTGTAGGGCTTCCGGCCGGGGCGGGGCGGGGCCGGTCAGCAGGGGGTGGAGCACTCCGGCCTCGGCGGGCCGGCCAGCGCGTCGACGCCGTAACCGATCGCGGCGAGTGCCGCGACGGCGGCGGCCAGGCCGAGGGCTCGTAGCCAGCGGCCCCGGACCGCGGTGAAGACGGTCAGGGCCGTCGCGATTCCGCCGAGGACCATGAGGGGCAGGCCGAACCACACCACGTCCCAGTTGGTCGCGCCCTCGAAGCCGTCGAGGAGGCCGTCCTTGCCGTACGGGGCCCAGAGCGCGATGCCCGCGAGCGCTCCGGCGAAGGCGGTCAGGCAGCCGGCGGTTCCGACGGCGGCTTCGCGGCGCGGGTTCTTGGTCTCCATGCTCCGAGGGACGCGGCGGGGTGCGGGCCCGGTTCCGCTTCCGGGGGCGCTGCCCCCGGACCCCCGCTCCTCAAACGCCGGAGGGGCTGGAAAACGGCCTCACGTCAGCGGGTACGACCTCCGGCCCGACGCCTCGTCGATCTCGTCGTGCGCCTTGGTCAGCAGTTTCATCGCCAGTTCGTTCAGCGCCCTGGCCCCCGCGATCTCCTCGCCGACCCGCTGCTGGTCGGTGTCCGAGGGATGGCGGCTGGCGTAGCCGTGGGCGCGGACCTCTGTTCCGTCGGAGAGGCGGACGAGCGCCGCCGCACGGGTGCGGTGGGTGTCCTCCTCGAATTCGAGGTCGATGTGCCATCCGACAGCGATCCTGGTCATGACGAACACCTCCGGGACGTTCCGGGCGTCTTCTACCAGCGTGCGCCCGCTGTCCCGTCCGCGCTCGCCGGGCCCGGCAGCATCAGCCCCCAGGCGCCCGCCCGGACCGTCCAGGTCCGGGTGCGCACCGGCCCGGCGGTCTGTATGTCCGCCCGGTAGCGGAAGTCCGCGCCGGAGACGGTGACGGCCTTGGCCTCCGCCGTCACGTCCTCGCCCGAGGCGGTGCGGACGACGACGTCGGCCAGGCCCCCGCTGCCCTGGGAGGTCACCGAGACGCCCCGTACCGGCGTGTCCAGGTCGCTCAGCAGCACCCCGTCCGCCTCGATGCGCAGGCGGTGCGTGCCCGGGGTCGTGGCGGCGGCGACCGGGGCCGGGCGGACCAGGGACGTCATCAGCGAGCGGCAGGTGTCCCAGACGGCCGTGACGCCCGAGGGCGGGCCCCCCGGACCGGGCGGCGGCGCGGGGGCGGGGATGCTCAGGCGGCCGAGGACGACGCCGTCGCTGTCGTCGACCAGAAGGTCCAGGCGCCGCACGGAACCGTCCAGCGCGGTCCGCGCGGCCGCCACCGCGCCCCGGGGGACGCCGAGGGCGTGGGCCACCTCCAGGGCGTGCGCCGCGCCGACGGGGATCAGGGAGAGGACGCCGTCGGCCAGCTCCCGTTCCCGGTGCAGCTGGGCCACCGCGCGCAGCAGCGCGTGGTCGTCGCCGACCACCACGGGCCGACGCGAACCCCGCCGGGACAGGGCCCGCGCGAACTCCTCGGGGGTGTCCGGAAGGCAGATCTTGGCGTGCGAGCCGGCGCTCAGCACGTCCTTGGCGATACGCACGGACTCGCCGTCGGTCCGGCGGGCGACCGGGTCGATGACCACCAGGAGCTGGTCGTCGCCGTCGCCGGGGGGCTCTGCAGCCGACACCTCGGTCCTTCCTCGGGTAGCATCTTGGTGCAAGAGCCCCTTGCGCTATTGCGCCAGGGGCTTCGTCTATTCCGGGGCACCCGGTTCGACGGCTCAGGCTTTGCCGTACATCGTCGTGCGGCAGGTACGACCTTTACGTACGCCCCCTGACCTTGGACATGCCCCGCCCGGAAGGGGTGTACGCCTGTGCCCGCACTTGTGCTGCTCGGTGCTCAGTGGGGTGACGAGGGCAAGGGGAAGGCCACCGACCTCCTCGGTGGATCCGTGGACTATGTCGTGCGATACCAAGGCGGTAACAACGCCGGTCACACGGTCGTCGTAGGCGACCAGAAGTACGCACTGCATCTCCTCCCCTCCGGAATCCTGTCGCCGGGTTGTACCCCGGTCATCGGGAACGGTGTCGTGGTCGACCCGGCGGTCCTGCTCTCCGAGCTGAGCGGTCTGAACGAGCGAGGCGTCGACACGTCCAAGCTTCTGATCAGCGGCAACGCTCATTTGATCACTCCGTACAACGTCACGCTCGACAAGGTGACCGAGCGCTTCCTGGGGAAGCGCAAGATCGGCACGACGGGCCGCGGTATCGGTCCGACGTACGCCGACAAGATCAACCGGGTGGGGATCCGCGTCCAGGACCTCTACGACGAGTCGATCCTGGAACAGAAGGTGGAGGCGGCCCTGGAGCAGAAGAACCAGCTCCTGGCCAAGGTCTTCAACCGCCGGGCCATCGAGGCCGGCAAGGTCGTCGAGGACATGCTCCAGTACGCGGAGCAGATCAAGCCGTTCGTCGCCGACACGACCCTGATCCTGAACGATGCCATCGACGAGGGCAAGGTCGTCCTCTTCGAGGGCGGCCAGGGCACGCTGCTCGACGTCGACCACGGCACGTATCCCTTCGTCACCTCGTCGAACCCGACGGCGGGCGGCGCCTGCACCGGCGCCGGTGTCGGCCCGACGAAGATCAGCCGTGTCATCGGCATCCTCAAGGCCTATACGACGCGGGTCGGGGCCGGTCCGTTCCCGACGGAGCTGCACGACGAGGACGGCGAGGCGCTGCGGCGCATCGGCGGCGAGCGCGGTGTCACCACCGGCCGTGACCGCCGCTGCGGCTGGTTCGACGCCCCGATCGCGCGGTACGCGACCCGGGTCAACGGCCTGACCGACTTCTTCCTCACCAAGCTCGACGTCCTCACCGGCTGGGAGCAGATCCCGGTCTGCGTGGCGTACGAGATCGACGGCAAGCGCGTCGAGGAACTCCCGTACAACCAGACCGACTTCCACCACGCGAAGCCGATCTACGAGAACCTTCCTGGCTGGTCCGAGGACATCACGAAGGCCAAGACCTTCGACGACCTGCCGAAGAACGCGAAGGCGTACGTGAAGGCCCTGGAGGAGATGTCGGGCGCCCCGATCTCCGCGATCGGCGTCGGTCCCGGCCGGACCGAGACGATCGAGATCAACTCGTTCCTGTAGGGAGCGGCACCCTGCCCGTGGGGCCCTGGATCCGTTGCGATCCGGGGCCCCACGGCCGTTCTCGCCTCAGACGGTGTCCGTCGCGGCGAGCACCGCTATCCGGCGGCGGCCGGGGGAGAGGGCGGCGACGCCGTAGTCGGTGAAGGCGTCGTTGCAGAACCACTCCGCGTCCGACTCGAAGTGGAACCACGTCGTCTGCCGGACGTGCTGCTCCACCTCCTCCGCGCTCGCGTCCGCCGGGGTGCCGCTGAGGGCCGCCAGGGACTTCCAGGCCCACAGTCGGCCGAACGCGCCGTGTGCCCCGCTGTTGCCGACCGACGCGGTGGCGAAGAGCAGGGACCAGATCTCGTCGGCGGGGCGGCGGGCGATCTCGAAGCGGCCCGTGGTGCCGAGCCCCTCGACGCAGCCCATCGGCAGGGTGGGCAGCAGTGCGGGGACCCGGTCCGGCTCCACTTTCTCGTCCGTCCCGAAGACCCAGGCCTCCGAGTGCCCCCAGCCGCCCGCCTCCGGGGCGGAGATGATCGCCTCATGCAGGTCGAGGGTCGCGATGTCCACCAGGGCCGACCGCTCTTCCGTACGGGGCGTCGGCGGGTCCACCCGGCCCTCGGTCGGCAGGGTGGTTCCCACGGGGTGTCCGCTGCCATTGATCGAACGGCTGGGGAGGACGACGCGGGTCTCCAGGCCGCTGCGGTACGGCGGCAGCCACGTCAGCGGATGCCCGTGGGTCACGCGCTGCCAGTCGGCCATCGCCGGGAACGCGTCCACGTCCACGTCCCGCAGGATCAGTTCATGGAAGAGGCAGATGCACAGCTCGTCCAGCCGGCCCTTCGCGTCGTGCTCGGAGAGCGGGCCCACCAGGTCGGCCGCTTCCCGGTGCTCCGCCAGGAGCGAGGCCACGAAGCGGGGCGCGAGGCCGACCCCCGGGGCCTGATCCCGGGTGAACAGCCGCAGGAGCTGGGTCAGGCTGTCCTGGCCGGGGGTGATGGCCAGCACCCTGACGAGGTGCGCGAGCTGGCGCTCGTGCTCACGCTTCTGCTCGGCCGCCGCTTCGATCCGGCCCGTCAGCTCCACCGCCAGGTCGGCCACCTGGCGGGAGTCTCCCTGGGCGGCGCGCTGTTCGGCGGTGTGCCAGGCGAAGCGGCCGCGATCGTCATCCGTGTCGTCCACGGTCGCTCACTTTAGGCGGACAGCGCGGCCGTTGATGGTCCAGACCTTGACAGGTCCAGACCAATGCGGTTTGGCTGGTGATCCCCATGTCGGCCTGCCGGGGCGCTCGGTGTGCCGCGCCGAAGGAGTGAGCAGCTCTGTACCGCATCGATCGCTTCACGAAGTTCCTGGCCGTGTCGGCCGCCCTCGCCGCCGCCCTCGTGACGGCGGTCCCCGCCGCCTCCGCCACCGCCCCCGCCGCCGAGCCCTGCGCGCCGCTCCACAGCGCCACGGCCGACTACCGCGCCGGCGACACCGTCTCCCATTACGGCCGCAACTGGAGCGCCAAGTGGTGGACCCGGGGCGAGAATCCGGGTGCGGGATCCGCCTGGGCCGACCGGGGTGCCTGTACGGGCGGGGTGTCCGACTTCGTCATCGGCGAGGCGGAGTTCGACGCGATCTTCCCGGACCGCGACCCCTTCTACACGTACCAGGGCCTGATCGACGCCCTGCACGCCTACCCGCGCTTCGCCAACGTCGGTACGCCGCAGACCCGGGCCAGGGAGGCGGCGGCGTTCCTGACGCACGCGGACTTCGAGTCGGTGGGGCTGAAGTACGTCAAGGAGATCAATGAGGAAAACTACTGGCGCAAGTGCGACGACACCCAGCCCTTCGGGTGCCCGGCGGGCCGTGAGGCGTACTACGGGCGCGGCCCGATCATGTTCAGTTGGAACTTCAACTACAAGGCCGCCGGGGACGCCCTCGGGCTCGACCTGCTGAACGACCCGTGGCTGGTCGAGCGGGATCCGTCCGTCGCCTGGGCCACCGCCCTCTGGTACTGGAACACCCAGAACGGCCCCGGCACCATGACCTCGCACGACGCGATGGTCGGCGGCGCGGGCTTCGGCGAGACGATCCGCTCGCTCAACGGGGCCCTGGAGTGCGACGGCGGCAATCCGGAGTCGGTGGCCGCGCGGGTGGAGCGGTACGAGCGCATCACGGGCCTCGTCGGGGTGGCCCCGGGGTCCGGGCTCACCTGCTGAGCCTGTCGTGGGTGCGTCCGCCGGGTGGCCGGAACCGTCCGCATGCTGGGCGGGCCGGAAGATTTTACCTTCGGGTCCGCCCCGGTTCGTGAGTGATCCGGATGGACTCCCTCCGGAATAGGGGCTGTTGAGAGCGCTCTTGACGCGCACGTTCAGGGCGGCCGCGGCCCGGACCGGTGGAACCTGCGCCCACTCCGAGGATGGTCTAGACCTTGACAGGTCCAGACCATCCTCGCTTGAGTGTCGGCACCCCCACGGCGGCGCACGGCCGGACGTCGCGCCGCGTCTAAGGAGTGTGATCACGTGATTCGACGTGTCATGGCCCTGCTGGTCGCGCTCGGCGCGATCGTCGCGGCGCTCGTCGTCCTCCCCGCCGCCACCGCGCAGGCCGCCACCTGCGCCACGGCCTGGAACTCCTCATCGGTCTACACCGGAGGCGGCACCGCTTCCCACAACGGCCGCAACTACACCGCCAAGTGGTGGACCCAGAACGAGACGCCGGGCACCTCCGACGTCTGGGCCGACAACGGCGCCTGTGGCGACGGCGGCGGTGAGGAGCCCGGTCAGAACGACGGATTCGTCGTCAGCGAGGCCCAGTTCAACCAGATGTTCCCGAACCGGAACGCCTTCTACACCTACCAGGGCCTGACCAACGCCCTGGGCGCCTACCCGGCCTTCGCCAACACCGGCAGCGACGAGATCAAGAAGCGGGAGGCCGCGGCCTTCCTCGCCAACGTCAGCCACGAGACCGGCGGGCTGGTGTACATCAAGGAAGTCAACGAGGCGAACTACCCGCACTACTGCGACGCGAGCCAGCCCTACGGCTGCCCGGCCGGCCAGTCCGCGTACTACGGCAAGGGCCCCATCCAGCTGAGCTGGAACTTCAACTACAAGGCGGCCGGTGACGCGCTCGGCATCGACCTGCTGAACAACCCGTACCTGGTCGAGCAGGACGCTGCCATCGCCTGGAAGACCGGCCTCTGGTACTGGAACACCCAGTCCGGCCCCGGCACCATGACCGGCCACAGCGCCATCGTCGACGGCGCCGGCTTCGGTGAGACCATCCGTTCCATCAACGGTGCGATCGAGTGCAACGGCGGCAACCCGGCGCAGGTCCAGAGCCGGATCGACACGTTTACCGCCTTCACCCAGGTCCTCGGCACCACCACCGGCTCGAACCTGAGCTGCTGACCCCACCCGAACGGGGGGTGCGTCCGGCTCACGCCGGGCCCCCCCGTTTCGGCGCTCACCCCAACTGCGGCTTCACCGACATCAGCAGATGCCGGTGGGTGTCCGTGCCCGCCTCGTCCGTGATCATCGCGCGCTGACCCGCCCCCAGCAGCAGGAGACGCAGCGACGGATCCGTGAACGTGGCCAGGGCGTCCGCCAGATACCCGGGGTTGAAGGACACGGTCAGCTCCTCGGCCCCCTCCAGGGCGGCCGGCAGCCGCTGGGAGGCCACGTCGTCCTCGTAACCCGCCCGGAGCGTCACGGAGTCGTCGGCGCGGGAGAAGGCCATCTGTACGGGGCTGTCGCCGTCGGCGACGACGGAGACCCGCTTGACGGCCTCCGTCAGCCGGGCCCGGTCCACCACGGCGACGGCCGGGTCCTCCATCGTGAACAGCTTCTCGTGGCGCGGCAGCCGGCCCTCGAGGAGTCGTACGGTGGTCCGCATCCCGGCGTGCTCGAAGCCCGCCGAACCGGCGTCCAGGGCGACGCTCACCAGCCCGGCCCGGCCCAGCGAGCGGGCGATCTCGGTGAGGCGGCGGGCGGAGACGATGACGTCGGCGCTCTCGGCGGGGGCGGTCGCCTTCCACGGGAGGGTCCGTACGGCGAAGCGGTACCGGTCGGTCGCGGCGAGCGTCATCGTGTCGCCGTCGAGCCCCAGCCGGATCCCGGTGAGCGCGGGCAGCGTGTCGTCGCGCCCCGCGGCCACCGCCACATCGGCCACGGCCGCCGCGAACAGCTCCGCGTCCACCGCGCCCCGGACCTGCGGCAGCGCGGGCAGCGCCGGGTAGTCGTCCAACGGCAGCACGGAGAGGCCGAACCGGGCGCCGTCGCCCGACACCGTGAACCGCGAGCCCTCCACCGCGCACTCGACGGGGCCATCGGGCAGCACCTTGCAGATGTCCAGCAGCCGCCGTCCCATGACGAGCACCCGCCCGGGGCGCGGGACCTCGGCGTCCACGTCGATGTGCGCGGACGCCTCGTAGTCGAGGCCGGAGATCCGCAGCCGTCCGCCCTCGCCCCCGGCCTCGCCCTCCGTGTCCAGCAGCAGGCCGCCCAGCACCGGGACCGGTGACCGTACGGGCAGGACGCGGGCCGCCCAGGCCACGGCCTCGGTCAGGGCACTGCGTTCGATGCGGAACTCCATGGGGCGCCTTTCCTCGGACGTCGAAAGCCGGAAGCCGGAAGCCGGTAGCCGGAAGCCGGGAGCTGGTAGCTGGAATCCGACTCCTGCGTACGACGTTAGAAGGCACCACTGACAATCGGGCCCGGGCGGGAAACAGGAACGCGGGAACCGGCGACAGCGACCACCCCCGTGAGCCGCTGCCGCCGTGTTCCCGCTCCTGTGTTCCGGCGTTCCCCCGTCTCCCCCGACGTGCCGGAACACGTTCGGACGATAGAACGGGGGGTAGGGAGACCGGGAGATTCAATACGCCCAGTGGGGCGGCCACGGGGGTATCAGTCCGCACAGTCGGGCGGGTGGGTGGTCCACCGCCACCGCGGCTGTGTCCTGGGCGGGAACGGGGAACGGGTGCGAGCACGGGAGCGTGCGGACGATCTTCTGCGGATGCACCGGCTGGCCCGCGCCGGCGGGACGGACGGGCTGCTGCGCTGGCTGGCCGGGCGGGCGGAGGGGTGGGCCGGGCTCGTCGGGCCGGACGGGACGGTGCTGCACGCGGCGGCCCGTACGGCGCGGGCGGTGGTCCCCGATGTCGCGGGCCTGGTCGCCGAGAGCGCGAACGCCCTGACGGAGCGCGGGGCGCGGGCATACTCCCTCGACACCGGCGCGCACACCGCCCTGTTGTTCCCCCTGAGCACCGACGACCCCGCCGCCCCGGTGCTCGTCGTCGTCGCGCCCCGCCCGGTGGCCGCCGGGCTCGCCACGCTGCTGGCCGACGTGGTCCTGCCGCTGGCCCTGTGCCGGCAGGCCGAGACGCTGGAGCGCAGGCGCCGCCGGGTGGACCTCGCCGAGTCCCGGGGGCGCGAGGCGGTGCTGCACCTGCTGATGACGGGCCAGCTCTCCATCGCCCAGCAGGTCGCCGGTGCGCTGCGCCCCCGGCTCCCCGATCCGGTACGGGTGTGTGTCGTGGAGTGCTCCGGCGACAGGCGTGATGGGCGCGATGGGCGCGATGGGCGCGACAGGCGCGACAGGCGCGATGGGCGCGACGAGGTGGTCCAGGTCTGCGTGGACGCGGACGGCGGCCGGTCCTGGATCGTGCGGTGCCCCGTCTACGCTCGCCACCTCATCCTCGTGATGCCCGCCGACGAACAGGGCCGGGACGCCGTTCCGACCGACGAGGCCGTCGCCGACCGGGTGGGCGACTGTGTGGTGGGCGTCAGCGAACCCGTACCGCTGGCGGACACCGCGACCGGTTACCGGCAGGCCTTCCACGCCCTGGCCGTCGCCCGCGAACTCCCCACCCGGCACGCCCGGTTCGGGGTCTCGCCGGATCCGGCGCTCGTCGTCGGACCGGCCGGCCGGCAGTGGGCGAACGAGCTGCTGACCCCGCTCCTGACCCATGTGCCGCGCCGCGCGCAGGACCCCGGGAGCCAGGAGCTGGCGGCCACGGCCGCGTCCTGGCTGGCGTTCTCGTCGCATGCCACCGACCACCTCAAGGTCCACCGCAACACCCTGGCCGCCCGCCTGAAGCTCATCGGTGATCTGCTCGGCCTCGACCTGCACCGGCTGGCCGACCAGGCCGCCCTCGACCTGGCGCTGCGCGTCCGCGCCACCCCCGCCCCGGCGTGCACCCCCGAGCCCGCCCCGTACGCCACCACCGGATCCGGTACGGGAGAGACGGCGCGGGACCTCGACGCCATCCTGCGGCGCCCTGCCGTACGGGACTGGGCCGACCAGCAACTGGCCCCCGTCATCGGCTCCGAGGAGACCCTGCGCACCTGGTTGCGCTGCGAGGGCCGCCTCGGGCCGGCCGCCGCCGAGCTGGGTATCAGCGTGCCCGGCACCCGCAAGCGGCTCACCCGGCTCGAAACGGTCCTCCAGCGCTCGCTGCTCCGGCCCCCGAGCGCCCGCTACGACCTGTGGCTGGCGCTGCGCGCCCGCGATCTGGCGGCGCCGGTCTAGGAGGCCTCGTCGGAGCGCGGTCGCGCCCACAGGGGTCCGTCATCCGCCGCAGCACGACGAACCGCCCCTCCGCCCCTGCGCCACCTCGCGTCCGAGCGGGGTCAAGGCGTGCACCACCTCGCCGCCCCTGCGCGTACTGGTGATGAGCCTCGCCCTGCGCAGCACCGACGCGTGCTTGCTCGCGGTCCCGATCGACACACCGATCCGCAGGGCCAGTTCGCCCGTCGCGCACGGCGAGGCCAGCGCACGCAACGCCATGGCCCGGGTCCGCCCCAGCAGTTCGGGCAGGCCCCTGTGCGGGTCCCCGACTCCGGAGCTGCGGCTCGCCGGGTAGACCAGCACCGGTGGCAGGTCGGGATCGATGAGGGTGACGGGACGCCCGGTGCAGAAGAAGGACGGGACGAGTGAGATACCCCGGCCGCGCAGGTGGAGGTCACCGCTTCGCGGATAGTCGGCGACCAGCGTCGGCGGCTCCCAGCGGATCGACGGCGACAGTGTGCTCAGTAATCGTTCGGCTCCGCCTTCCAGCACGTCCCGGCTGTGGTGCGCGCGGTCGGTGTGCACCACATCGTCGATCACGTGCAGTTGGGGGGCCAGGAGTTCCCGGAAGTACGTGACGATGGCGCCGTCGAGCTCCTGCCGGGCGGCGCGGTCGCCCTCCGCGAGCTGCCGGAGCCATGAGGACGGGGTGCGCTGCCCGAAGCATGCGGAGAGCTCGGTACGGAGGCGAGCCGCCGGGGTGGTGAGCATGAAGTCACGGGCGGCCTCCATCCCGTCTCTGTGCGGTGGCGGGGTGAGGAAGTCCGGGAAGTCTCCTCGGGCCGGCACCAGCGTGGTGAGCAACCGGATCGGACCCCTGAGGTCGCTTCTGGCCAGCCGCTTTCGTACGTGCCGCAGCCACGGCGCGTGTTCGGATGCGGGCTGCCGGGCCTGCAGGGTGTGCAGGCTGTTGACCATCTCCCACATGAGGTCGGGACGGGTGGTCACGGTGATGCGTGCCAGGTCGTCTGCCGTGAAATGGATACGGAGTGCCATAAATCCCCCCGAATGAACGTATCCGTTTTCCCTGTGCTGAAAACCCCTGGATCGGTCTTCCCGGGCCTCCTCATCATCGAAGTAGCTCGTAAACGAGCGCTGAACGAACGCACGAACGACCTGAAGGGGGAACACGCGCATGCGTCAGATTCGGAGCACCATCACGAGGACAGCCATGGCCGCCACCGCGCTCGCCACCGGCGCCGTACTCACGCTGGGCGGATCGGCCAACGCGGCGGAGGCTGCGGGCACGATCCACGGCTGCCCGTCCGGCGCCGTCTGTCTGTACCCGGGCGCGGGCTGGAACGGCGACAAGCCGAGCCACGCGTTCTACTCGTACGGGACCCACAAGATCTACAACCAGATCGGCAAGAAGCGCTGGTTCAACAACCAGACCGGCGGTGCCAAGGCGTACCGGTGCACGGGCTCCAACGGCACCGGCTGCGGGGGCAACCAGAGGGCCGGCACGTACCACGACTACAACTTCACGCCGATCAATTCCGTGAAGCTGGCGAAGTAGCGGACCAGCGACTTCGGCGTCTGCGGCGTGCCTACGGGGCTCTCAGCAGACGCCGAAGTCGCGCCATCCGGGCTTGAACCGGGGCCAGCCGGCCTTGTCGGACCAGTCGTCGCGGTCCTCGCGCATGGTGATCCGGTCGTTCTCGCCCCGCTGTCCCGTGGCGTGGCCGACGACGCCGTCGCCCTCCGACTGGAACAGGTGGAGTTCCGAGCGGCCGTCGCGGTCCTGGTCCGTGGCCCGCAGCCCGTACACGACGGTCGTGGACGTCACGTCGACCGTGCCGGTCCGCTCGCTGCGCAGATCACGGTCGAGCGGACCGTAGTGCACCTCGTTCACGACCATGTTGTGCACCGGATCGTCACCCTGGTGCGCCTGGCTGTAGAAGAGGGCCAGATCCAGATAGCCGTCGCCGTCGAAGTCGCCGAAGGTGCCCTTGGTGACCATGTCTTCCTTGGTCGCGCCACGCAGCTTCTGCCAGAATCCGCGTGCGGCACCGGGGTTGACGGTGGTGCGGTCCGAACCGCGCTGGAACACCACGTGACTTGAGCCGTTACGTTTCGGATCGCGGATCAGGTCGAGGTGCCCGTCCGCGTCCACGTCGGCGCGCAGCGTCGTGTCGTCGACCGCGCAGATCGCCTGCGGAGCATGGTCGCCCGGCCCGCCCGGTCCGCCGCCCCACAGGAGCCACCACCCGCCGACGGAGGCGAGGACGAGTGCGGCTCCCGCGACGACGGCTGTCCTCCGGATGCCGATCAGCCCGTCCAGCCGAGGAACGCCGACCAGGCGTCGGGCGCGACGGCGAAGGCGGGCCCGTCGGGCACCTTGGAGTCACGGACGTGGACGGCGTGGGGGCAGGCGGCGACCTCGATGCACTCGCCGCCGCCCGCGTTGCTGTAGGAGGACTTGTGCCAGTCGAAGCCGACCTCGATGCAGTTACCGCCGCTGTCGCTGCTGTAGCTCGACGTGAACCACCGGAGGGTGCTGCTCATTCCTTCACTCCTGCCAACCGCTTGATGAGGTCCAGCGATTCACGAGGACCCAGGGCCTGTGACCGGATCTTCGCATAGCGCTGAGCGTACGTGCTCACCTTTGCCGGGTCGCTGATGAGCAGGCTCTCCTCCTGCGCCTCCAGATAGACGAGATGCTCATGCGCTGGAGTCTCCACCAGGCTCATTCCACCGTGACCGGCCGCGTACTCCCCGTACTTCCCGGCGTCCATGGGCAGCACGAGCAGCGTGACGTTGCGACGCCGTGCGCACTCCACGAGATGGAGCAACTGCTCGCGCATGACCTCCTCGCTGCCGATGACCCGGCGCAGGACGGCCTCGTCGATGATGACCTCGATCATCGGGAGCGGGTCCCGGTCGAAGAGGGCCGCGCGGGCCATCCGGAGCTGGACCAGCTCCTCCACGCGCTCGTCGGAGAGCGGCGGGTATCCGCCACCGATCAGCGCCCGCGCGTACGCCTCCGTCTGGAACAGCCCGTGGATGACGTTGGTGACGAACAGCTGAAGACTGACCGCCGCCTCCTCCAGCAGTGCGTAGTCCTGGAACTGCTCCGGCAGCCGCTCCATCCGCATGTACCGCCGGGCCGTCAGGAAGACGCCGGTGCCGTTGCCCAGGACCCGTTCCAGCTCGACCAGCATGGCGTCGCTGGCGGGCTGCGCGCAGGTCTCCATCGCGCTGACCGCCGCCGCCGAATAGCCGAGCTCCTGGCCCTCCTGTTCCTGCGTCCACCCCCGCTGGATACGCATCATGCGTGCCATTTCGGCCACCATGAGCGCCGTCGGGCTAGCAGTTTCCTTGTTCTCAGCACTCGCCATCACACGATCTCTTTTCGACTCAACCGAACTCAACCGGTCACTACTCGAAACCGTTGAACTCAACTCCACTCCAGTGGAGTTCGCGCAGCTCAACGGCTATGCGACGCACCTCGGCAGGCATGGATAACGCTAGGTGATGGGGGTCACAATCGTCCCGTGAACGCACTTAATGGTGGGCTGAGAGCTGAATGGATTCCGGACTCCGGATTTCACCTCCGCAAGGCGGGCGTGCAATTCGACGCCGTTCGTGTGGACGGCGACGACGGGCGGCGGCTGGCCGATCTGATGGAGGAGCTGGTCGGCGGTGAACCGGGGCCCGTCGTCTCCGAGTCGAACGGCCGGCGCGGGGTGTACTTCCTCGTCCCGGCGGGGTCGACGGCCGGGCGGCCCTGGCCGCGCGGGGCGACGACCTTCAACGCGGCGACCGGCCGGATCAGTTACGTACCCGTCCCGGCGCTCGGGGGTGACACCTGGCCGCTGATGTGGCGGTACCCGCCGTCGCGCACGGGACGGTTCGTGCACACGCTGATCCTGTTCAACGCGGCGTACGCGTTACTGAGTTGAGCGCCCCAGATAGGTCGCGGGCCCGGGGTCCGTGACCGGGATCTCGTGGAAGCCGAGACGGTCGTAGAAGGCACGGGCCTTGGTGTTGGCGGTGAGCATGCCCAAGTGGACCGCTTTGACGTCCTGCTCGGCGAGGGCGGCGAGGAAGGTGTCCATGAGCCGTCGTCCGTGCCCCGCTCCCTGGTGGCTCGGCAGCAGGTCGATGTGCAGATGGGCCGGATAGTCGGCCAGCTCCGGCCGGATCATGTGCTCCGGGTGGTGCATCAGGGAGGTCATCGCCTCGGCGGGGGTGGCCGGTTCGCGTACGGGGGCCGGGTAGCGGTCGGCGAGGCCGGGGAGCCATTCGGCGCGGTAGCGGTCGACGAAGGACGCGGTGTCCGCCGTACCGATGATGTAGCCGACCGCGCGCCCGCCGTCCTCCACCACGAAGGCCAGGCCCGGTTCCAGGGCGGCGTAGGGCGCCGCGAAGATGTTCGGCAGCAGGCTGGGGTCCGGGTAGAGATGGCGGGCGTCCTCGCCCGCGTCCCCGGTGCGTACGCAGATGTCGAAGAGGGCCTCGCGGTCCTCGGGGCGGTACGGACGCAGCACGGGCGGCGGCGGAGGAGTCATGCGGGGATCCTTCAGGCTGCGGGAGCGCTCCCGCAAGGGGTTTCCCGCCAGTCCTGGCCGGTTCTCGGTCCGCCGACTCCCCGGGGCGGGGTCGGGCTTGACACTAAAGTGCATGAGCGTGCAACCTTCTGGTCGTCCGTCAACTCCTGCCGCTCTGCCGGGGGAAGTTGTTGCTTGCGCGATCAATGACCTGGAGGTCTGCGCATGGCTGATCCCGTGAAGATCAAGATCTGGTCCGACTACGTCTGCCCCTTCTGCATGCTGGCCGAAGGCCCTCTCGAAGAGGCGATCGACGAGGTCGGGGCCGAGGTGGAGGTCGAGTGGATGCCGTTCGAGCTGCGCCCCCACCCCCAGCCCACCCTGCGGCCGGAGGACGACTACCTGCCCGACATCTGGAAGCGCGCCGTCTATCCGATGGCCCGCCGCCTGGGGGTCGACATCACGCTCCCCGACGTGTCTCCCCAGCCGTACACCGCTCTCGCCTTCGAGGGCTACCAGTACGCGGCCGAGCATGACCTGGGCACCGCCTACACCCGGCGGATGTTCCGCGCCTTCTTCCAGGAGAGCCAGGACCTGGGGCAGGTCGACGTCCTCGTCGCCCTGGCCGGTGAGGTCGGCCTGGACGAGGACGGGTTCCGGGCCGCGCTGGCGGACGGCACCTATCGCGCCCGGCACCAGGAGGCGCTGCGGGAGGCGGCGGCCCACCGGGTGCAGGCCGTTCCCACCATGCTCATCGGCGACACCCGGATCGAAGGCGTTCCGCGTCCCGCCCAGTTGCGCAAGGCGATCCTGGACGCCCAGGCGCAGCAGGCGGAGGACGCCGCCGTCTACGGCGCCGCCTGCGGTATCGACGGGAGCTGCTGAGTTGCCCGGCACCCATCCCGCGCTCTCCGCCTGCCGGTTCGCGGGACTCGAACTGTGCAACAGATTCGCCGTCGCCCCCATGACCCGGGTCTCCGCGACCGAGGACGGCCGGGCCACACCGGAGATGGCCGACTACTACGCGGCCTTCGCCGAGGGCGGCTTCGGACTCCTCATCACCGAGGGGACCTACACCGACCGGGCCTTCAGCCAGGGGTACCTGCACCAGCCCGGCATCACGGACGAGGCCCAGGCCGCCGCCTGGCGGCCGGTGGTCGAACGGGCGCACGCCGCCGGGGCGCGCGTCGTCCTGCAGCTGATGCACGCCGGGGCCGTCTCGCAGGGCAACCGGTTCCGTGACCGGGCGGCCGGACCCTCCGCCGTACGGCCGTTGGGGGAGCAGCTGGACAAATACCGCGGCAGCGGCCCCTGGCCCGTACCGATGGAGATGACCCGCCGCCAGATCGCCGAGGCCGTCGACGGCTTCGCCGCCGCCGCGGTCCGCGCCCGCGACGCCGGCTTCGACGGCGTGGAGATCCATGCGGCCAACGGCTATCTGCTCGACCAGTTCCTCACCCCGTACACCAATCTGCGCACCGATGAGTACGGCGGTGACGTCGAGCAACGCCTGCGGCTCGTACGGGAGGTGACGGCCGAGGTCAGAGCCGCGACCGGGAGCGGATTCACGGTCGGTGTCCGCCTCTCCCAGGGGAAGATCAACGACCCCGCGTGGCAGTGGCCGGGAGGGGACGCCGAGGCGCGCGCCGTCTTCACGGCGGCCGCGACCGCCGGGGCCGACTATCTGCATCTCGCGGGCAGCGGACGGGACTGGTTCCCGGAGGGGCGGACGCTTCCCGCGCTCGCCCGGACGGTCACCGGGCTCCCCGTCATCGCCAATGGCGGGCTGCACCGGGACGCGGTGGCACGGCGCGTCCTGGACGAGGGGCACGCCGACCTCCTGGCGATCGGGACGGCCGCGCTGGCCAACCCCGACCTGCCGCGCCGGGTGGCCGCGGGCACGGACCGGGCGGCGTTCGACCCCCGGCTGCTGGAGCCGCTGGCGACGTTGGGCAACGCCCGGGCGCACGCCACCGCTTGACAGTTGTTAGATGCACATGCAAGATTAACCCCACGAGCCAAGCTTTCTGCGGCGCCTTACGGGAAACATTCCCTTGCATGTGCAGGCAACTGAACGATACAGGGCAACTCGGGAGACGAACCGCTCATGGGTACACACGAAAGCGAACTGATGGGCCACGCCCACGAAGCGATCCGGCTCAGCCGTGAGCACGTCGCGCAGGGGGGCATCCCCTTCTCCGGCGTGGTCGTGGGCGGCGGACGGATCCTGGGGACCGGCTTCAACCGGGTCCGCGAGGACAACGACCCGACCGCACACGCCGAGGTCGTCGCCCTCCGGGAGGCCGCCGCCAAGCACGGGATCCGCTCCCTGGCGGGAGCCACCCTGATCGCCTCCGGTGAACCCTGTGCCCTGTGCTACCTGGCGGCGCGCTACGCCGGCATCGGCCACATCGCGCACGCCGCCGACCGCAGGACCGCCGCGCAGTACGGCTTCGACTACACGAGCACGTACACCCTCTTCGCCGAGGACCCGGCGGACTGGCCCATCAAGGTCACGGCGCTCCAACTCCCCGAAGCGGAGCAGCCGTTCCAGGACTTCCTCACCCTGAGCCGCGCCGCGCGATAGCGCGTCACACCTCACTGCTCCACACCCCGCTGCTTCACACCCCACCGCTCGACACCCCACCGCTTCTCACCGCACGGAAGGACTTCCCATGCACTGGCTCTACCTCGCCATCGCCGTCGCCTTCGAGATCCTCGTCGCCATCGCCGCCGGAAAGGCCGAGGGCTTCAAGAACCGCAAGTGGACCGGCATCACCCTGGCCAGCGGCGCCGCCGCGACCTTCTTCCTCAGCAAGGCGCTGCTGACCTTCGACGTCGGCGTCGGCTACGCCCTGTGGACCTCCGTCGCGGGCGTCGGTATCACCGTCCTCGGTGCGCTGTTCTTCGGCCAGCGTCTGAACACGAACAAGGCGATCGGCATCCTCCTCGTCATCGGTGGCGTCGTCGGCCTGCAGCTGAGCGGTTCCGCCTGAGCCCGGAGCGCGACTCCCGGCCCCTCCCACGCAACCACCTGACGACACCCCTGAGAGAGGACTCACCTCCCATGTCCAACGCAGCCAAGAGCTCCACCAACGCCTGGCTCTCGCTCCTGCTCGCCGGAGTCTTCGAGATCGGGTACGCGCTCGCCGTCGGAGGCAGCGAAGGCTTCACCGTCCTGACCTGGTCCCTGGTCGCGGTGGTGTTCTTCCTGCTGACGCTCTACGCACTGAGCCTCGCCCTCCGCACCATCGACGTGAGCATCGGCTATGCCGTCTGGGCGGGTATCGGCGCGGTCGGCGCCGCGGTCCTCGGCCCGCTCTTCTTCGACGAGACCCTCACCCTGGCCAAGGGCATCTGGCTGGCCGTCATCATCGTCGGCGTCATCTGGCTCAAGCTCGCCGACCGGACGAAGCCCGAGGCGGCGCCCGCCGGGACCCAGGAGTCCGGGCAGCTCGCGGACCGTCCCAGCCCGGTTCAGGTCTGACGTCCGTCCCGACGCTCCGACCGTACGCCCCAGGCGCCCGCTTCCCTTCCTGGCCTTCTCCGGCAAGGGCAGCAGGCGCCTGGGGCGTTGGGCGTGCCGTCACTTCGCGGTTCTGCCGCCGTCCACCGCGAGGGCGGATCCGGTGGTGAACGACGAGGCGTCCGAGCAGAGCCAGGCGGCGGCGCGGGCGATCTCGGCCGGATCGGCGAGGCGCTGCTGGATCGCCTTGCCGCCGAAGCCGGCCCGCACGGAGGGCCCGCCCGCGAGGACGCCGTCCATCATCTCCGTATCGGTGCTGCCCACCACGAGGGCGTTGACGCGGATGCCGAACGCGCCGTACTCGGCCGCCGCCGCCCTGGTCAGGCCGAGGACCGCGTGCTTCGCGGCCACATAGGGGGCGGAGGCGGAGGTGGCGCGGACGCCCGCGACGCTGGAGGTGTTGACGACCGAGCCCGCACCGGCCGGCAGCATGGCGGGGATCTGGGCGCGCAGACAGTTCCACACACCGCGCAGATTGACGTCCATCGTGCGCTCGAAGACGTCCTCGGGGAGTTCGTGCAGGACCGTTCCCGCGCTGGCGTAACCGGCGTTGTTGAACGCGCAGTCGAGCCCGCCGAACCGGTCGACCGCCGTGGCGACCGCCTGGTCCATGTCCGCCCGGACGGTGACGTCGCCCGGTACGGCCACGGCCCGGCCGCCGTCCTTCCTGATGCGCTCGGCGACCTCTTCGACCAGGCCGGCCCGGCGGGCCACGAGCACGACGGCGGCTCCCTCGTCGGCGAAGTGCCGGGCCGCCGCCGCGCCGATTCCGCTGGAGGCGCCGGTGATCAGCGCCACCTTGCCGGGCAGCAGCGGTCCGCCCGGCGTCACGCGTACGTTCCCTGGCCGGCCGCGGACAGCGCGTCGCGCCAGGAGGTGTCCGAGCTCGACTCCCGGCTCGTCTCCCGGCTCATTTCCCGGTCGATCCGGTGCAGCAGGGCGTCGTCGAGCTCGTCGAGGCCGCCGATCATGTGGCGTACGCCCGACTCCCGCATGAGCGCGCGCTGGTGGCTGTGGACGAAGTCGGAGGGGCGGCCGACGAAAGCGGTGCCGAGATCGCGGGCCACGTCAGCGACCCGGGCGACGTCGTCGACGAAGAGGGCCTGGGCGGGGCGGAGTCCGAACACGTCCTCGGTGATCTCCCGGAGGCCGGGGCGGAAGTCGTTGGTGCAGACGTAGCCCGGCCCGTCGAACAGGTCGGCGTAGCGGCCCAGATGGTGGTCGAAGTGGTCCTTGCCCAGGCCGCCGTAGCAGACCGTGAGCAGGCCCGCGGCGCGCAGCCGGAGGAGCAGGTCGCGGGTGCCCGGCGTGATCGTGACCGGGTGGCGGTCTAGGTGGGCGGCGCGGTCCTCGAAGTAGGCGGCGAGCGCTTCCTCGCCCGTCATGTCGCCGCCCACGGCGGCCGAGAGCAGCCGGCCGGCGATGTGCTGCGGCTGGGAGAATATGGAGCGTTCCAGCTCGGCGGAGTACGTACCGCCTCTGCTGACGATGAAGTGGTGGATGACCGGGCTGAAGGTGTCGTTGAGCAGGACACCGTCGATGTTCAGGGCGGCCAGGCGCAGGGAAAGCATGCGGCTCCGTAGTGATCGTCGTAACGGACGGGGCGGGCAGGGCAGTCGGGCGAACTGGTCGAGCTGGTCGGGCTGACCGAGCCAACTGGGCTGGTCGAGCCGGTCGGGCTGGTCGGGCTGGTGGGGCTGTGCGGTCAGGGTGCGTCGGTCGGCTCGGACGGTGCGGGCCGTTCCGGCATCAGCGCGACGCCGCGGGCGGGGGTCGCGTCGGCACGGATGATCACCGACGGGACCGCTAGGCCCGGGAGGAGCAGGTTCCACATCTGCTGGGTGCGCTCGGGAAGGTCCTTGCGGCCGCTGATGACGTTGGAGTACATCTGCATCCCCGTACAGGCGGCGACCACGAACTCCGCGACCACGGCCGGATCGATGCCCGGCTGGAGTTCACCCTCGTCGCGCGCCTCGTGCAGACAGCCGGTCATGATCCCGCGGAAGTTCTCGTACGGGTCGGCGTTCAGGGAGCCGCCCATGGCGGCCTGCTCGTTCGTCAGCCGTACGCCGGCCCGGAGCAGCGGGTCGCGCTGGAGCTGCCACGACCACACGAGGGTGAGGTCGATGAGCCGCTGCAGACCACCGGCGTCGAGCAGCGGGACGAGGGTCTCCGGCTGGCTGTTCATGACCGTCTTGGCCAGCTCCTCCTTCGAGCCGAAGTGGAAGTAGAGCGCCCCTGCCGTCACACCGGCGCGCTTGAGGATGCGGGTGATGCTGGCCCCCGCGTAACCGAACTCGTCAAAGACCTCTGCGGCGGCGTGCAGGAGAACGCGGCGGGTCTGCTCCGCCCGTTCTTGCTTCAGTTGCGCCATATCTCTCACCTTCCCAAAAAGAATGCTCCTTACGTTACCCGAGCCGACCGGGGTCGTAGCAAGTCCGTTATGGTGAAGTTGAGTTGGCTATAGGACCAAATCATCCTCCAGGAAAATCAAAACGCCACACCCTCTTGACTCGGGAAAACAGAAGGATCATTATTTTTGAGCCGGGTACACGGAGTTGCCTGCACGCATCGCTGTGTAGTCACCCGCATCAGCTACCGATCTTGGGGGGCCAAGTTGTCTGTTTCTGTCCTGAGCCGTGAAGTCCAGCCGGTCCAGCAGTCGCAGGTGCACCAGTGGCAGGTGCACAAGCTTCGGAGTGAGGAAGTCCTGCTCACGGCGTGGGCCGAGCAGGCCCCGGGGCGCTATGTGGTCACGGGGCGCTGGCCGCGGGGGCACGCCTTCTACCGGCCGTCGCGGGGTGCGTACGATCCGATGCTGCTCGCCGAGAGCGTGCGCCAGGCGGTGCCGCTGCTGTCCCACGCCGTGCACGACGTGCCGCGCGAGTACAAGCAGGCGTGGGAGCACTTCAGCTTCTCGGTCGACCCGCTGGCATCGCTGGTGACCACCGTCGACGAGGAGGTGCGCCTGGTGGTGACCTGCTCGGACGTGGTCCGCCGCGGCAGCAGGTTCGCCGGCATGACGATGGACATCGAAGTCCACCTGGGGGAGCGGCGGATGGGCACCGCGCACACCCGTTTCAACAACCAGCCCGCGGCCATATACCGGCGGCTGCGCGGGAGTTACGCGGACGTCGACGCCGCACTCGCGAACTGCCTCCCGGCGGGCCCGCCCGTGGATCCGCACCGGGTGGACCGGATCTCCCCGGAGGATGTGGTGCTCTCACCGGCGCTCTCCGGTGCGCCCGGCCGGTGGATGCTGCGGGTGGACCCCACGCACCCGGTGCTGTTCGACCACGCCGTCGATCACGCGCCCGGCATGCTCCTGCTCGAAGCCGCCCGGCAGGCGGCGCACGCCGTCGGTGGCGGCTCCTCGGCGGTCCACGGGATGACGACGCACTTCGCGCGGTACGTCGAGCTCGACGCGCCCGCCGTCGTCGTGGCCGGCGAGCCGGTCCCCGACGGCGCGGGCCGGCGCCGTGTGGCGGTGTCGGTCGAGCAGCACGGCGTCCGGGTCTTCAGCTCCGAAGCGACGATCTAGGCAGGCCCCGGGGAACGTCCGGACACGGAGCGGCGGGCGGCCCGTACCCCCTCGGGAGGAGTACGGGCCGCCCGCCGTCGGCCGTCAGGCCCGCACCGGCTCCGGCATCGGCTCCGGAAGCTCCTCGTGCACCGTGACCGCGACGTGCACCGAGGCCGGGACCGCGAAGCTGGCCTCGTACCCGGGGGGTGCGAGCAGCTGCCGCACCCGCCAGCCGAGCGGCTGACCGGTGAGATCCAGCCGGTTCATGACGGCGGCCATGCCCTGACCGGTCGCCTTGGCCATGGCCTCCTTACGGGTCCACAGGCGGGCGAAGTCCCGGACGAGTTCGTCGTCCGGGCGGCCGCCCAGCCACTCCTGCTCCTTCGGGTGGAGGAACGGCAGATAACCGGCGACGGATTCCGGGGTCGGCCAGGACTCGATGTCGATGCCGATGGTGGCCTCGGCGACCGCGATGGCGACCTGGTCCCCGCTGTGCGACATCGAGAACTCCGGCGGTTCGCCGCCCCGGTCCGGATCGCGGACGGCCGGTCGTCCGTGCGCCCCGCCGCAGCCGGGACACGGCTGCCGCAGGAAACCGACGCTGCCGGGGGAGCAGCCGAGCGAGGACCCGAGGACGCTCCGCAGCGCCCAGTGGGCGAAGGCGTAGGCCTCCCGGCCGGCCTGCTGCGGTATCGAGGCCAGCCGGCTCCGCTCCTTCTCGTCGAGCCAGTCGGGCGGGTCCCCGCCGGGTGCGAGACGCTGCCCGGCCGGGGCCCGCACGATCCAGATGGAGACCGGATCGAGGACCTCTCCCGGAGGCGCGTCGGACCACTTGAGGTCGTGTGTCATATCGATACGGCTCCTGGTGGTGGGGGTGGCGGGAACCCGGCCGGCCTCCCGCCACGGGTCGGATCAGGCGGTTGCCGCGAGCAGCGGCCACGGGCCGGTCATGGCGTGCTGCTCCAGGTCCTCGGAGGCGAGATAGCGCCGGAACCCCGGCACCTGCTCCGCCGGGCGCAGCGCCCCGCGGTACAGCACCAGGCCGCGCACACCGGCCCCGTCGTCGTGCCAGCACACGAGCGGGATGTGGTACTCCGGCGTATCGCAGGTCTCCTGCACGGCGGCTTGGTAGCCGTACGCGGGCAGCATGCTCATCGGGCCGCGCCCGCGCCCGCGCCCGCATGCTCGCGCGCGCCCTCGGGGCGGACGCCGAACAGCGCTCCGTACTCGGTGATCCGCGCGGCCGCCCCGGTCCCGCCGGCGAGGTGCAGCGCGTGCCAGAAGAGCACCTGGTTCGCGGTGAGGACGGGAAACCCGAGCCGCTCCTCCAGGCCGGCGATGGTGCCCACGGCGCGAATGCCGTTGCCGGCGACCAGCACCGCCTGCGGCCGCTGCGGGGCGACGGCGGTCTCGATCCACTGCACCAGCGCCTCCGGAGTGATCAGTTTCTGGTTGCTGGGGAGGCCGCAGGGGGCGTGGTGGACGACGTCGAAGCCCCGCCCGTTGAAGTAGGAGGCGCCCAGCGCCGACAACTCGTCGTCGAACCACGGCGGGTTGACGAGCGCGATCCTCTCCGCGCCCAGGGCGTGGAAGCCGGCCGCGGCCGCGTGGGTTGTGCCGGTGAGCGGGATGCCCCGGGTCCGCTCCGCGAGCCGCTCGAAGAGCTTCTGCTCGCCGTCGGCGCCCAGGACATAGGCCGAGCTGGTGAACCCCAGGGCGATGGAGTCCAGCGGGGCGGCGGCGAGCAGCTCGACGGCGTCGTCGATGAAGGGCGGGTCGATGAAGGCGCGCACCGGGTCGTGCGGGATCTTGGGGTCCATCTCGCCGCCGGGGCGCATCGCCCCGAAGTGGACGCGTGAACCGTGGATGGAGACGTCGCGCGGCGCCATCGCCTGGAGCTCGGACTCGGGCCCGACGTCCGCGTGCGGAACGACGACTCCGACACGGGCGGCCACGGCCCAGCCGTCCTCACGGGCCTGGAACTGCGTCATGGGGTGCTTCTCCTCGTCTGCTGTGGCGATGCGGGTACGGGTCTGACCGAGCGGCTCAGGCGGCTTTGCCGGCTCCGTCGGCTTCGTCGGCGAGCGAGCCGCCGCTGACGGTGCCGGTGCCGCCCTCGTCCAGGAACTTCGGGTGCTTGCGGCGCATGTTCTCCATCACGAACGCGTACGGGACGTCGTCGAAGTCGCCGTGGTCGGTGAGGAACTCCATGCTCTGCCGCCCCTGAGCGTCGAAGGGGTGGTAGAGGCTGTCGGAGCGGCCGTCGAACTCCAGCGGGGTCATGCCGTACAGCCGGCACAGGAGCTTGTTGAAGACCGGGGTCACCTGGAGCCAGCGGCCTTCGAGGTACACGGTGGCCAGGCCGTGGAAGAAGACGTCGCCGCCGATGTAGGAGCGCAGCCGGTCGGAGGCGAGGTGGTTGCGGACATCGCTGTAGTGCAGCCGGGCGGGGATGCCCACGGCGCGGCAGCAGGCGGCGTAGAGCACGGACTTGTGCAGGCAGAAGCCCTTGCCGCCGGCGATGATGCTGGACGCCTTCAGGCCCTCCGGCGACAGGTCGGCGCCGTAGACCTCGTAGTGGATGCCGTCGCGCACCGCGTAGTAGAGGGTGACGGCGAGCTCGACCTGGGTGGCGGTCTCGCGGTCGGTCCCGTCCAGGGCCTTGTCGACGAAGGCCTTGACGCGCTCGTGCTCGTGATCGAGGAAGTCGGTGGCCGCCGTGAGGCGGGCCAGGTCGTCGGCGGCCGTCTGCTCGGACGGGGCGGGGGCCAGGGTGTCGGTCATGAGGTGCCTCTCGTCACAGGCCCATGAGGGCGGCGATGCAGTTGCGCTGGATCTCGTTGGTGCCGGAGTAGATGGAGCCGGCGGTGGCGTTGCGCAGCTCGCGCTCGATGCCCGTGTCGGTCAGATAGCCGCGGGCGCCGAAGATCTGGATCGCGTGCTGGGCGGTGAGCTGGTTGGCCTCGCTGACGACGATCTTGGTGGCGGCCACGTCCGTCGAGGCGTCCTTGCCCTGCTCGACCTTGCGGCCGGTGTCGTACAGCCACTTGCGGGCCGTCTCCACGGCGATCTTCATGTCCGCGATCTTGTGGGCGACGGCCTGGTTCTTGCCGATGGCGCTGCCGAACTGCTGCCGGGTGGTGGCGTGTTCGACGACCCGCTTCAGGCGGTGGGTCATCTCGCCGAGGTTGACGGCGAAGGAGAAGAGGACCTCCCGCTTCATCACGTGGTCCATGATCAGGAAGCCGGCGCCCTCGCTGCCCAGCCGGTTGCCGACGGGCAGCCGCACGTCCTCCAGCGTGACCTCGCTGATCGGGGAGGTGCGCAGCCCCATCGTCTCCAGCGGCTCGCCGACCGTGAGGCCCGGTGTGGAGCGCTCGGCGAGGAAGGTGCTCAGCCCGAAGGCGCCCGGCTTGCCGGTGCGGACGTAGAGGAGGAAGAGGTCGGCGACCGGGGCGTTGGTGATGAACATCTTGCCGCCGTTGAGGACGTACACGTCGTCCTCGCGGACGGCGGTGGTCCGGATGTTCATCACGTCCGAGCCGTGGCTCGGCTCGGTGATCGCGTGCGCGGTGATGGCCTCGCCGGAGGTCACGCGCGGCAGGTAGCGGCCGCGCAGCTCCTCGGAGCCGAACGCCTGGAGGGGGATGCCGACGCTGACGATCTGCGTGGACGCCGAGAAGTTCAGGCCGGCGTCCCGGCTGGTGTGGCCGAGGCCCTCCAGCGCGGCCATGGTCTCGGTGAGCGTCCGGCCGGCGCCGCCGTACTCCGGGGCGAAGGGGAGGGTGAAGAGCCCGGACCGCTGGAGCGGCTTCCACTTCTCGTGCGGGAACTCGCCGGCGCGGTCCCAGCGGGTGACGTCGTCGTTCAGCTCGTCGCCGTAGGGCGCGGTCACGCCGTAGGTGTCTGCGGGCTTCTCTGCTGCCATGGGTGTTCTGCCTTGCCTTTCACGGGGCACGGGGCACGGGGCACGGGGCACGGGGCACGGTCGCGGGGGGCGGGGGCCCCCCCGCGCCGCCCCCCCCCCCCCCGGGGGGGTCGCTGGGGGGGGGAGCCCGCCCCGGGCAGCCCGAGCA